>JBOGLX010000143.1:0-26895 GCA_050745765.1 Occallatibacter sp. | reverse complement strand
GTGGTTCTCTGCTGCGATCCCAAGGCCTTCACCCACACTAACCCCCTCGACGGCATGCAGGAAGGCGGCTGCCTGGTATGGGAGTCGGATGAAGAAGGCGAGCAGGCCTGGGAGCGGCTGCCTTTGTGGGCGCGCAGCCAGATCATCGAAAAGAAGATTCGCGTCTTCACGCTCCCCGGCTTCCAGATCGCCAAGAAAGCCACCGACCGCGGCGACCTCCAACTGCGCATGCAGGGCAACGCCTTTCTCGGCGCATTCTTTGCCGTCAGCCCCATGCTTCAGGAGTTCGGCATCACCCAGGAGCAGTTCCGCGACGTCGTCCACAAGCAGTATGTGAAGAAATTTGGCAAGCTCGGCGATGCGGTCGTGCAGTCGAACATGGAAATCATGATCCAGGGCTTCGAGCGCGTCAAAGAGATCGCCATCGGCGAGCTATCCGCGGCCGACCGCTCCACCCTCCGCGGCGCGGCCCTCATGCCCATCGCCGCGCTTGCCGCCGCGGGATCCTGCATCACGAGCCGCCGCTCCACGCCGCGGCCCGCCGGCCAGTCGCCGCGCGCGCCCATCGGCTCGATCGACGCCTTCAACGCCGAATTCCGCTCCCGTTTCGGCTACCACCAGCCGGCCACGCCGCTCTCCGCCATGGGCGTCGTTGCCGCGGCCACCGGCGACACCGCCTCCAAGTACGTGGCCCGCCGCGAATCCCCGCTCTACATCCCCGAGAACTGCACCCAGTGCATGGAGTGCATCGCCGTCTGCCCCGACACCGCGCTGCCCAATACCTCGCAGGACCTGCGCACCGTGCTCTCGACCGCCGTCTCCTACTACATTGGCGACGCCGACGAACGCG
This sequence comes from Occallatibacter sp., assembly GCA_050745765.1. Lineage (GTDB taxonomy): Bacteria > Acidobacteriota > Terriglobia > Terriglobales > Acidobacteriaceae > Telmatobacter. The sequence goes on along the minus strand of JBOGLX010000143.1, from coordinate 26,045 downwards.
CCAAAATGCTGCGCGCGCTTCCCGAAATCGAAAAGCGCACCCGCGAGCGCATGGTCGCCGAAATGAAGACCGGCACGCCGCTCCAGACCATCCTTCGCGAGGTCACCGACTCCGTCGACGGCTTCTCTGCCGACGCCAAGCGGCAGTTCTTCTCCATCATGGACAAGGTGCCCATGGCCTATCAGAAGGTCAACGCCATCTTCTCCTCGCCGGAGCGCAAGACCCCCGGCTCGGGCGGCATCTTCTCCATCTTCGTCAGCGATCTGTGCAAAGGCTGCGCCGCCTGCGTCACCGCCTGCGGCGACCACAACGCCCTCAAGATGGTCGCCGAGACTGAACAGGTCAACGCCGAGCACGAAACCGGCACCGGCTTCCTCGACCTGCTCCCCGACACCGCGCAGAAGTATCTCGGCCTCTTCAACGCGGCCAACCCCGCCGATTCGAAGACCGCCACGCTGCGCAACATGCTCATGGTGCGCACCAACTACGACGCTCTTGTCTCCGGCGACGGCGCCTGCGCCGGCTGTGGCGAAAAAAGCGTTCTGCGCTCCATCACCGCCGTCACCGAGGCGTACATGCGCCCCATCTTCCACGCCAAGAGCGACCGGTTGGTGGCCAAGGCCGGACAGCTTGAGAAGACCGGCGCGGCGAAGCTGTCAGCCCTCAAGCAGACCAGCCCTGCCGAATACGCCCTCATGCGCCAGACCATCGCCCATCTGATCATGGGCCTGGGCGGCGAAGACGAAAAAGACACTAAGTCGCGCATCGCCGCCTACGAGGCCGATCACGGGCAGATCACCGACGCCGAGTTGATCGAGGCCATCGCCGCGGTTCTCTTGACCGAAGCCTTCAACCATAAGAGCCTGCAGCCTGTCGATGGACGGCTTGCCAACGGAATGTCCGTCATGGCCATGGCCGCGCATACCGGCTGCAACACCGTCTACGGTTCCACATCGCCCAACAATCCTCATCCTTATCCGTGGATGAACTCGCTCTTCCAGGACGGCATCACCATCGGCTGGCTCATGGGCGAGAGCTTCATCGTCGATCACGCCCGCCGCTCCGTCATTCCCGAGCGCCTGGCCGACATCCTCCTGACCCGCGAGTCGAACCTCATCGACGACGAGCAGTACTACAACTTCGCGCACTTTACCGACGCGCTGATGACCGACCAGGAGATCGTCGAGCTGCCCAAGGTCTGGGTGGTCGGCGGCGACGGCGGCATGGGCGACATCGGCTACCAGAACATGTCCAAAGTGATCCTGCAGAACCGCCCCAACATCAAGGCGGTCATGCTCGACACCCAGGTCTACTCGAACACCGGCGGCCAGAACTCCGACTCGACGCCCATGCTCGGCGGCAACGACATGAACGTCTTCGGCGCCGCCACCCAGGGCAAGAACACCGAGAAGAAGACGGTGGCCGAAACCTTCCTCGCCGGCCACGGCTCGCCCTTTGTCGCGCAGTGCTCCATGGCCAACGCCCCCAAGCTCTACCGCGCTATTTTGGACGGTTTGGAATACAGGGGCACCATGTTCCTGCAAGCCTTCACCACCTGCCAGCCCGAGCACGGCGTCCCCGACGACATGGCGCTCTTCCAGGCCCAGCGCGTCCGCGACTCCCGCGGCGCGCCGGAGTTCGTCTTCGACCCCCGCAAGGGCGAGACCTACCAGGAAGCGCTCGACCTCAAGGGCAACCCCTCCATCGATCTCGACTGGTACGAAACGAAGGATAAGAACAGCGGCGAAACCCGCCGCTACACGGTCGCTCACTGGTGTACCACGGAAGCCCGCTTCCGCAACCACCTCAAGAAGATCAAGCCCGAAGCCGCGGCCAAGCTCATTTCGCTCGACAACATGCTGGTGCGCATCACGCAGCAGGACGTAGTCTACCGCCGCTACCTGCACCCCGAGCATCGCAGCTTCATCCCCGACTTCGGCGTCTACATCCAGTACGAAGCGGATGGAAAGACGGAGTACCGCGCCCTCAGCCGCCAGTTAGTCATGTTCTGCGTAGAGCGCCGCAAGGCCTGGCGGATGCTGCAGTCCAAGGCCGGCATCAAGAACCGCGAGTACGAAGCGCAAAAGGCAATCCTCGCCGAAGTGGACTCGGGCAAACTCAGCAAGGAAGAGTTCTTCGCACACGCCCACGAAATCCTGGCGGAGCGGCTGGGCAACGCCGTGCTGGCGAAAGCATAAACCAGGACAATTCCGAATTGCAAAAGCGCGGGCCTTCACGCCCGCATTTTGCGGTTCTTGAATATTTTTGCGATTGCTCTACCCATCGGCGGCAGCCCAATATATAATTCGTGCCCATGGGTCGAAAACCAGCTAATGCCTCCCAACGCCCAGGAGGAACACGCAGACCTACGCCAGTTCGTGCCGTGTCTGCCGGGGCCTCTTGGAATACCGATGCGCAGTTTATCGATGAAATTAATCCAGAACTGATTTGGACAAATGGAGCTATCAACTCATTCCTGCGCGGCAATGAGCGGTTTATCATTGTTGCCGCGAAAGGAATGGGTAAGACGCTTCTGATGCGGCACAAGCGGAAGCTCCTTGAGGGCGCGCACGATGGTTCACTTTCGATCCCTCGTAACAAAATGTCCGATTATGTGACGCTAGGCGGCGTTCTGCCGAAGGATCTGATCTCCTCAATGAAGGACGTGAAGTTTTGGCAGGACGTGTGGGAAATCTCAATTGCGATCTCTGTTCTTCTGAACTTTCCTCACCGACTTTCCGACAATGAAAAGGTGGCTGCGGCATCGGAGATCGGTCGCGCCGTCTTGCCTTCTACCTTGGCTGCTGACCTCCTCAATGCGCTCAACGGCGTACACCGCGAAGAGAGAGTTCCGTCCAGCGTTTTGGTAATGCTTTTCAAGGAGAGCAAGAGCCACATTGAACAGGCGAGAACCATCACCCTACCAATTATTCACGACTTGTGTGTAAGATACGTCGCCAGTGCCTGCTACGTTTTTATCGACAGCTTTGACCAGGCTCTAAACGACATATTGCCGGGTGAGATTGATGTTTGGTGCGCCGGCCAATGCGGCCTTATGCGTGCTGCTTGGGAACTTTCTCGCCACAACCGACACCTCAAGGTCTTCGCAACCATTAGGCAGGAGGCGTATGCGTCTTTTCGAAATGCTGAGACTCTTAATATTCAGGGGTCGGTACTACTCATCGAATATTTGAAGGAGGATCTTCATCAAATATTCGACCGAGCAGTAAAGCACTATGAGCAATTGGATTCGATCGAAGAGTTCGTTGGGCTAAAGAAGGTCTACAATGGGTATCTACAAATCTACGAGGGTGTATTTGATTACATATTTCGACACATTATCGGCTCGCCCCGTTGGCTAATGATCTTAGGACAGAAGCTGTCTGATTCCCTACCAAGCGAGCAAGGCACGTTAGGCATTTCCCCGCCAAAGCGCCAAAAAGCAGTTACGAACCTCGTTAATGAGGAGTCCTCCAACAAATTGGCGATGGATTATCTGACCAAGGAAATGCAGATATTTTTTAGAGGCGCAGATGTCCAGCATTTCGTAAGCAAGTTGATCGCCAGTATCAATTCGACCGTTCTATCCCTATCCAACATGCAAAGACTCTCGGCAAAATTTATCAATGACGGAGCCTGGCGCGGGACGGAGCACCCATTCTGCCTCCTATTCAACCTGGGTCTGCTTGGGTACGTTGAACATGAACCGTCCTCGCGTGATCGACGCCAGACGTTTAAGAAGCCCTATGAATTCAATTGGAGCTTCGAAGAGATCATGCCCCGAAATCCGGCAAGCTATTATTTGTTACACCCGTGCTTGCATCACGCTGTTCAGCAGCGGAATCCGAGGTTCAGTTATAACCGAGTTAGAATTGGAGACGAGCTACCATGGACTGAGAAGGATGACGAAATAATTGCGCAAGAAAAAATAAAGATTTTTGTTTCATACTCTCACGCTGACTGGGCTCAAGTTGAGCCCTTGGTGGACATGCTAGAGGATTTGATGAACCTAAAGACGGCCGGCCATGATATTTGGCTTGACAGGTGGAAACTGCAAGGCGGACGATGGATTCAGGATCAGATTAGTGAGGGCCTGAAGGCGAGCGACTTTCTTCTGCCAGTCTTTTCCGCGAACAGCCTCAGATCTGCAGCAGTTGCGGTTGAGTGGAAGACAAAATTCGCTGCAAAGTTCCATGCAGATGACGATAAGGTACTTCCTGTGCTCCTTGAAGGCATCGAATTTAATGATCTCCCCGACTACTTGAGAAACATTTGGGCTTATAAATATGACGGTAGTATCGGCACACTCCAAAGGATCGTAGACGACCTACTCTTTTGGAAAAGTGAGAGGGATGCCGCACAGACCAACAAGAAGCCCGGGAGAAGGCGGGTGGCCCATATCCCCAAGGCGCGTGATCCAAGCGCCCGTGAGGCCCATTGACCCAAATCAGGGTCGGGCGGGTGGGCGGGTGGCCCAGGTGCCCATACTCGAAATTTGGGTGCCCCAGGTCTCGCCTTTGAGACCTGGGAGAAGAGACACCTCACAACAGACATTGAACACTGGCAGCGCCCAGCGCGGCGAACTTGCGATCCAGCGTCACAACGGCTGCGATAGTGTGAGCAGCGAAAGCAGTCAGATACGCATCCGTCCACGCATTCGGACCTCCCGCAATCTGCCCGCCCAACCGCCGCCAGGCTTCGCTGAAATCGGCGCGTTCTGAGAGGAATATCACCCTCGCGTCCATGCGCACTTCGTCATAGGCGCGCCAGGCTTGAAGAGGAGAACAGACTTCAGCGCCCATCACGTGCTTGTTTGTGAGAAGGCGCAGAAAGCCAAGTTCGGTGATTCGGCAGAAGGCGAGAGGTTCGTTTGCCGTGCTCTCCAGCCAGGCCTTCACCAGAGCGTGGTGGATATGCTGGTCAGAGGCGAGCGCAACCCAAACGTTCACATCAGGTAAGCAGGTCATCGAAGTTGAAGTCCGACAAATCCAATGTGCCCGGATGCTTGGATCGAATCACCGGAAAACTCACATTCCTGGCAGCGGGGCGTTGCTCAGGAGCGGCCTCCAACTCGCGCTCAAAACTGCGGACGATGAATTCCTCAATCGTCACGCCCTGAGTGCGCGCCGCCTGCTCGCCTTTGCGATATACCGACTCCGGCAGATCGATTGTGGTCCGCATGAAGTCCTCTTATGGTAATGATACCCCGGATCAGGTCTTTCCAATCATCGGGAACCGTCCGAAGTGAGATCGCGCGGGCGGGTGGCTGTAGATGGTCAAGACGTTGTTCCGATTTATGAGGCGGGTGGCCCAGGTCCCAAATGTCACAAGGCGGGTGCCCCAGGCTTAGAATGCCGCAATCTGGACCATACTTGGGTGCCCCAGGTCCCCGCTTCTGGGACCTGGGATGGCGGGAGGCTCAGGTCTCAGGATGCTCACCTTGCCTCCAAACTGGGTGCCCCAGGTCCCCGATTTTGGGAATCTGGGAGGGCGCTGCTCCATGTTCCCGCCGCCGGCAGGTCCAGAAACTCTCGATCTCGACCGTCCCTTCCATGCCCGTCGCGTAATGCCGGAAGCCGGCCTTCAACGCGCCCCAAAATTCTTCCGCAACTTTGCAGATAATTACGCCCCTTCGGCGCACAATCTTAAGTAGAGGAATTCCGGCATGAGCAGCCATTCAAATACCGGCCACGAAGCGAAAGAGAAGGCATCGCAAGGCGGGAAACCTCTCGACGCTGCAATGCCTGCCCCCCTCCGAAATTGCAATTTTCGCCTGTACGCCAGTACTGCCCCATCTAACCCGAGCATTTTCAGCGCTTTCCCGGAAAAACTCCGGCCCCCATACTGGGCCAGTACGCCAGTACGAGCCGCTAACCAACACATCCACAAAGACTTACGCGCCAATCTCGACGGCCGTACTGCCGCAGTACGCCAGTAAAAACGGCGACCTTAAGTTGCGCTCATTGCTTATGATTGCGATCAAGAAGCATATCCGACGCGAAGCGTGGACGCAGGCCGAAGCGGCAAAGCTCCTCGGCGTGACGCAGCCGCGCATTTCCAACCTGATGCGCGGCAAGATCGGCGCCTTCAGCCTTGATTTACTGGTGAAGATGGCGACCACCGCGGGACTTCGCGTAAGCATGAATGTAAAGAGGGCCGCGTAACGGCAGGTGGCTCAGGCGCCCAAGAGGCTCATTAGCCGATCCTGCGCTTACCGGGCCGTCTTATCGTCCCGTTCGATGCTTGTTCGCGTTGATCGCCGCTCGCGCCTCGCGGTCCGCCTCGCGCCGCCGCTCGGTCTCCCGCTTGTCCCAATCCTGCTTGCCCTTGGCCACGGCCAGCTCGCACTTCACCCGCCCGTTGCGGAAGTAAAGCCGCGTGGGGATGAGCGTATGCCCTTTGATCTGCGTCTTCGAGAATAGCTTGCGAACCTCATTCCGGTGCAGAAGCAGCTTGCGGGTGCGCAGCGCATCGTGGTTGGCCATATTTCCGTGCGAATAAGGACCGATATGCACGTTGAGCAGAAACGCCTCGCCGTCCTTGATCAGGCCGTAGGAGTCTTTCAGGTTCGCTTTGCCCTCGCGGATGGATTTCACTTCAGTCCCGCGCAGGGCCACGCCGGCCTCGAATTTTTCCAGCAGAAAATAATTGTGGCTGGCGGCGCGGTTGTGCGCGGCGTCGCGCTGGCCGCTGGCTACGGCATCGCGCGGGCGAGCGGCTTTTTTCGCCGCGGGCGCGTCTTTGGGCACGATGACGTGGCTGCTCTGGCGGGCCATCTTAGAAAACCTTTAACTTTTGATGCTATCATCGGCGCGCTGTGCGCCTGCGCTCTACCGGGGCTTTGCTAAAATGGGGCATTACCGGCTCGTTCAAGTCGCCAGGTACGATTGCGTCCATTTCGGCGCCGTTAGCCGCCGACCCAACGCGCAAGCGCCCGGCTCGCAAGATGCGCCTGTTGCCACGCCTGGGAGTTCGATGAATTATCGCGTTCTTTTTCCGGCCGCCTCCAGACCTCTGGTCGCTCGAACCATTCTCCGCATGGCGCTGATTGCCGCTCTGGCCTTTGCCGGCCTTTCTTGCGCCAGTCTTTGCGCGCAGGCCGGAATGCCCGGCTACAAAGGCCGTTCCCGGTCTTCCCGGTCGGACTACAAACGCGGCCAGGAGGCCGAAGCGCGGCAGGACTACGACGCGGCCTTCACCTTCTACCAGCGCGCTTACAACCGCAATCCCAACGATCTGCGCTTCCGTCTGGCGCTTGACCGCGTCCGCGTCACGGATGCGGCCGTCCACGTGACCAAGGGCCGCCAGTTGCTGCAGTCCGGCGATATACAGGGAGCGCTGGCCGAGTTTCTGCATGCCAACGAGATCGACCCCGCCGACGAGGCCGCGGGCCAGGAGATTGCTCATGTGCGGCTGTTGGAGGGCGCCGCGCCGCCGCCGCCGAGCGCGCTGCCGCTGCCGGCAAGCGAGCAGGAAAACCTCAACGCCATGGGCCCGCCGCCGCAGCTCACGCCCATCTCCAACGAGCCGCTCACCCTGCATATGACCGAGGACGCCAAAGTGGTCTACGAAGCGGTGGGCAAGGCCGCGGGCGTCAATGTGCTCTTCGATCCGGACTATCATTCGCAGCGCATCCAGGTCGATTTGAACAACGTGTCGCTCATGGATGCGCTGCGCATCGTCGCCGTCATGTCCAATACGTTCTGGCGGCCGGTCACTAGGAACACTATTTTTGTGGCGCAGAACTCGCGCATCAAGCGCACGGAGCTGGATGAGCAGGCGGTGCAGACCTTCTACCTGACCAACGCCTGGCAGCAGAACGACATGAACGACGTGCAGACAGCGCTGCGCAGCCTTTTGCCCACCGCCCGTTTCTACGGCGTGGCCAGCCAGAACGCGATCGTGGCCAGGGGAACGCCCGACGAACTGCTGCTGGCGCAGAAGCTGGTGGACGATCTGGACAAGGCTCGCCCCGAGGTGGTGGTGGACATCGCGGTGCTCGAAGTGAGCAAAAACTGGGAGCGGACGCTGGGCATTGCCTGGCCGAGCAGCATAGGCGCGGCCATTGTGCCGCCCAATTCCAGCAGCAGCACTCCGGCGTCCGGAAGCACCCCCGCCACTACCACCAGCCCGACCCTCTACGACCTGAGCCATCTCAAGGCATCGGACTTTGCCATCAGCGTAGGCTCGGCCACGCTCAGCCTGCTCCTCAACGACTCCAACACCCAGATTCTGCAGAACCCGAGCATCCGCGCCACCGACGGGCAGAAGGCGACTTTGACCATCGGCTCCAAGATTCCCGAGGCTACGGGGTCCTATTCGACGCCTGGCCTCACCGCGGGGGCAGCGATCGGGTACGCCCAGACCCAGTTCAGCTTCGTCGACGTGGGTGTGAAGATCGTCATGACGCCGACCGTGCACTACGACAACGACGTAACGCTGAATATGGACATCGAGGTCAGCGCTGAGAGCGGCCAGACGACAATCGAGGGCGTAAGCGAACCGATCATCAGCCAGCGTATCGTCAACCAGACGATCCGCCTGAAGGAGGGCCAGGCCAGCATCCTGGGCGGCATTCAGAACAATCAGGAATCGAATAACTGGACGGGCATTCCGGGGTTGAGCACGATTCCCATCTTGAAGTATCTGTTTGGATCGAAGGACCACACCATTCAAGACGACGACATTGTCTTCGTGGTGGTGCCCCACGTGGTGCGGCAGGAGCAGTTGACCTCCGCGAACCTCGAGGCCATCGACACCGGCTCCGGCCAGAATATTGACCTGCGCATGATGGAGCCGAAGAATCCGCCTCCTGCGGTGAAACCAACCGCCTATGTGGAGCCTGGAGTGGGCATCGTCCAGGGCTCAAGCGCGGCAGGAGCGGCTCCGGCGGCTCTGGCGCAGATGGGTGCGATGGGCGAGCCTCAGCAAACCCGGCCCCAAGCCCAACCGTCGCCGCCGCCCGCGGCTGCGCCGCCGCAGGCACGACCGCCAGGCGCCGCTCAAATGCCGGTCCCGCCCCCAACCCGGGCACCCGGGCCATTCACAACCCAGCCTCCGGTTCATCCCCCGGGCCAGCCTCCGGGTCAGGCCGCGGGACCCGCCGGCAGCGTAGCGCCCGCGGCTCCGGCGTCCGCAGAGCCAAGCTTTACGCTCAACGCTCCGCCTGTTCCGGTGGCTCTGGGCAGCACCTTCCAGGTGCCGGTGGTGCTGAACGGCGGCGCCAATGCGGACTCCATTCCGCTGCAAATGCACTACGACCCGGCGCACCTCTCGCTGGTCAATGTGAGCGACGGCAATTTCCTGAGCCGCGACCGGCAGCCTGTGGCCATTGTGCACCGCGACGACGGTCCGGGGAACCTGACCATCGTTTCATCGCGGCCGCCGGGCGCGCCCGGCATGAGCGGATCGGGGGTGGTCTGCGTCCTCACGTTTCAGGGGAAGGCTGCGGGAACCAGTGTGCTCTCGATCACCCGCGCCGGCGTAGTGAACAGCGCGCAGCAGCAAGTTACGGCCCGAACTTCGCAGGTAAACATCACCGTCAAGTAACGGATTGTGGGTGAGGTTCGGTAGAGCGGCTCGTGCGGAAGCATGGTTTTTGGAAGGGCACGACGTTGTAGGCTGGGGGAAAATTCGAACCTGGCGAGGTTTTGAAACGGGGCATGACTTTAGTCGTGCCGAGAGAGCAATAACGCGAACGTGGGCTTTACAGGCTGCGGAAAACCGGGCCAAATTCGGCTGGAATCGCAAAGCAGGCGAGGCAGAGGCTAAAGCCCACCCTTTATTTTGTTGCATTTGCGGCACGACTAAAGTCATGCCCCGACACAAAGCTACGCGCTGACCGCCGACCGAGTTTTTCCGCAGCCCGTTTAGTCCCTGAAGGGCCTACGGCGGAGCTTGGTTTTTGAAAGGGCACGACTTGAGTCGTGCCGAAAAAGCGCGGAATTTGAACGTGGGCTTTAGCCCCTGCGGGATGGGTTTCATTGCGGTTCTTACCACAATGCGATAAGAGAACGGCAACCCTGACGGCCAGGTCTCCGGTAGGCAGCAGCGGAGAACTCGGACTGACGCTGGTCGAGTTGATCATTACCGTCGCCATTCTTAGCGTCCTGGCGTCGGCGGCCATCCCGATCGCGCGCTTCCAGTACAAACGCGAGAAGGAGCGGGAGTTGCGCCGCGACCTGTGGACGATGCGCGACGCCATCGACGCCTATAAGGACGCGGCCGACAAAGGCGCCTTCCAGACCAAGGTGGACAGCCAGAACTATCCGCCCGATCTGGAGACGCTGGTAAACGGCGTGGACGTGCAGGGCAAGAAGCTGAAGTTTTTACGGCGCATTCCAGTGGACCCAATGACCGGGAATACGGATTGGGGATTGCGCTCCATGCAGGACGATTCGGATTCGGACTCCTGGGGCGGCCAGAACGTCTTCGACGTCTACTCCAAGTCGCAGGGGACAGCGCTGGACGGGACCAAGTATTCCACCTGGTAGGTGTAAAAGAGGGATTTTTGCGCAGACCGAGCAAACTCGAAGCCGGCTTCACCATGGTCGAGCTGATGATCGTGATGGCCATCATGCTGATCCTGACCACATTGGCCGTCGCCAGCTACACCACGGTAATCAGGCACGCCCGCGAGGCAGTACTGAAGGAAGACCTGCAGACCATGCGCGGGGCCATCGAGTCTTACACCATGGATAAGGAGAAGGCGCCGCAGTCGCTGGACGACCTGGTGCAGGCCGGTTACCTGCGTGCCATTCCCGTCGATCCGATGACCCACAGCAGCGACACCTGGGTCACCGACACCAGCGACGCCATGTATTCGCTGGACGAAACCGAACCCGGCATCGACGACGTTCACTCGGGCAGCGACGAAACAGGCCCCGACGGCCAGCCCTATTCGAGTTGGTAGCTCCCGATCCGGAAAATCGAATTCCAGCATCATACCTGTGTCCGCATTTTTCAGGCTGGCAGCAAGCGGGAGGCCCCTTGTCCATCGACGACCCCATGGAGCTGGACTCGAACCACGCAGCATTCTTCTTCGCCGTCTGCGCGGACCGGTTTTACACGGCGATGGTTCCTTTTGCCGTCTCCGACCCCGATGCGGACAGCGCCCCAAGCCTGGGCGGCCAACTGCTTTATGCCGGCGAACTCGACCAAGAAGGGCGCGCGCTGCTGGTTGCGGCCAACGTTCTCGGCGCGGCCACGCTCACCGGATCCTCCGACCCGGCCGAGCAAAAGCGGGCCGTCCGCGACGGAGTAGCCGATTTTCTTGTCAACACACTGGACGAAGCCCTGCGCATCCTGAAAAACCAGCTTCGCAAGCGCGAGGGCGTATCCGTGTGCGTGGCGGCGCGGACCGATGCCATCGAGCGCGAAATGGAGGAGCGCGGCGTGCAGCCGGACCTGGTCGCGTACGGACTTTCCGGGCTGGCGCGGTTCCCGGCATGTTTTGAGGGGAGCGCGCGGCACGTGGAGCTTGCCGACGCCCCAACTGAGCGCTCGGTGATTTCCTGGGCTGCCGAGACCTCGGCTTCCATCTGGCTGCCGAAACTGGACGCCATCGTACTCGAGTGCCTGCCCGCGGAAAGCTGGCCCGGCGAGTGGGCTGCGCGCCGCTGGCTGCGCCTCGCGCCCCGCTACTTCGGCCGTCTGGCCGAGGACCGGCGCATCGTTTCCTTGGGCGCCGAGGCCGCGCAGAAGATCTTCGAATGCGTGCAGGGCGCTGTCAAAAGCGGCGAAATCGGAGTGCCCATCTGGGTGAGCATGAGCAGCGGCGCGGGAACGCAGTCAGCGCGCGCAACGCCGCCGTCGGCTCCTCTGCCGACTATCGTTTGACGGCATCTTGCAAGCGCTCCACGAATTCAAATTCAGCCGGGTGCAGCTTTTCTCGCGCTGCAGCCAAGTCGAGGAACGCGGCCCGGTCGATCTCAGGAAACGACTGCTGTTTGCCGGACTTGGGCGGCCATTCCATCGTAAAAGTGTTGCTGACGATCTTCGCCGGATCGCAATCGCCCTCGAACGCCCAGGCATGAACAAGCTTTCCGCTCTTGTGCTCCACTTCGCCCAGGTCGAGGAACGGCCCGTGCGGCTCAAACGATGTTTCCTCCCGAAACTCACGCTTCGCCGCGCTGAACTCGTCCTCGCCCGGCTCGATCTCGCCCTTGGGAACAAACCATGAGCCGCGGTCCTTTTTCGCCCAATACGGCCCTCCCGGATGAACGGCAAGAACCTCAAGTTGGCCGTCCCGAATTCTGTACATGAGGATTCCCGTGCTCTTCCTGGCCATCGGCTTTGCTCTCAACCGGCGTTGATCACCGCCGCACGACCTCGCCGTTCTTCATCACAAAGCTGACGTGTTCCACAACGGAAATGTCGTCGAGGGGGCTGCCGGGGACGGCAATAACGTCGGCGTAGTAGCCCGGCTTGAGCTGGCCGATCTGATCCTGCCAGCGGAACAATTTTGCTCCATTGATCATGTCGGCCTGCAGCACGGCCAGCGGCTTCATCCCGTAGCGGACCATGAGTGTCAATTCGTGCGCCTGCGTCCCGTGCGGAAACGGCCCCACGTCTGAGCCCACCACGAACGGAATCCCAAAGGCAATCTGCTTCTTGAACTGGGCGATCTTGTAATCGAGCAGCGCCGACTCCCTGGCTGCCTGGGCAGGGTTAGCGCTGTGGTGCGCGAAGTAGTCGAAGATGGTGAAGGTGGGCACGGCATAGATGCCCTTTTCCTTCATGATGCGCATGGTCTCGTCGCTGAGCTGGGTGGCGTGATCGATCGTGGCCACGCCTGCTTCGGCCGCATAAAGCGTGCCCGGCTCTCCCTGCGCGTGGACGCCGACAAAGGTGCCCAAGCGGTTCGCCTCCTGAACGGCCGCGGCCAGTTGCGCCTCGGTGTACTGGTAGGGCGTGTGGAATTCGCCGTCAATCATGCGGTCGGGGCCGGTCTGGTAAATCTTCACGAAGTCCGACCCCTCCTTGTGCTGCTCGCGGATCACTTCGATAAGCTGTTCGGCGTCGTTGGCGCGGTCGGCGTTGGAGAGCACGTGCTGCGCGGGGTTGAAGCGGTTGGCGTCCTCGTGGCCGCCGAGAATGTCGATGGCGTTGGCGCAGACCAGCAGCCGTGGTCCGGGAATGATCCCCGCGTTGATGGCGTTGCGGACGGCGGTGCTGGCGGAGCCAGCGCCCTCGGTGCCCATGTCGCGCTCGGCGGTGTAGCCGGCCATCAAATCGGCCTTGGCCGCCTGCTCGGCCAGGATCGTGCGCCACGGCACGGACTCCTCGACGGTCTGCAAGTCTTCGGCGGTGCCGGGATGCAGGAAGAGATGGACGTGCGCATCGATCAGGCCGGGGAGCAGCGTGGTGTCGCCGAGGTCGATGATCTGCGCACCCTGCGGGTGATCGACAGACGTGCCGACCGCCTTGATGCGCTCGCCCTCGACGAGAATCTCGCCCGGCTCGAGGACGGCGCCGGTGGAGACCTCAAGCAGACGCGCGGCGTGGAGAACGATGGGCGCGGCTGCGGGCGGTTGCTGCGCGGCAGTCGAGGCAACGCAGCAACAGAGGGCCAGACAGCAGAGGTGCTCAGGAAGTTTCATGCGTACAAATATAGCAATCCTCAGATGATCGAGGGTAAAATTCCCTATGCAGAACGATCAAGAAAGCGTCGAGTCCGCCCCGCAATGGTTGCGACAAGCTTGGGAGGGCGCGAAACATAGGGGTCTGGATAAGCTGACGATGGATGAGATCGATGCTGAGATAGCGGCGTACCGGGGCGAGAAGGCGCTCCAATGGGATGATGGGCGCGACGAGTAGCGGAGAAGAATTGACGACGGATCCATGCCGTGCGCCAAGTACATTTTCGGCGGAACGGTTCTCCGCGTTTGTACTTCTGTTTATTATCATGCTTGGCGTCGGGGGCATGTTGTTCGTTTTGCTGGGTCATACGTCTTATGGAATCCAGCTTGCGACGGTGGTTAGCTACACGGCCGCCGTCATGATTTATGGTTTCTCCCGTAATCGAAACGGGATTCAGCCCTATCTATTTACCTGCCCCGTGGTGGTCAGTCAGTATCCGCGCCTGCTCAGGCGGCACGCGGGGTATCTGGCTGTGTTGGCCGTGTTCGAGACGATCGCTCTGAGGGTCAAGCCGCATCTTTCGCCGTGGTGGTTCGCATCAAGCGGGCGGGACTGGTCTCCGTTCTTCACTGCAATGGCCCTCCCGGTGTGCGCACTTCTTCTAACGGAGATTATGACGAACCGGGCAGCGTTGAAAGGCGCTCACCGGGATCGGTTTGGAGAACCGCCGGCGAAAGACGGTCCACGAAAAGATGCCACGCAGAACGTCTTCGGGCGCGACTAATACGCCGCAATCCCAGTCAGATGCTGCCCCAGAATCAGTGCGTGAACGTCGTGCGTGCCCTCGTAGGTTTTCACGGATTCGAGGTTCATCGCGTGGCGCATGATGGGGTAGTCCTCCGTAATTCCGTTGGCGCCCAGAATGTCGCGGGCCATCCGCGCGGTTTCGAGAGCCATCCACACGTTGTTGCGCTTGGCCATCGAGATATGCTGGTGACCCACCGTGCCCGCGTCCTTGAGCCGGCCCACGTGCAGCGCCAGCAACTGTGCCTTGGAGATTTCGCTGGCCATCCACACCAGTTTTTCCTGCACAAGCTGGTGGCCGGCGATGGGCTCGTTGCGGAACTGCTTTCTGGTCTTGGCGTACTGGAGCGCCGTGTCGTAGCAGGCCATGGCCGCGCCAATGGCGCCCCAGCCGATGCCATAGCGGGCCTGGTTGAGGCACATGAGCGGGCTTTTGAGGCCGGCCGCGCCGGGCAGCAGGTTGGCTGCGGGAATGCGCACGTCCTGAAGCGAAAGACTGCTGGTGATCGAAGCTCGCAGGCTCCATTTGCCGTGAATATCGCTTGCAGAGAAACCGGGGCGATCGGTCTCGACCAGAAACCCCCGAATCGATCTGTTGCCTGATTCGCCGCCGTCTCTCTCGCTCGATTCGTCCCCGCCTTCGTCCTCGACCTTGGCCCAGATGACAGCCACATCGGCGATCGATCCCGAGGTGATCCACATCTTCTCGCCGTTGAGGACGTATTCGCCGCCGCAGCGGCGGGCGCGGGTGGTCATGCCGCCGGGATTTGACCCGAAGCCCGGCTCGGTCAGCCCAAAGCAGCCGAGCTTTTCGCCCGTCGCCAGCGCCGGCAGCCAGGCGTCTTTTTGCTCGGCGGACCCGAATGTGTAGATGGGGTACATCGCCAGCGCCGACTGCACGCTGACAAAGCTGCGCAACCCGGAGTCGCCGCGTTCGAGCTCCTGCATCACCAGGCCGTACTCGACATTGGACATTCCCGCGCAGCCGTAGCCTTCGAGGTTGGCGCCGAAGAAGCCGAGCTCACCCATTGGACGCACCAGCTCGCGCGGAAACCGGCCCTCGCGAAAGCAATCCTCGACGATGGGGACCAGATTGTCCTCGACAAAATCGCGCGCCGTGCGGCGGACAAGGAGTTCGTCTTCGCTGAAACTCGCGTCGAGTTGGAGAAAGTCGAAGCCTTGGAATTTGAAGGACATTGCCGAGCTCCTGGAAAGCATCTAGCTGTAAAAGGTCAATTGCGGCATGGGGTAGTGCTTGCGGTTGCGGGTCCAGAGGACGGCCTGATGCTGGATTGCGCTGGCGGCGACGAGGGCATCGGGGGTTTCCAGACTGTGGCTCCCCGCATACCTGTGCATCAGCTCGCCCGCCAATCGGCCGGTTTCATAATCCGCTGTAACGCAGATGAGCGCATCGAAGAAATTCTCGATAAATTGATGTTCTCGCGGGCGCGCGCCAGCCCAGACTTCCGCCACGACGACCGGGGAGCAAAGGATGGCTTCGCCCGAAGCGATGAGATTGGACCATTTGGACAGAATGGATTGATCCCGGGCGCGCTGAATCTCGATAGCAATGTCGGTATCGAGTAATACGCTCACCGGATGCCCATCCGCGTTAAGCGCGTCCCTTTACGAAGGTTTCGTACATAGGTCTCGGTGTCGGGGAGGTCAGTGCGATCCTTCCAGATTCCTACGATGCCCATCAGGGCGGCGCGGCGCCCTTCGGGGCTTCCAAGATACCGCTCCCGGACAGCATTGCGAACCAGTTCGGAGACAGTTGTCCCGTCGAGCCTGGCGCGGGCGTGGAGAGTCTGCCACAGATCTTCATCGAGATAAAGCTGCGTTCGCTTCATGATGTATAGCATACATCCTATTCAATTCCGGCGCTACGATGAAAGATGGGATGTGCGCGCAATGCTTCGCCTGGCAATTCTTATGGTCGCTGTCCACGCGGCGTGGCTCCTTCTGGTCATCTTCGGGGCGCTGTGGACACGGCGCAGGCCGGTCTGGAGCACGATTCATGTGCTGGCGCTGGTCTGGGGAATCATCGTCGAGGTGGGCCCATGGCCATGCCCGCTCAGCATGGCCGAAGAGTACTTCACCGCCAGAACCAGCTACGCCGCCTATCGAAGCAGCCACCTGCTCCACTTTCTGAACGCGATTGTCTATCCCAATCTTCCCGGCGGGATCGTGGCCACGGCGGGCGTGGCCGTATGCGCTGTCAATCTTGGAATCTACGCCCGGCGCGTTACAAGGGCTGTGCTGCGGCGACGCAGGCAAAGCTGAGCAGCGAGGCCCATGGCGCCGGCCTAGCAGCCTTTGGCGAAAGTTGAGATTTCAGAAACACCGTTCCCCAGGCGGCTAAAGCCCCACTGATTTTGTTGGCTTTGCGGCACGACTGAAGTCGTGCCCTTTCAAAGCCAGACTTCTATCTCAGGCAGCTAACGATTGCCCGCTGTGTCATCGCCGTAGGTCGGGAAAAGCGGCGGCTCGTTGCTGGTGGGCATGGTGGCAAGGGTTGCCAGGTCGGCCTGCACCTGCGCCCACCGGGCGGGATCTTTCTTGGTGGTTATCGGCGCGTTCGGATTCGCATAGTAAGCCTCGATGTCGCGCTTGATGCCCGGAGGGATGGGCCGCGACGGATGACGCGTAAGACGGTGGAGCAGGTGGGCGTAGGTCGAGTCAGTCAATGAATAGCCGCCAGGCTGCACTACTTTGCCCGTGTCCAGATCGCGGTTAGGCAAAGGATGACGCGGGTCGCTCGACCGCAGCAGCGCATCGGGATCGACCGTCGATTTTGCCGGCAAAACCTGCGACGCTTTGGGCGGAGGTGGATCGTCTGCTCCCGGATCCGAAGCGTCCGTTTTCGCCGGTGCCGGCGGCGTAAAACGCTCGAGCAGCGCGTCGAGAATCGAAGTCGAAACCACTACGCTGTGCAAGTAATCGGCCTCCGTGGCCGCGGTGGGCCCTTTAACGTCGATCAGCTTCAAGGGACCGACTTTGGGCAGGATAAACAGGAATCCGGCCAGCATGTAGGTTCCAACGCCCGCGTGCCGCCGGTATTTTTGCCAATCGTAACGGGCGGCAACCACGGCCACTTCGCGGTCGATCTCCGCTGCGTCGGCGGATTTGGTCTCCGGCGGCTCACGGCGGCGATGGAGCAGCGTGATGGCGTAGGCAATGCGCGGAATGAAGCTGTGGACCACAAACCGGTATTCACGCACATTGAAGCGTCGCTGCCGGCCGGTGAATTCGCCCGTGAGTCCATAGGTCTGGTAATAGGCCAGCCCAAGCTGCTGCACCGGCACCTTGAGCCCCACGTGGCGCAGAAAATGGACGGGCGCCATGCGGCCATGCGCGGTTTCGTCGATGTCGAAGGCGAACTCCGTCTGCACGTGCTGGTGCTCGCCTTCGGCGTAGCTCACCACGACGCCGTACTTTTTGCGCAGCCGTGGAAACTCCACGGGTACCGAGAGATTGGTGGCCTCGGAGTGGCCGATGGAGTCGCCCACATAATGCGACAGCGCGCCCACGGCAAAGGCCAGCTGATCGGCGTTGTGCGCATCGCGAAACAGATTCACCACGAAATCGCCCGAACGCACATAGTGGGTCAGGTTGGAGAAGGATTTGTCTCCAAATGGGTAGTACCCCATGTCCTGGATCACGCAGCCGCCATAGGCGTAGGCGCGCGCCTCCTTGAGCTGCGCCGGCGTCAGGTTGGGATAGCGGCTGAGCAACAGCGGAACAATGGAGTCTTGCCAGGTGAGGTCGATGAGCTCCTCGTGGGTCAGCAGGGAATACGCGGCGGTGCACCGGGGGAAGAGGATCAGAAGTACGAGTATCGCCAAGCCGTAGTTTCGTGAGCGAGTCAGGCTCATTCTCTTGTACCTGCCAGTCGAGCATCCGGCGTGTCGAACGTGCCGGTCTATTCCAGAAACTCGCGCACAAACGCGTCGTCCGTGTGCAGCAACTCATGCAGCGAGCCGTCGAAGATGAGCCGGCCTTCATTGAGCATCAGGAACGTCGTCAGCGGCGCCGTCTGACCCTCCGGCAACTTGGCCATTTCGCCTTTATCCGGATCGAACCGGTGTGTGCAGAGGGTGAATGCGTCCTGAAGCCGGTGCGTCACCATCAGCGAAGGCGTGCGGTAAACGTCGCGCTGCTTCATGATCAGTTCGATGATGGTGGTGGAAGTAACGGGATCGAGGCCGCCCGTGGGCGAGTCGTAAAGCAGGAACTCGGGATTGTGGATGAGGGCGCGGGCGATGGCCACGCGGCGCTTCATGCCGCCTGAGAGGCTCGACGGGAAGAGGCCGAAGGTTTCTTCGAGGCCAACGAATGTAAGTGCCTCGCGGACGCGGCGGTCGATCTCCTCATCGGGGACGCGCTCCTGGATGAGCTGGTAGGCCACATTGTCGCGGACGGAGAGGGAGTCGAAGAGGGCGCTCTCCTGAAAGACCATGCCGGTGCGCGCGCGAAGGGAGAAGATCTTTCCTTCAGGCATTTGCGATATCTCTTCGCCCAGGAGCCGGACGCTGCCTTCGTCTGGGCAGAGCAGTCCGTTCACCAGTTTGAGCAGTACGCTTTTTCCCACGCCGGCGGGCCCAAGAAGGATGCGTGTTTCGCCGGGGGCGACGGAGAAGGAGACTTCCTCGAGGACGGGCGGCCCGTCGAAGGCGATGGATACGCCGCGCAGGGCTACTACGGGACTCGCGTCGGGCTCGGGAGCCGGGCTGCGGTCTGACGGGGCGGGCGTGAGCGTATCATTCATCGGCAAGTTGCATTAGAAGAGCGAGAGCATGACCTGGCTGATCAGATAGTCCGCCGCGATGATCAGCACCGAGGACCAGACCACTGCCTGGATGGTGGACCGGCCCACGCCTTCGGTGCCTCCGGTCGTCTTCATGCCCTGAAAGCATCCGATTGACGCGATGATGTAGCCGAAAAAGAGGGGCTTGATGAGTCCCTGCAGGATGTCGCGCAGGCGAAGGCCTTCCCATGCCTGCGAAAAGTATTGAGTAGCGTTCTGGTGATTGAGGACGACGGTGACCGCGGCGCCGCCCAGGATGCCGCATGCGTTGGCCAGGATAGTGAGAAAAAAGAGCATGGTGATGGAGGCGAAGATGCGCGGTGTCACCAGCTTGCGCATAGGGTCGACGCCGAGGGCGCGCATGGCGTCGATTTGTTCCGTCACCACCATCGAGCCGAGTTCGCTGGCCATCGAGCTCGCGTTGCGGCCGGAGACCATGATGCCGGTGAGCACGGCGCCCAGTTCGCGGATCATGGTGAGAGCGACAAAGCGGCCCGTGACGCTGGTAGCTCCGAAGGCCTGAAGCGTGGCCGCCGACTGCAGGGCCAGCACGCCGCCCGTGAAGAAGCCCGAGAGCACCACGATGGCCAGCGAGCCCACGCCGATCACGTCGGCCTGGACAAGGAAGTCTGTCCAGTAGGAGGGTCTGCTGAAGAGATTGAGAATGGCGCGCCAGGAGAACAGGGAGTATTCCTGCACGGTGAGCACGATTTGTTTGGCACTACGATCGACTGTGTTGGTAGCCATCGGGAATTCCGGCAATGCAGGACGCGGGAATGCGCCGCTCTCCTCGACAGAATAGCGCATCGAGGCTCGTCGAACACGGTGGGCGGCCGCGGCTGCGCACATGCTGCGAGGGCTTCCCGGAGCGGTTCGCTCGCCCCCGGCAGGCGGCGCTCAAGTTACTGAAAATAATTCCTGTAAGTTTATGATAAAATAGACGTCTAGTTCTTAGCTGCTCCGTGCCCAGGGCATAATCTCCAAAGACGGCATCTAAACTATATATACGGAGGAGTAAGATGCATTTGTTTCGCATACGGCTGATCCTCGCGCTGATTCTGAGCGTGACAGTTGTATCGCTGGCATCCACTTACTTCGATGTCCTGGCTCATAAGCACGTCTTGCGACTCGAGTTGGCGCGCCGCACCAAATGGATGGGCGTAAGCCTGCAGCCGGATTTTCAAGGGGCATTGGGAACAGGCGATCCATCCTCGATTTCGGGATTGACAGAGCTGTTGAAGTCGGGCACGGGGGCGCTGGCGCTCGCGGTCTACGACGGCCACGGCGCGCCGGTGTCGTCCGCGGGGCCGCAGACGGTGCTGCAATCGCTGCCCCATTCCATCGTGGCCCATTCGCTTGCCAAGGAAGCTGAAATCAGCGCATTTGGACACACGGGCGGGCAGGAGTGGCTTGCGGAGTCCTTTCCCCTTCAGAACGGGGTCGATGCGGACGGTGCGCTGGTGGTGGTTACCGATGCCAACTACATTCGGGATGCGGGAAACGCTGTTTGGCAGCGGAGCTTCTGGCGCATTTTGGTCCTGGTGTTTCTCATCGTGGCCATCACCCTGGCGATGGTGCGTTGGTTCCTGCTTCGGCCCATGACCCAGGCGGTGGAGCGGCTGCGGCGTCTGCGGCTGAAACCCACGCACGTGGACAAGAACTCCGCATCGGGCTCACCTGAGTTGAGCAAAGGCGGGCTCAACCTGTTTCAGCCGCTGGCCCGCGAGATGGAAACGCTGGCCAAGAGCCTGATTGCGGCGCGCGCGGCGGCGGCGGCCGAGGCCCGGCTGCGCGATGCCGGCGAACACCGCTGGACCGCGGAGCGGCTGGCCGTCCATATCCGCGACCACTCCGGTTCCAGCCGCATCTTTGTGGTTTCAAACCGCGAGCCGTATATGCACGTCAGGCAGGGCCGGGAGACGGTGTGTGTGGTGCCGCCGAGCGGGCTGGTGACCGCCATCGAACCGGTGCTGCGCGCCTGCGACGGCGTTTGGGTAGCCTCCGGCAGCGGCAACGCCGACGCGGCCACTGTGGACGAGTTCGACCGTCTCCGCGTGCCTCCCGACGACCCGCGCTACACGCTGCGCCGGGTGTGGCTCACCGAAGAAGAAGAAACAAAATACTACGACGGCTTTGCCAACGAGGGATTGTGGCCGCTCTGCCACATCGCCCACACACGGCCCATCTTCCGCGCCGGCGACTGGGAGTGCTACCAGCGCGTGAACGCGAGCTTTGCCGCCGCCCTGCTCGAGGAGATGAAAGACAGCGTGGAGCCCATCGTGTTTGTGCAGGATTACCACTTCGCCTTGTTGCCGCGGATGGTAAAACAGGCGCGGCCCGATGCGCGCGTGGCCATTTTCTGGCACATTCCGTGGCCCAATCCCGAGGCCTTCGGCATTTGCCCGTGGCAATCGGAACTGCTGGACGGGCTGTTGGGCGCCGACCTTATCGGATTTCACATTCCGCTGCACTGCAACAACTTTCTCGCCACAGTAGACCGCGCCATCGAGTCGCGCACCAATCGCGAACACATGACGGTGCGACGCCACGGCCACTTGAGCACGGTCCGGCCCTATCCGGTGAGCGTGGCTTTTTCCGGCGCGCCGCAGGACGACGCGGAGTTCGAAGAGACTGAGGCAAATACCGAGACCGAGGCCGAGGAACGGTCCACGCTGCGAAAGGATTTGCTCGACGAGTTTGGGGTGCGCGCCGAATCCCTGGTGCTCGGTGTTGACCGGCTGGATTACACCAAGGGCATCGAGGAGCGGCTGCTGGCCTTCGAGCAGTTGCTTGAGGACCACCCTCAGCATCGCGAGCGGACGGCCATGGTGCAGATCGCCGCGCCCAGCCGCACGCGCATCCCCAGCTACGAGGATCTTGCCCGCCGTGTCCAGGAGGCCGTCGAGCGGATCAACCAGCGCTATCAAACAGCGCGCTGGAAGCCAATCGTTCTGATCGACCGGCAGTGCAGCCACGAAGAGGTCGCGCGCTGGTACTGCGCCGCCGATCTCTGCCTGGTGACTTCGCTGCACGACGGCATGAATCTGGTTGCCAAGGAGTTCGTGGCCGCGCGCGACGATGGCGACGGCGTGCTGGTGCTGAGCAAGTTTACTGGCGCCGCGGTGGAATTGCGCGACGCGCTGCTGGTCAATCCCTACGACATCGCCGGCGTGGCCGAGGCCATTCACACCGGCCTGGAGATGAACCGCGCCGACCGGCGGCTGCGCATGAGGCGCTTGAGGCGCCAGGTGATGGAGTACAACATCTACCGATGGGCGGCGCGCGTGCTCGGCGACCTCCGCGAACTGCGCCTGGAATACGACGAGCCTTTCACGCCGCTGCGGCTGGAGCCTGCGCCGGATGGCGCGCCTGAATCGGCGCCGGCGCCGGCCCATGAGATTCCGGAAGAAACTGGCGTAAAAGGCGGGTAACGTTGACTCCGGAGGCAGCGGAAAAGGTCGGACGGTTCTTGAGCGGGCTTGCGCGTAGCGCGCACCGCCTGCTGCTGCTCGACTACGACGGCACGCTGGCGCCGTTCCGCACCGACCGCTTCAAAGCGCAGCCATGGCCCGGGGTGCGGGAGTTGCTCACGCAAATCCAGCGCCAGGGGCGCACCCGGATGGTAGTGGTCAGCGGCCGGCCGGCCGCGGAGATTGCGCCCCTGCTCGGCCTTGACCCGCCGCTCGAAACCTGGGGCCTTCACGGCATGGAACGCGTCTATCCCGACGGCCGGCGCGAGCTCGAAGAGCTTCCTGCAAGCACGGTCCAAAAGCTCGGCGAACTCCGCGAGGAACTTCAACGAGACAGCTTCGGCGGGCTTTTTGAAGACAAGCCGAACGCCGCCGTGATGCACTGGCGCGGAGCGGCGGCTGAAGACGCCGCCGAAATCGAACGTAAGACGCTGGCGCTGTTCGAGCCGCTGGCGCACGTCGACGGACTGCGATTGCTCAAGTTCGAGGCCGGACTGGAACTGCGCGCGGGCCGCGACAAAGGCGGCGCAGTCGAAGCAATCCTGCGGGAGGCGTCGGCGGAGGCGCCAGGCGCGGTTGCCGCAGCCTATCTCGGAGACGACTTGACTGACGAAGAGGCATTTCGCACGTTGAACGCCGCGGCGGGTGTGCATTTGACCGCGCTGGTGCGTGCCGAGAAGCGCGAGACGGCCGCCTCCGTCTGGCTGCGTCCGCCTGGCGAGCTGCTCAAGTTCCTTGAGATGTGGCTCGCGGCCGAAAAGCACCTTGCGAGCACGGGTTCGTGAGCTTCGCTCGACCGGCCTGGCTATGAATCAAGGCGCAATTTTCCGGACTCGGCGGCCAAACATTCGCGCGTCGAAATGGAAGGGTTGCGGCAACTCGATTCTGACCCGGGCGATCGCCGGGTGAAGGGGATTGACAAGCACATTCCATTCGAGAGGCAGCGCGGCGGACGGAACTTCCAGGGCCAGCGAGCCCTTTTCGCGAATCCACTTGTCGCCGATGGCGCGAAGCGGCTCGAAGTCGTCTGACCACCAGGCGGCTGGGAGTTTGGCAGATTCGATCCGCCGCGCCGGCTCACCTTTGGGGAGCATGGCGGCGATAGCGACGAGATCGTCGGGCTGCTGATTGGGCTCCAGATGGACAAACAACTCGATGGCGGCGAGCGCAAGCGACGAGGACGAGTAAACCATGGGAACGCCGGGCGAATTCCATCGGCCGCCAAAGCGCCGCGCGCCGTGGCCGGAAAAAGATTCGGCGTCAAACTTCGCCCGGCAGATGCGCCAGACGCGCATCAGCTATAAACGCCGTAGGCGATGCGGCCCAGCACGTCTTCAACTTCGCGGACGCCGGGGTCGGTGTCGAGCTGGTCGAGCGGACGGGCGCCGCGCAGGGCGCGGTTGGGCGTTTTGAGCCACTCGGCTGCCTTGTCGCCATCGCCGAGGGTTTCGAGAGCGAGCGAATAGATGCGGGCGAGCCGGACGGTGCGGTCGGACTCGGCCGCCGTCAGCCGCGCATGCTGCGCTAGGCGCCGCGTGAGGGTGCGCTGGGGAATGCCGAAGCGCGAGGAGAAATCGGCCTGCCGCAGGCCGGTGCGCTGGGCGAGCACAAGCAGAGCCTGCGCCGGAATGCCGTCCCGCACCAACTGCGCCAGATCGGCGGAGCGCGTGACGGCGCGGCCAAGGACTTCTTTGCCGCCGAGAGCTTCAGCAACAGCCGCAGTCGTCATGGCATTGCCTCACTGAATCCATAATACGCCATTTGGCCAATCTTGAATAGCCAGTCACAAAATCAATGCGACCTTGGCCCGCTTGCCCAACCGCACCACCAGGCGCGCGGGAAGCGTTGGCGGAGAGATGAGCGTATTCTCGGCCGGTTCCCCGTCGAGCTTTACGGCCTTCTCGGCGATTTTGCGACTTGCCTCCGCGCCGGAAGCGGCCAGGCCGAGATGGACCAGCAGCTTGGGCAGGCGAATCTGCGAACTCCCGTCCGGTCCAGCCACATCGGCGTAAGCGACGGCCACTTCTTCCAGGTCCTCGCTCTCGCCCTTCTGCTGAAACATCCGCGCCCAGTTCTCGTCGGCGCTTTGCGCAGCCTCTTCGCCGTGGAAGCCGGAGACAATCGTCCGCGCCAGCCGTTTCTTCACTTCCATCGGGTGCGGATTGGCCGCCGCCACGCCGGCTTTTAACGCCTCGATTTCCGAGCCGCGAAGGTCCGTCAATAAGAAAAAATACTTCCACATCAGTTCGTCGGAGATGCTCATCAACTTGCCGTACATCTCCGCGGGCGGCTCGTTGATGCCGATGGCGTTGTTTAGAGACTTGCTCATTTTCTGCACGCCGTCGAGGCCCTCGAGGATCGGCGTCATCAACACGATCTGCGGCTTCTGGCCGTAGTGGCGCTGCAACTCGCGGCCGCAGAGCAGGTTGAACTTCTGATCGGTGCCGCCTAGCTCCACGTCGCACTCGAGCGCAACCGAGTCGTAACCCTGCATCACCGGATAGAGCAACTCGTGCAGGCCGATGGGCTGCTCGGCCTCAAAGCGCTTCGAGAAGTCGTCGCGCTCCAGCATCTGCGAGACGGTGAAGTGCGCGGTCAGCCGGATGGTCTCTTCGTAGCCCAGCTTGCCGAGCCACTCGGAGTTGTAGCGGACCTCGGTCGCTTCGGCGTCGAGAATCCTGAAGACCTGCTGCTTGTAGGTCTCGGCGTTCGCGTCAATTTGTTCCCGGGTCAGCGGCTTGCGCGTCACGTTGCGGCCCGTGGGATCGCCGATGAGCGACGTAAAGTCGCCAACCAGAAAGATGACTGTGTGGCCGAGCTGCTGAAAGTGCCGCAGCTTGCGCATGAGCACGGTGTGGCCCAGGTGCAAGTCGGGAGCGGTGGGGTCGAAGCCGGCCTTCACGCGCAACGGCCGGCCGGTTTTGCGGCTCTCTTCCAGGCGCTCGCGCAGGTCGCTGACGCGGATGATCTCCGCCGCGCCTTTTTCAAGCAGGTCAAGCTGCTCGTCAACAGGTAGGAATGGAGGTAAAAACTTGCTCATGCCGTTCTTCAGTATAAAGTCTCAGGATTTCCGTCGTGCCTGGGTTGAATCGGGGATTTGGAAGACACGCCTCAATTTCACCGTGCTTCCAGACGTGGAGCCGATGCTTCTTCGTTGCGGCCGGTCCTGCCGTCAGCCCACACCGGAAAACCATCTAGCCATCCTGCGCTTCAGTACGAATCCGCAAATACTACCGGCCTCGTTTACCGGATCATCACAAATTCTTTGCAAACTGCCATTAGAGCGAAACCAGGGTTCCTGTGTCCTCTTTAGTATCGTTCGGGGCCGCTGGCCGCGGAATTGTCTTCAACGGCTTAAGGCAGCCTTTAACAGTCTTAAGTGA
>JBOGLX010000142.1:0-6422 GCA_050745765.1 Occallatibacter sp. | reverse complement strand
CACCGGCTCGACCGAGGTGGGCCGCACCATCCGCAAGGCCACGGCGAGCTCAACCAAAAAAATGTCGTTGGAGCTGGGCGGCAAATCGCCCTTCGTGGTCTTCGACGATGCCGATCTCGACTCCGCGGTCGAGGGCTTGGTCGACGCCATCTGGTTCAACCAGGGGCAGGTGTGCTGCGCGGGGTCGCGGCTGCTGGTGCAGGAGCGCGTGGCGGAGACGCTCTACGCGAAACTGCGGGCGCGGATGGAGACGCTGCGCGTGGGGCCTCCGCTGGACAAGGCTATTGATATTGGCGCGATTGTTTCGCCGGTGCAGTTGGATGCGATCCGCAAGATGGTGGAGGCGGGCGTGGCCGAGGGGGCGCGGTGCTGGCAGCCGAGCAATTCATTTCAGGGGAAGCTGCCGGAAAAGGGCTGCTTCTATCCGCCGACGCTCTTGACCGATGTGCACCCGGCGGCGACGGTGGCTCAGGAGGAGATCTTTGGGCCGGTGCTGGTGGGGATGACCTTCCGCACGCCGGCGGAGGCCGTGGAGCTGGCCAACAATACCGTTTACGGCCTCGCGGCGAGCGTGTGGAGCGAGAACATCAACGTGGCGCTGGACGTAGCGGCGCAGGTGAAGGCGGGGGTGGTCTGGATCAATTCGACCAACCAGTTCGACGCGGCCTGCGGTTTTGGGGGCTATCGCGAATCGGGGTATGGGCGCGAGGGCGGACGCGAAGGAATGCGCGAATATCTGACGCCGAAGTGGCTGCACGGGCTGCCGGCGGCGCGCTCAGCGGCTGGACGCGCCGAGGCTGCGGATGAGGGATTTGCGGCGGCTGGTTCGAGTATCGACCGGACGGTGAAGCAGTACATTGGCGGCAAGCAGGCGCGGCCGGATTCGGGGTACTCGTTTGCGGTTTATGGGCGCGGGGGGGAACTGCTGGGCGAGGCGCCGCTGGGAAATCGGAAAGATATTCGCAATGCGGTGGAAGCGGCGCGGGCGGCTCAAGGGTGGGCGAAGACAAGCGCGCATAATCGGGCGCAGGTCCTCTACTATCTTGCGGAAAACGCGATGCAGCGGCGGGACGAGATTGCGCGTGGGCTGACGAAGGCAGTGGGCCCGGAACCGCGTGAGGCCCAGGCCGCGGCCGAGGTGGATCTCTCGATCCAGCGCATCTTCAGCTATGCGGCGTGGGCGGATAAGTACGAGGGAGTGGTCCACAACCCACCGGGGCGCAACATTACGATCGCCATGCCGGAGGCAGTGGGCGCGATTGGGATTCTGGCGCCTGTGGAAGCGCCGCTGCTGGGGCTGCTCTCGCTGGTGCTCCCCGCGATTGCGATGGGGAACACGGTGGTGGCCGTGCCTTCGGAGCGCTACCCGCTGGTCATCGGCGACTTGTATCAGCTACTGGACACGAGCGATGTGCCGTGCGGGGTGGTGAACCTGGTGGCGGGGCGTCCGGCGGAGCTGGCCAGGACGCTGGCGGAGCACGACGGCATCGAGGCGGTGTGGTGCTTCCGGAGCGACGAGGAGGCGGCACAGGTGCGGGCTGCGTCCATTGGCAATATGAAGCAGGTTTGGACCAACGACGGGCACGAGTACGACTGGTTCAATCCCGCGCAGGCCGAGGGGCGGTGGTTTTTGCAGCACGCCACGCAGGTGAAGAACATCTGGACGCCGTACGGGGAGTGATTGCGGTTGGCTATAGCGATTCCGGAGAAGCTCTGCCCACCTTTCGCGGCCTCCCACCCATGCGACAGAAAAAAGTCGCATGGATGGGGCACGGAGTTTTGGGTACAGCAACCTTGGAACAGCCATAAGCGGGTGCGCCGACTGTCTATTTCGCGGGCGGGGCGTTGCCGTCGCAGGGTTTGCCGGCGCACAGGGCGCCGGTGATGCCTTTGTCTTCGGTAATGGTGTAGATGCGGTCGACGGCGGGCAGGCCCATCTTCTCGACCTTGCCGCTGGGCCAGTGAATCTCGACTTGATCGACCTTATCCGCGTCGCCGAGGCCGAAGTGGACGCGCATGTCGTTCGAGGAGAGATAGCTGCCGCCGCTGAGCACGTCTTCGCGCTGGCGGATGCCGCCGGCGGTGAGATAGACGGTCGAGCCGACGGCGTCGCGGGGGCTTTTTGGGCCGCCGACGAGCTTCATCTCGACCCAGTGGTGGTGGTCGGGATTGACGTTGCGCAAAAGCACCGGTACGCCGTCCATATTGTTGATGACCACGTCGATTTTGCCGTTGTTGAAGAGGTCTCCGAAGGCGGCGCCGCGGCCCACGCTGACTACGGCGAGGCCGGTGCCCTCGACCGCGGGAACCAAGGCGAACTTGCCGTTCTTGAGGTTGTGATAAAGCAAGGGGCGCTGGGCGTAGCTTGTGCCCCATTCGGGGTGCTGATCGACCTGCGGGTAGACGTGCCCGTTGGCGATGAACAGATCCTTCCAGCCGTCGTTGTCGTAGTCGAGGAATCCGTCGCCGAAGCCGACGAAGGGCATGGAGGAGATGGCGATGCCGGCCTCGTAGCTCATATCGGTAAAGGCGCCGGTGCCGTCGTTCTGGAAGAGGACGTTGTAATCGTCGGCAAAAGTGGTGTTGACGATGGAGAGGTGGCCGTTGTTCTGGTAGTCTCCGGCGGCGATGCCCATGTTGGCCACCTCGCGCCCGTCCGCGTTGAGCGCGTATCCGCTGATGTAGCTGTCGTCCTCGAAGGTCCCATTGCCTTTGTTGATATAGAGACAGTTGGGGGTGGAGTCGTTGGCCACGAGAAGGTCGGGCTTGCCGTCGTTGTTGACGTCGGCGAAGAGAGCGCCGAGGCCGTAGTAGCCATTGGGATCGTCGACGCCGAGTTTTTTGCTTACGTCGGTAAAGGTGCCGTTGCCGTTGTTGTGAAAGAGATGATCGTGCTCGCCCTCTAAGCCGCGCGGGCCGCACATCACCGACACACCGCGATATTGGCAATAAGCGTAGCCGACGGCCTTGGATCCGGAGATGGGCGGGTTAGACAAGTCGAGGTGAATGTAACCGGCGACGAAGAGATCGAGGAGGCCATCGCCGTCGTAGTCGCCGAAAGTAGCGCCGGTGGACCAGGTGCCGAGGGCCACGCCGGCCTGCTCGGCGACGTCGGTAAAGGTGCCGTCGCGGTTGTTGCGGTAGAGGCGGTTCTTGCCGTAATTGGTTACGTAGAGGTCTGGCCAGCCGTCGTTGTTGTAGTCGCCGACCGTGCATCCGTAGCCCCAGCGATCGTTGGTGACGCCGGCGAAGTTGGCCACATCGGTGAAGGTGCCGTCGTGGTTATTGCGAAACAGCGCGGCGTGGGGCGGCGTGGCTTTGCCGGCAAGGGCGTCGTAGGTTGAGCCGTTGACGAGATAGATGTCGAGCCAGCCGTCGTTGTTGTAGTCCAGCAGGCAAACGCCGGGGCCCTTGGCTGCCAGGATCAGGCGCTTTTCCGGAGTGCCGGCCTTGTGACGCCAGACGGTGAGCCCGGCGGCCTTGGCCACGTCAAGAAAGACGATGGGGCCGGTTTTGACAAAGCCTCCGGCGGTGATGGGGCGGTGCTGGCTGTCGAAGACGGCTTGCTGGGGGCCGGCGCTGGCTATTCCGCCGCTGGACTGCGTTGCGGCTCCGCCGTGCTGGGTTGCGGCGCTCGGCAGCGGCGGCGGCTCCTGCGCTGGAGCCTGCGGGGCGCGCAGGATGAACGCGGCTGTAAGAAGGAGAAGTATTGGAGCCAAGGCCGCACGGAGGCGGCTGCTAGACATGACAATCCTGAATCTAAAGCGGTTCCACAGTTGCTGTACCCAAAGCCCTGTGCCCCATCCATGCGACTTTTTTCTGTCGCATGGGTGGGAGGTCACGACGGGTGGGCACAGCTTCCTTGGAACCGCCATAATGGACCGCGGTTCGGTCCGGGCCAAATCGATTCGCAACGTATGAACCCCTATGGCCTCATAGTACAACCGAGCCAGCGATTCCCGGCAAGGGCGGCGTTGAGCGGCGCCGATGCGCTGCGCTGGCGCCTTCCGCGCTACAGTTTAGATTCGTGGTCCGAATTGACCCCAAGCCGAAGAAACGGACGATCCGCAGTCTCTTCTCGATCGCGGCTTTGCTGCTGGGGACCACCGGGCTGTGGGCCGTCGAACCGGCGACGCCGCTGGCCGAATTGAGCCGCCAGTCGTGGGTGCTGGAGAATGGGCTGCCGCAGAACACCGTGCAGGCGCTGGCGCAGACCAGCGATGGATTCATCTGGCTGGGAACCGAAGTGGGGCTGGTGCGCTTCGACGGGACATCGTTCCAGGTGTTCGACCGGAGCTCGGCGCCGGCGATGCCGGGCAACGACATACGCTGTCTGCTGGGCGCCGAAGACGGATCGCTTTGGATTGGGACCAACCGGGGGCTGGCGCGCTGGAAGAATGGCGCGGTGACGGTGTTCACCACCAAGGACGGACTGCCGGGCGATGGGATTCTGGCGGTTGGCGAAGATGGGAATGGAAGGCTGCTGGTGTGGACGGAAGCGGGGTTGGCCGAGCAGACGGGAGAGCGGTTTGCTCAGGTGAAGAATGCGGATGCCTTTCCCCGCACTACGCTTTCTTCTCCGGACGAGAATCCGGGAGCGGTGGAGTTCGAGCAGAAGATGCCGGACGGGATGGCGGTGAGGGGCGACCGAAGCAGTTTGAAACTCGTCGCGGCAAGCAAAGCGCCGGGGAAGCCGCCAGGGAAGGCGCCGGGGGGTGGTACGCGGCTGACAGTGGGCAGGGAGTTGCCGGGAAGCCGGATCCAGGCGGTGCTCGCCGACCGGCAGGGAACGCTGTGGATCGGGACGAACAGCGGGCTGGTGCGGTGGGTGCGGGGCAAGGTGGAGAGCTTTCCGGTGACCGACCCGCTTGCCACGGCCTCGATCCTGGCGCTCTTCGAAGACCGCGAAGGGGACGTATGGGTGGGGACGGAGACGGATGGGCTCGGCATCCTGCGCGACCGGCGGTTTGTCACTTTCGGGGCGCGGGAGGGTCTTGCTTCCGATGCGACGACCACCGTGGTTGAAGGCGGCGCGGGGACGCTGTGGGTGGGGACCAGTGGCTCAGGCCTGGAGGCGATACGTCTCGGCGAGGACGGGACCGGCGATGAAGTGTTTCCGAAGAAAGAGGGCATCCGGACGTATACGGTGGAGGATGGGCTGGCCAGCAACGTGATTCTGTCGCTGGCCGCGGCGCCGAACGGCGATGTGTGGGTGGGGACGCCGGATGGGCTGAACCGGATTCGCAGGGGCAGGATCGAAACATTCAGTTCGGCCGATGGGCTCCCCGACGACTTTATCCGTTCGCTGCTGGTGGATGCGGATGGATCGCTATGGATCGGGACGCGGCGCGGATTGGCGCACTGGGCGAGCGGAAGCGGGGGCCCGAATGGAACGGGGGCCAGTCCGAAGTTCGTGACTTATACAGAGGAGAACGGGCTGGGCAGCGACCTGGTGGGCGCGATGGCGCGCGACGCCGACGGCAATTTGTGGATCGCGACGCTGGCCGGGTTGTCGCGGCTGCGGAATGGAAAAATCTCAAATTTCACCATCGCGAACGGGCTATCGAGCAACGTCGTGACGGCTCTGCTGGCGCGGCCGGACGGGACCCTGCTGATCGGGACCGAAGGCCACGGGTTGAATCTTTGGGACGGGCGGAGATTTTTGCGGATGACGAATAACAGCCTGAACAGCCTGGATCGAGCCACGATCCACGCCATTCTGGACGATGGGGAAGGGCATTTATGGTTCGCGACCGGCAACGGAATCGCACGATGCGACTGCGGCGGGATGAGCCGGGCGAACGGCGCGGCGGGCTGCTCGCACTGGATGGAGTTCGGCACCGCCGACGGGCTGCGCAGCCGGGAGATGGCTACCAACAGCCACCCATCGGCGTGGCGATCGCTCGACGGGCGGCTCTGGTTTGCGACGCCCAAGGGGCTGGTGGAGGTGAACCCGGCGCATTTTCCGATTAACAGGCTTCCGCCGCCGGTGGCGCTGGAGCGCTTCGCGGTAGACGACGTTGCACATGCGCTGGGCGGGGCCGGCTCGCGGATTAGAGTTGAGGCCGGCCATGTACACTTCGAGTTCGACTATGCGGGGCTTAGCTTTGTGGCGCCGCAGAAGGTGCGCTACCGGTATATTCTGGAGGGCTTCGACCGCGGATGGACCGATGCAGGGCCGCGGCGGTCGGCCTATTACACGAATATTCCGCCGGGGCGGTACACGTTTCGCGTGCAGGCTGCCAACAACGACGGAGTGTGGAACACGGCCGGGGCGGCGCTCAACTTTGAGCTAGAGCCGCACTACTATCAAACAGCGTGGTTCTGGGCGCTGCTGCTGGCGGCCCTGACGGCATTGACGCTGCTGCTGCTGCGGCGGCGGCTGCGCGTGGCGGAGCGGGAGTTTCGGGCGGTGCTGGGAG
>JBOGLX010000141.1:0-41086 GCA_050745765.1 Occallatibacter sp. | reverse complement strand
ATATAGTGACTTCCCGTGGTATGGCTTTGCCTCCAACCGTCCGCTCTGAGCAGTTTCACGAGATCTCTAAACTTTGTCGGCACTTGGGGCTCTTCTACCGTGATCATGCTTTTGTAGAAATCCGATGGATGTAGCGCCAAAACCAGCTGGTGAATTATTGCAATCGGTCGTCGGCGGCTGCAACAGCGATTGGCCGGCCAAGGGCGAATCCGACGGAGACTAAGGCGATGATCGTACAGAGCCACGCAAATACGTCGCCGTGGGCGGTGTAGAAGGTGAAGTTGTCGCGGAAGCCGAAGCCGGCCGCCAGCGCGCCGACCTGGTGGCGGGGAATGCTCTGCGTAACGCGGCCGTAGGGGTCGATGGCCGCGGTGATGCCGTTGTTGGTGTCGCGGAGCAGCCAGCGGTCGTTCTCGATGGCCCTCATGCGCGCGATGTTCAGGTGCTGCCAGGGGGCGCTGGTGTCGCCGTACCAGCCGTCGTCGCTGATGTTGACCAGGACCTGCGCGCCGTGGCGCGAGAACTGGCGCACCTCGTCGGCAAACGCATCCTCATAGCAGATGAAGACGCCGTAGCGATGGCCGCCCTCGCCTGGACTATTGAGCAGAAAAGTGCTGCGCATGGTGCCGCGATCGAACTTCGACACGCGGCCCGTGAGCTTGCGGGCGAAAACGAGGAGCTTGGCGAAGGGAACGTACTCGCCGAAGGGCACCAGGTGAATTTTGTCGTAGCGGCCCACAAGCTGCCCGTCCGCGCCCACGATCAACGCGGAGTTGTATTCGTGCCACGACTGATCCGAGGTCGAAAAATCCATGCCGATGGCGCCCACGACCAGCGGCGCCTGCACGCTGCGGGCAATCGTTCCGAGCGCCGGAAGCAAGCGCGGGTCGGCCTGCTCAAACGGCGCGGGCGACTCCGGCCACGCGACGAGATCGGGATGCGTGGGTTGCTGCGGACAGGGGATTGCGCCGTGCGGCGCGCCGGTTTGCGGAACGCCGGCGATGTAGCTGCCGCAATCCTCGCCTGCCTGCCGCGCGAACTGTGCCATGTGTCTGGCCCAGTCCGGTCCGTTCCAGTTGTAGTCTTCCCCGACGTTCAAATTCGGCTGGATTAGCACGGCGGTCGCCGTGGGCGCAGGCTTGGGCGGATGCAGAAAGATTCCCGCCGTCCCGCAAAGCGCCAGCGCCACGCCGGCGATTCCCCACGCCCGCTTGGCTCTACACCGATCCAGCACATAGCCGCCGGCGATGAGCGCATTCACAGCGACCAACACGAAGCTGATGCCGTAAACGCCGGTCCAGGGCGCAAGGTGAGTGAGGATGGCGTTGTCCACCTGGGAGTAGCCGAGCTGATCCCACGGCACGGAGGTGATGCGCGCGCCGGCCAGCTCGACGGCCACCCAGAAAAACGGCGCGGCGGCGAGGGCCAGGCGTGCGCTGCCGGTTTTGCGGCGCACCAGCATTACTGCCCATCCGAAGATGGCGAAGTAAAGGCCGAGCACCATGCTGAAGCCGAGCAGCAGCAAGGCGGCCACCCATCGCGGCAGGTCGCCGTACATGAGCATGGTGTTGTAGATCCAATAGCAGTTGCCGATGTACCAGAGGACCCCGCAGAGATAGGCGAGCAGAAACGCGCGGCGCAAGGGATGGCGCGCGGCGACGGCGGCCGGCGACAGGATGGCCCAAAGCAGCGGCACGAGGCCGAACCACGCAAAGATGGAGCGCCAGGGCGGCAGCGGCCCGGCGAGAGGAAACGGCAGCTCCAGCAAACCGGCGGCGAGAATGGCCGCGGCCCATGGCGCCGCAGTCCGTGACATCCGGGGCCAGAACTTAGGGGATGGGCGTTGCATACAGGGCCGAGTTTATCGCACCGCGCTGGTTCAGGCTCTTGACCGCGGGTCAATTGAGTCACGTGAGTCACGCTGCTCCCGCCTGCGGCGCGCCGCCCGCGCCGAAAGCGCGCTACAATCGCTGTATGCATCTGGCCATCTTTGCAATGAGGTTCTTTGAAGTGCTGTTTTTCCTGGGCCTCGCCGGGTCGGCCGTGGTCATCGTCATCAGTTTTATTGAAGATGCTAAAGAGCTGTTCGGAAAGGATTAACACTGTTCGGAAAGGACTAAGGCCTGGCCTGGATCTCGGCGCGCCCCAACGCCGCCGTATTTGATTGACTCGGCCGCGATTGAGACCTAAACTCAGGCAGGGCGGGCGGCGGTATCGCGCTCTCTGCAATTCGAATCGCCGGCCACGGCGCCGGCACTTTCACGATGGCATCTTCACGTACGACCGCAGCCCCTCCGTCCGACCGCGTCCGGCTCATCGTGGCATCCTCGGTGATGCTCACGTTCATCTCCTTTTGGCGTGCGGCCGCCGTCGTTCTCAACGACATGGCTTCCTCGGCGTTTTACGCCGGCGGCATTGCCGAGCAGGCCATCGGAGCCTCCGCACCCTGGTTCGTTCTCGCGGTCATGCTGTTCAGCTTCGCCGTGTGCTCCGTCTACGTCGAAAGCTGTTCGATGTTCACCCGCGGCGGCGTTTACCGCGTGGTCAAGGAGGCCCTCGGCGGAACCTTCGCCAAAGTCAGCGTCTCCGCCCTGATGTTCGACTACATCCTCACCGGGCCCATCTCCGGCATCTCCGCGGGACAGTACATTACCGGCTTGATCAACCAGTTGTTGACCGTGGCGCAGCAAAGCCACTGGCTCCCGCCGGCCCTGGTCGGCGCCGGCAACCAGCCCCTGCAGTTCAATGCCGACTACACCTCGGTCCTGTTTGCGCTCCTCGCCACCACCTATTACTGGTGGGAAAACATCAAAGGAATCGAGGAATCGAGCGAGAAGGCTCTGCGCGTTATGCAGGTCACCACAATCATGGTGATCGTGCTCCTGGGCTGGGGCGCCTACACGATTCTGACGCGCGGCGCGCACATGCCGCCGCTTCCCCGTCCATCGAATCTTCACTTCAGCCGCGATGCGCTTGGCTTCCTGCGCGGATCGGGATTGCCTATCCTCGGCACCTTCGGCATTCTCATGGCTTTTGGCCACTCCGTGCTGGCCATGAGCGGCATGGAAACACTGGCCCAGGTCAACCGGGAGATTGAGCACCCCAAGCTCAAGAACCTGAAGCGCTCCGCGCTGATCATCGCGCTTTATAGCGCGATATTCACCGGCGGCGCCACGCTGCTGGCGTCCATGCTCATTCCCACCGGGCCCCGCACCCACATCTATCAGAACGACCTCATCGCCGGTCTGGCCATGTACATGGCTGGGCCCATGTTCCTGCGCATCGTCTTCCGCATCTTCGTCGTGGTCGTGGGCTTCCTCATTCTCTCCGGCGCCATCAATGCCTCAATCATCGGCTCGAGCGGCGTGCTGCAGCGCGTGGCCGAGGATGGCGTGCTCACCGACTGGTTCCGCAAGCCGCACAAAAGGTACGGCACCAGCTCCCGCATCGTCAACCTGGTCTTCATCCTGCAGGTGATCACCATCCTCGCCAGCCGCGGCAACGTCATCATGCTGGGCGAAGCCTACGCCTTCGGTGTCATCTGGTCGTTCACGTTCAACAATCTGGCCATGCTCGTGCTGCGCTATAAGTACAAGGGAGAGCGCGGCTGGAAGCTTAAACCGAATCTGAGGATCGGCAAAACGGAGATCCCCATCGGGTTGATCTCGGTCTTCCTGGTGCTGCTGACCGTAGCCACGGTGAACCTGTTCACCAAGTCTGTCGCCACCGTGAGCGGCGTCATCTTCACAGCCGGCTTCTTCATCGTCTTCGCCATCTCCGAGCGCCAGAACCAGCGCAAACACGCTCTTACGGTGCGGGAGATGAAGGACCACTTCCAACTGGAACACCAGGAGACGGTGAGCCGGGAGTCGGTGGCCATCCGGCCCGCAGGGGTGATGGTTACCATGCGCGACTCCGTCAATCCGATCGCGCTGAAGTGGGCGCTGAGCCGCTTCAGCACCGAAGAACAGGACGTGGTGGTGGTGAGCGTGCGGCTGATGGGCGCCGGCGGCCCCCAATACTTAAGCGCCGAGCAGCAGAGTTTTACCGAGCACGAACAGATGGTCTTCACCAAGGCCGTTTCGGTGGCCGAGAGCTTCGGCAAGAAGGTCTCGCTGCTGGTGGTGCCGGCCGGAGAGGTGTTTGCGGCGCTGGCGCAGGGGGCCAATTCGCTTGAAGTGGACTCGGTGGTCTCCGGCGTGTCCACGCGCATGACCGCCGCGGAGCAGGCATACCGCCTTGGCCAGGCCTGGGAAGCTCTGCCGGAGCCCAAGCGGCAGTTCAACTTTTACGTGGTTGCGCCTGACGGCCAGGTGAAGGTGTTTTACATCGGGCCGCACGCGCCGGCGCTCAGCGCGGACAACGTGCAGCTTGTACACCGGCTGTGGCTGAACATGCGTCGCGACCCATCGCTCCAGAATTTGCACCACAGCGACATCATCACGTTTGCGCTGACGCGGCTGGCCGGGCAGTATGCGCGCGACAAAGATGAGATTGTACGGGCGCTGCGCAATTACTGCGCGCCCGGCGCGGGTCAGCAGCCGCGGCTGGGCGGAGGGAATCCGCCGCCGGGGACGCCGTCAACGCCCGCGCTGCCCTCGCGGGCTATTAAGCAGACGCGGGATCAGTGAGGGGATCAGCTTCCACCGAAGGGCGTTGTCATCTTGAGCGGAGCGCAGCGGAGTCGAAAGATCTGCGGTTGCTTTTTTGCCGGCGCATGGATCCACGGCGGTCATCGTCACAGCGGACACGTCGCTGGTCATGTATCATCCACACCATGTTGGAAAAGGCCTATTTCACTTACATTCTCGCCAGCCGAAGCCATACGCTCTACATCGGCGTGACGGGAGACCTGCAAAGACGTGTTTTCGAGCACAAATGGAAAGAACATGACGGCTTTACCGAGCGCTATAACTGCGATAGGCTCGTCTGGTTCGAGCGCTACCAGGACGTCGGCAAGGCCATCGCGCGCGAAACGCAGTTAAAAGGATGGCGGCGCGAAAAGAAGATCGCTCTGATCGAAAAAACAAACCCAGCATGGGTGGATCTGAGCCGGGAGTGGTACGACTACGAACCCGCCGATCTGAAACGTGCCGCAGACCGCATGCTTTCCTAAAAGCAACCGCAAAAACAACCGCAGATCTTTCGACTCCGCTTCGCTCCGCTCAAGATGACAAGCATTGGTTCGAGGTGCAGGCATTCGATCGACGCGACTCCTTCAGGCCAAGTAATTAGCGCCACGAGACCGCTACTCACACCGAATAAACTTCCCCCGGCTTCCAACTCACGACCTTCACTTGCGGGGCTACCAGAGCGCGCAGCGACTCCGGCGTGCTGGTGAGCATCGGAA
This sequence comes from Occallatibacter sp., assembly GCA_050745765.1. Taxonomy (GTDB): domain Bacteria; phylum Acidobacteriota; class Terriglobia; order Terriglobales; family Acidobacteriaceae; genus Telmatobacter. Next base: position 35,736 of record JBOGLX010000141.1, on the reverse strand, counting down.
ACGTGCCCCAGTGAATCGGCAGCACGACCTCCGGTTCGAGCAGACTCACCGCCAGCGCGGCTTGCTTGGGGTCCATGGTGAAGTGGCCTCCGATGGGCAGCATCGCCACCTGCGGGTGGTAGAGGTCGCGGATCAGCTTCATGTCGCCAAAGACCGATGTGTCGCCTGAATGGTAGAGCACCGGGACGCCAGGGATGGTGAGCACAAAGCCGGTTGCCACGCCTACGTAGTGCGTCCCTTTCTCGTCCTGCGCGCCGGCCGAGTGCTTGGCCTCGACCATCGTGGCCGCCACGTCGCCCAGTTGCACCGTTCCGCCCAGGTTCATGCCGATGAACTTCTCCGCGCCTTTGCGGTGGACGTAATCCGCCAGTTCGTAGACCGCGACCACGGTCGAGCCGTGCTTTTTGGCCACGGGAACCGCGTCGGAGATGTGGTCGCCGTGGCCGTGCGTCAGCAGGATGTAGTCGATCTTCGACGGCAGCTCGAATTCTTTAGGGAACTTGGGGTTTCCCGCGATAAACGGGTCGATAAGAACGTTGGCGCCCGCGGGAGTCTCGATCAGAACTGTCGCGTGGCCGAGCCAGGTGATGCGTGTGGGTTTCGATGAAGACATTGAGGCTCCTTTACAAGGACTAGGGACTAGGGACCAGGGACCAGGGGCTAGGGACTAGGGACTAAGAGCTGCGGACTGAGGAGGGAAACTCAGTTATCGCCTGACGCCGACGTCCCACCAATTCTCCCGGTTTCTATCCTAAACCGCTCTCCGATACCTCAAGGTGGCCGGCCGGTATTCTAGTCCCTAGTTCCTAGTCCTACGTCCCTAGTCCCTGTTTTTCCCCTTGACTCCGGGCCAAACCGGAGCTACGCTCACTTATGGGGCGAACAAATGGCGAATATCGACTCTCTCTTCCCAATTCTCGAACCTAAGCCCCTCGCCGGGCTTGCTGCTGCGGCAGCCGAAGCTCCGCTCGACTCCACCGGCTGCCTCACTGAGTACCGGCCGCTGGCTTCGCGTTCCATCCTCAACAAAACCACGTCCAACCGTGGCCTGCCGTTTACCCACGCCATCAACCCTTACCGGGGCTGTGAGTTTGGATGCCGCTACTGCTACGCCCGCTATACGCATGAGTTTCTCGAACTGCGCAACCCGGAGGAATTCGAGCGCAAAATCTACTTCAAACAGAACGCCGCCTGGCTTCTCACGCAGGAGTTGGCGCGGCTGAAGCCGGGAACCGAAATCTCCATCGGCACAGCCACCGATCCCTATCAGCCTCTGGAGCGCAAGCAGCGCATTACGCGCTCGATTCTCGAAGTTTTTGCGCGCCAGAGCGGCTTCCGGCTGGGGATCGTGACCAAGTCCACGCTGATTCTCCGCGACCTCGATCTGTTGAAAGAGATCGCGCAGGGCAACCGGCTCGTCGTCCATCTGACGGTGACCACGACGAGCACGCGCCTGGCCCGGATTCTGGAGCCGCGCGCGCCGCGGCCCGATCTGCGCATCGGCGCCCTGGCCCGGTTACGCGAGGCCGGGCTGCGCGCAGGGGTCATGTGCTCGCCGCTGATGCCGGGGATTACCGACAGCCGGCGCTCGATTGAAGCCGTGGCCAAGGCCGCCGCCGCGGCCGGAGCGAACTTTCTCCACGCCGGAGCGCTTTTCCTGAAGCCCTGTTCGCTGCCGACGTTTTTCGATTTTGTGCGGGAGAATTTTCCGGAGCAGCTTGAGGCATACCGCAGGCGCTACGCTGCGAGCGCGTTTGTTTCGGCAGAGTACCGCAAGCGGGTCGCGGATTTGGTGGATTCGATTTGCCGGGAGTACAAGCTTGGAAGACGGTACTCGGGCGAGCCGGAAACGGCAGACAGTCCCACGCAGGAGACCGTCGCACTGCAGCCGTGGTTGCCGTTCGCGGAGCGCGGGTCTGCAACCGCATGATGTCGAATGAGCATTTGTCAGTCCCAGGTCCCAAAATCGGGGACCTGGGGCACCCAGATTGGTGCGGGGGCCGGCGACCGGGAGCCGAGCGGCGACCGCTGCAAGCTACTTCATCAGCGCGTCATGATGACTTCCGAGACGCTGTCCTTGGCCAGAAACTGCCTGTGTCCGGGCCATCCGGCGAACAGGCGCTCGATGCTGCGGTTGGTGAAGGTGCGCTGAATCGGGAACTGCTGCGCCAGTTGAATCTCGACGTCGTCGCTGGGGGTGACGTGGAAGCGGCAGTGTACCGTTTCCGCGCCCTGCAAGCGAGTATGGAAGAGGGCCAGAACCTGGCCGCCGGGATTCATGGACCCGTATAGATGCGCGACCACCGGCGCCACCAGCGGCTGGGGCAGGTAATCGAGCGCCGTCCACAGCAGCACTACGTCAAACGTTCGGCCCGTGAAATCGAGCGATTGCTTGAGGAAACCTTCCACGTCCCAGATCGCATTGCCGTCTTCGTCTTCGCCGCGTTTCCAGTCGCCCGTGCAGGCGTCGGAGACCAAATCCGACAGGAAGATGCTGTGGCCCAGCCCGGTGAGAAAGTTGATGTTTGTAGGCGAAGTGTAGCCTGTATCCACGATGCGCAGCCCCGGCTCGGCCTGCAGACGCTTGCGCAGCGTCGACCAGGCTCCGGAGTAGCGCGGAACTCGCGGCCCCGTTAAGCCGGGAGCCGACGCCGCGGCGGCGCCCTCGCTCTTTTTGTCAAACCAACGGCTTAACAACCTGGGAATCCTTCTTGAGTGCTGCGGACTCGATTTTTGCTCTCAGCGGGCGGGTTTAGAAAATTCCGTCCGCCGGCGCCGCTCCGGCCCCATTCGGCCCCTTAGCCAAGGCCTGGGTCAGGTCCACCTTGCCCCTGAAGACCGCGTTGTCCTCGACGGCTAGGCGCAGCGCGCGAATGTCGCCCTCGACGGTGCAGCCTGCCCGCAGCTCCACGCGGCCGCTGGCCATTACATTGCCATGAACGTGGCCCTGGATCAGCACATCCTTGGCGGAGAGATCGGCCGCCACGTCGGCGCTGGGACCGATGGTCAGCCGGCTCTCGGAAAGGGTGACGGTGCCTTCCACGCGCCCATCCACGATCAAATCTTCGCTTCCTTTCACTTCTCCGCAGATCACCACGGTTTTCCCGATGCGCGCGGGTGCGTTCTCTTGAGCCATAGTGCTCGTTCCTTCCGTGGGCATAGTGAGGCCCTGCCCGCACTATACGCAACGCGGCCCTGTTGCTTCAATCGCCGTTTCAGTTAACGCCTCGGCGGCCGGTTCTATTCGAGAATCCGCGGCCCGGCGGCTGCGTCTAATGGAGCATGGGCGAGGGCAGCACGGGCAAGGGGTCCAATGGACGTTAACCCCATTGTGCTGCGCGGTTTTTTGCCGCTGTTGGTCCTGCTTACGGTGGCCGCTGGTTCGCCTGGAAGGACATACGGCGCGCGGGCGCAAGGCGCCCAGGCTCAAGTCGACCAGGCTCAAGTTCAGACCACGCTCTCACCGGCCGCGGCCCAGGGTTTGTTGGACCGCGCCCTCGCCAACGAACTGCGCGCGGCCCAATCTCCGGGCCGCCTCGAGCGCTACCGGCTGCGCAAGTCCACCCCGCGGCTGACCACTACGAAGGAGATTGTGGAAACCAGCAATGGCGATGTGGCGCTTCTGCTCTCGGTCAACGGCCAGCCGCTCAGCGCGGTCCAGAAGCAGCAGGAGCAGGCGCGGCTCGACGATCTGCTCGCCAACCCCGGCAGGCAACGCCATCGCCAGCAGAGCGAGGATGCGGATTCCGCGCGCGCGCTCAAGGTGCTCGGGGCGCTGCCCAATGCGTTCATCTACAGCTACGCCGGGCCGGCGCCCAGCCCCCTGGGAACTATCGAAAAATTTACCTTCAAGCCCAATCCGGACTTCGACCCGCCCGACCTCGAGACGCAGATTCTGACCGCGATGACGGGCCAGATATGGATCGACCCGGCCGCCGAGCGAGTGACGCACATCGAGGGCCGGCTTGAGCACGACATCGCCGTCGGGTGGGGCATCCTGGGCCGCTTGAACAAAGGCGGATGGATTTCGATCGACCAGGCCGATGTGGGCGAGGGGCGATGGCGGATGGTACACCTGCAGATGGCCATGACCGCCCGCGTGCTCTTCCGGACGCGCACCTTCGATGCCGTCGAAGAGGAGGGCCGCTTCGAGCCGGTTCCGGCGGGCATGGACTACCGCGAAGCGATCGAAATCCTGCGAAACGGCCCGTGAGCGGCGGAAACGCGTTAGGACTTCGCGAAGATTACGACGAGGGTGAACAACGTAAGGGACTCGATGAAGGCCAGTCCGAGCACCAGGAAAAGCATGAGGCCGGCGCGGGTTCCGGGGTTGCGGGCTAGCGATTCGCAGGCCGAGCCAACGGCGCGGCCCTGGCCGATGCCGCACAGGCCGGCAGCGATGCCCATGCCGATGCCGGCGCCAATGGTCACCAGCGGCGATACAGCCGCACCGGTGGCGGCAAAGGCGGGCGTCGCGAAGCAAAGCGCCGCCAGCGCCATGAACAAATATTGAAGTTTCCGCATAATTCTCCTGCTTCCTTTGAATTTGGCCGCCAGTGGGTGGTTGAGGCTCACCGAGCTGACCCCCTCACGCTTGCAGCCTTTCGTTTGCCCGGAGCGGAAGCGCGCTCCGGCGGAATCCCTTTCAGTGGTCAGTGGTCAGTGAACAGTGGTCAGACACGCATATCGGCCGAGCAAAAACGAAAATAGGAAAACCGATCACCGATCGCCGTCCACTGCCTTTAGAAACTGATCACTGACCACTGTTCACTGTTCACTGTCCAATGTCTTTAGTGCTCGTGCGAAACCGCCTGCGACAGGTAAATCATCGCCAGCAGCATGAAAACGTAAGCCTGGATGAGCGAAACCGCAAAGTGCAGCCCCAGCGCCAGCACGGGAACGGCCAGCGGGACCATGGAAAAGGCGATCAACGTAAGCAGATCACTGGCCAGCATGTTGGCATAAAGACGGATGGTGAGCGACATCATTCGCGCCAGGTGCGAGACCACTTCGATCGGAAGCAGCAGCCACGACAGCCACCACAGCGGCCCCGCAAATTGTTTCAGGTAGCCGATAGCGCCCTGCACGCGCACGCCGTGGAAGTTGTAATAAAGAAACGTGAGCACCGCGAGCCCCAGCGGCACCACCGGCTTGCTTGTAGGCGTGATCACGCCGGGAATCAGCCCCAGCAACAGCCCCAGCAGGTTGTTGAGCACAATGAAAAGCGCGATGCAGGTGACAAAGGACTGGAAGCGCTCGTGCTCGTGGCCGATGACCTGTTCGCCCTGGCTGCCGGTGAACTCGTGGACCATCTCGGCGATCTGCTGGGCCGGATTGGGACTCTCGACCGAGAGACTAAGCCGCACGACGATGAAAAAGACAATAAGCCCGAAGGCCACCAGCACTTCGAGCGCGAAGGCGTCGCCAATGGGCGCGGCGGGGTTGGCGGGGTGGTAGCCCACTATCCGCTCTGCGTGCCCGATGGCGGAGCCAAACCAGTGATTCAACCAACCTGTGATCGCGAGCTTCTGTTCTATCATCTCACTTTGACTCGAGTCTTCAATCTTCCCTTAACCTTGGCTATTTCCTAACCGATCTGGGTGCCGAACTGGGTGCCCCACCCTCGCCGCGTCTTTGTTTTTGCGGCTAGGGTGGGATCCCGCGATCGCGAAATCGCCTTCTCCGGCGACTCAGTTACGCAGCAGGCGAACCGCCTCCCAGACCATGGCCAGAACCGCAAGCCCAAGGCCGCAAAGCAATGCTACAACCGAACCCCGGAGACATATCAGGCTAACATAAATGGCCGCCCCGAAGACGGTGAGCCTGAGCACAAAAAAGATACCGGCCAGCAATGCTCCTCGGGGGGCCTGTTTGCGGTCGAGTTTGGCGTTGAGCAGGCGGACCAGCCGCTGCCACTCGAAGATGCTGGCCGCGGAGATTAGGGCGCCCACCGCCATCATAGCGGCGTTGCGCCAGCCGGAGGCCTTCCACAGCACGAGGGCGGCCAGCGCGCCCACAACCATGGTGATCGTGATGGCCCGCCGCAGCAGCGCGTCCAGGCCCTGGTCGGTGAGTCCGGCGAGCGGTTGGGTGTCTTCGGTCATGGCTGGCCGCCGCGGTCTCCTTTTTGGGAGCTATCGTCTTCGCCGGGCGTTACCTTGCCGGCGGCTAACGCCAGCCGGATCACGTAGTAAAGCCCCGAAGCACCACCAAAGACGATCCCGGCAATGCCGATCCAGTGCTGGTGCATGCGCTCGTCGAGCCAGGCCCCGGCCAGCCAGCCTATGAATGCCGCGCAGGGCAGCACGAGCGCGATCTGCATCAGCTTTTCCGCCTCAACCCACGCGGCCAGCGCCGGCGAGCGCTTGCCGCCGGCGCGGGACTCGGGAATGGGGCGATGGTAGGGCATCGACGGTTCCTCAAAAGCATACAGCGCCAAGCGGGTATACTGCCTTTTTGGGTAAAGGCCGCCGGGAATGACAGAAAAGATCGAATTCAATTCGGAATTTGAAGAGAGCCTGTTCAAACTGCGCAGGACGAAGCTTGAAGAGATCGTCAAGCTCGGCCAGACGGCTTATCCTAACCGCTTCCCGCCGGAAGAGGGCCAGCTCGCGGTGAGCGTGGCTGAGGTGCGCGCCCAATGGGGCGAAGCGAAGGCCGAGCAGCTTGAGGCCGACCGCGTCACGGTGGCCGTCGCCGGCCGCATCATGGCCATCCGCGCCCAAGGCAAGGCCGGGTTTGCCAGCTTGCAGCAGGAGGGCCAGCGCCTGCAAATCTACGTCCGCCTCGACGCCGTCGGCGAGCAGGGCTTCGCGCTTTACAAGCTGCTCGACCTCGGCGACCACATCGGCGTCACCGGCTATCTCTTCCGCACGCGCACGGGCGAGCTGACGGTCCACGTCGAGAGCCTGACGTTTCTGGCCAAGGCCATGCTCGCTCTGCCGGAAAAATTTCACGGTCTGGCCGACGTCGAGCTGCGCTACCGCCAGCGCTACGTCGATCTCTTCACCAACCTCGACAGCCGGGAAGTCTTCGTCAAGCGCGCCAAAGTCCTCAAGGCCGTGCGCAAATTCTTCGACGACCGCGGCTATCTCGAAGTCGAAACGCCGATGATGCAGCAGATCGCCGGCGGCGCCGCTGCGCGGCCCTTCACGACGCACCACAATGCGCTCGACATGGATTTATATCTGCGCATCGCGCCCGAGCTTTATTTGAAGCGCCTGGTCGTCGGCGGCCTCGACCGCGTCTACGAGATCAACCGCAATTTCCGCAATGAGGGCGTGAGCACGCAGCACAATCCCGAGTTCACCATGCTGGAGTTCTATCAGGCCTATGCCAACTACGAAGACCTGATGGATTTGACGGAGGAACTAATCAAGTTTGTTGCGCTCGAAGTGAATGGGACCACGCTGACGACCTTCAATGACGTGGAGATCGACCTCGGCAAATGGCAGCGGCTGACGATGCGGGAGGCGATCATTCAGTGGTGGCCGGAAAAAGCGGAACAAAAGCCATCTCTTGAGCAGCTAAATTCTCCTGAGGTGCTCCGAGAGATTTTACGGCTCGGCTTGCGGGACCTCGAACAATCGCTTGGCGCGATCGAACCGGTATCGGTCGGCAGCAGCAGCGAGCTTGACCCAGAGGCACGCGATCAAGAAGCAAATCCAAATCTCAGCGGTGCCGAACACGCAGATTTTGTCTTGCATACCAAACGACTCCTTTATGCTCGCTCAGGGTTCGAGCTTGCCCACCGTGAACTTGACACCGGAGGATCGTTAGGCAAGGCCATTGCTTGCCTGTTTGAGGGTGTCGCCGAACTGCAACTCATCTCGCCTACAATCATCTACGAATTTCCGACGGCCGTCTCGCCGCTCTCGAAGCAAAAGCCCGACGACCCCGATTGGGTCGAGCGCTTCGAGGTTTACATCGGCGGCTTCGAAATCGGCAACGCCTTCAGCGAGCTGAACGACCCTGTCGAGCAGCACAGGCGCTTCGAGCAGCAGTTAGCGGAGCGTTTCCGCGGCGACGAAGAAGCGCATCAGATGGACGAGGACTACGTTCGAGCGCTGGCCTATGGATTGCCGCCGACGGGCGGCGAAGGCATCGGCATCGACCGGCTCGTGATGCTGCTCACCGGCGCTAAATCGATCCGCGACGTGATTCTCTTTCCGCTGATGAGGAAAGAGCAGGGACTAGGGACTAGGGACTAGGGACTGGAAAGTGTGGTCGATCTATGCTCTCTCAGCTTCGCGCCGGCAAGAGCTTCAACGAGGACGCGCGGAGTCTCTATCTAGTCCCTAGTCCCTACGTCCCTAGTCCCTTTTACAGGAGCATCGAGCCACTTTGAACCTCCTCTTCGTCGGCGACATCTTCGGCAGCGCGGGGCGCAAGATCGTCCGCGCGCACATCGGGCACGTGTGCGAGACGCACGACGTGGACTTGGTTGTGATCAACGCTGAGAATGCTGCCGGGGGATTTGGGGTTACGCCGCAGATTGCCGAGGAGATCTTCGAGTGGGGCGCGGACGTGCTCACCACCGGCAATCATGTGTGGGACAAGAAAGAGCTGATCGACTACGTGAGCGCCGCCGCGCCGGACAGCGGCGCGCGCGGCCGCCGCGTGCTGCGCCCACTCAATCTGCAGCGCGGCGCGCCCGGCTACGGATTTTTTGAAGGCACAACGCGCGGCGGCGTGGATTACGCCGTCGTCAACCTGATGGGCCGCGTTTACATGACCGGAACCAACGACCCCTTCGAGGCCATCGACACGCTGCTCAAGCGGATCGGCGCGAAGGTGATCGTGGTCGATTTCCACGCCGAGGTGACCAGCGAAAAAGTCGCGATGGGCTGGTATCTCGACGGCCGCGTGACTGCCGTGCTGGGCACGCACACGCACATTCCCACGGCCGACGAGCGCGTGCTGCCGGGCGGCACCGCCTACCAGACCGACGTAGGCATGAGCGGACCTTACGACAGCGTGATCGGCGTCGAAAAGGAGCTGGTGGTGCGCAAATTCGTGACGGGAATGCCGGCCAAGTTCGAAGCGGCCAAGGGCAACCCAAAGATGTGCGCCGCGCTGATTGCCTGCGACGCGCAGACCGGCCGAGCGGCCTCAATTCAGCGCATCGCGCTGGGCGAATAACCGCACTATTGGATTGTTTTCCGCGGCGCCGCCGCGGCCTGCACCACGGGCCGCACGGCGATTGGCGCGGACGCCGGTGGCACGGGCTGCTCGTGCAGAGGAGCGGGGTGCTCCGTTCGATCTGCGACCATGGCCGCGCGCGCGTGGCTGGTTTTGAGCAGCTTTCCGCCGGCATTGAAGGTCATGGTGCACTCCATCGGGTGAGGGCGGGCGGCGGCGTTCGCGAACCGGACCACCGCGCCGCCCTGGTTGGGAAGGACGAGCACCGAAGGCGGTCCGGCAGGAAACTGCCGCGCGCCCGTCTCCTGCGCCATGAGCGCGGCCTGCGGGTCGGCCCCGGCCAGGGCGGCGTAGCAGAGCGCGGTCTGAAGCCAATAGGGATGCGGCGCGGGGTCTTCGGCGCGGATATGGTTGAAGACCGAAATGGTGATGGTGTTCATGGGCGCCGGATCCCAGAGCGAATAGCTGCGCCGCAGGATGGGAACGATGCGCACGCGCCCCTCGCCGTTGCGCGGAATCGACACGGAGAACATGCTCACGTCGCCGGCGCCATTGTTGCGCGTGAAGCGCAGAAACAGATGGTTGGGGAAGGCGGGGCACACGATCTGGCGGTAGGTCCAGCGCCCCTGGTTGAACTCAAGATCGGCGTATCCGGCATGCTCGGCGATGGCCGGTTGGGCGCCAGCCACAAGGCCGCGGTCCGCCGCGGACATTCGATCGGCGGCGCGGAATTCGATCCTGGTTTCGATCCTGGTTTCGGTTTCGATCCTGGTTTCATGCTCCGGCGTTCCCGGCCCCGGCGGAAACGGGATCGGACGCGCCTGCTGCACCACCGGCTTCCCCTCATGAAAGGGCGCAGCAAGGTTCTGCTGCGCATGGACCGCGAGCGGGATGGCGGCGCATACGGCGAGCGCGCCGAAGATAACAACGAGGCTGCGGAATCGGACCATATTTCCCATAGGTTATCACCGCCGCTTGAAGCGAAGTTTTGGAGAATCGGGCGCAGGGAATGAAACGGGCAGCCCGCATTGCAGGCTGCCCTTCGAAATTCCCCTCGATCGTCCCATTAGCGGAAAACTGCCGCGGAAGACTGCCGCTGCGGAAATCCCAGGATCCGCCGCGGCGGTTCAGGGTTCAATTCGCCTCAGCGCGGGTGGCGAACCACATGGCGCACCGGAGCCCTCTTGGGCGGTTCCACCTGGATAAAGCCATCGGAGAGCACGATCTGCGCCGTCGCTGCGTGCGTTCCTACGGCCGGAACCGGCTTATAGCTGGCGTAGGTCCCGTCCAGCTCGGGCTGGGGCAGCAGGGCAAATACGAAGCCCGGCGCGGGCACATCCTTGCCCTCGGCCGGCTTCTTCATGTTGACGATGAAGTCGGGCGTGTTGTTGTCTTTGGCGTCCTGCGTCACGGCCATGAAGATGGTCGCCGCGTTGGGATCGATGGTGATTTTGCGGATGCGCGCGGCGTCTACCTTGAAGACGGTGTCGATCTTGGCCGTGTCGTCGGGTACGCCGTTGGTGTCGATGAAGGTCTCCATCGAAGTATTGTCGGGCGCCACGGCGCGAATGTTCTTGGCGTCCATGGGATTCTTGAGTGCGATGGTGAAGTCACGAACGACTCTGCCGGGCAGCTCGACGTGAACCGTGATGCCGGTGGATGTTACTCCGGTCACGATTCCAGGAACCGGCGTGACCTGCCCCTGCAGAACCGCCCACAGCTTCTGCGCATCGGCCGGGGTGCCGTTGGCCAGGACGTACTCCTTGTCTTCGAGGTTGAGCTTGGTCAGGTCGGGAGTCGAAGCCAGAACGTTGTGCACGACCTCAGCCGGAGTGGGAGCCGGCGCAACCTTGAAGGTGGCGGGCGGAAAGACCGTGGCCTGCGCCGCCGTTTTCACGTCCTGGAGCCCTTCGAGGTTGCCGTGGAAGCGCTTGTACCAATATTCGAGTTGGGGCTCGATCTGCGCCTTGTACGCAGGAGGCACGAAGTCCCAGGCGCGGGCGTAGAACCAGATTGCGTTCACCACGTCGCGCGCTTCCGGCTTCGCATACGCCTGGGCCAGTTGCAGCGTATCCACCAGGCCCGGTCCTTTTTGCGTGGCTTCGGAGGGGTAGAGCATCAGCGCCGCGCGGTACTCGGTAATCGCGTCCTTGTAGTCCTTCTTGGCGGCGTCGTCGAGAGCGATGGTCGAGTGAAACACCGGGAAAGCGGCGCTGGTTTCGTTCTTCCATTCCGCATCGGCAACGTCGGCCGGCTTGGCAACCGTCAGTCCCTTCTGAGCCGTCGCCGCTGCGTCGTCGCAGGTCTGCTGGTCGGAGCTCGCCCCGGTGGTCGCGTTGAGGGTCTTTTGGCACTCGAGCGTCTTGATGTAAACGGAGACGAAAATGGCCTTCATGCTGCCGGGATCGATCTGCAGAAGCCGGCTCGCCGCGCTGAGCTCCTGGTCGGCCTCGCCCGCCTGCTGGTAGGCATCGATGAGCTGATCGAGAACCTCCCTGGTGACGGGGCTTTTTGGATAGGTTTTCAGAAATCCTTCCAGCGCCTCGGCTTTGGCCTTGGGGCTGGGTTGGGTGGTAGCCGTTTGATAGGCCTCGTACTCGGCGGGCGGGAGGGAAATCTGGCCGCCGGACCCGTTGCTGGCTGTCTGCGCACGCAACGCGGGCACAGAGACCAGGCTAAGGCTCACCAACGCCATCGCAGACGCAAAGACTAGCTTCTTCATGCAGCGCTCCTGGGAAATACCAAGATGGATATCGAGACTCAAGCACATGCGCGCGGAAGGTGCAACCGATCTGGATGGCCGGTTGAGCGCCGCGGCAATGGATTTAAACATACCACGGCTTCCCATGCGGTGTTGACAGGATTATAGAAAGCCCAGGCTTCCCCTGACAAGGGAAGTTGCTCGGAACTGGGAATATCTTCGGCAGCCGGTGCGGCGCCGGACCCTGTGGAGGCAGGCGATTTGGGGCGGATGAAGGCGAATTTCGACAGGACGGAAGAGCGCCGGGCTGGTTATTGCAGCAGCCGCACCAACTCTGCCTGCTCGGCCAGGAACGCATCGTGGCCGTGGGCGCTGGTCATCTCGCGGTAGTCGGCCTGTGCGCCCGCCGCACGGATGGCCTCGGCAAACCGGCGCACGTCCTCGGGCGGAAACAGCCAGTCAGAGCTGATGCCGACAAAACTCAGATGGGCGCGAATGCGGCTGAAAGCCTCTTCGGGCGAGGAGTATCCGCGCAACGGGTCCCAGGTGTCCATGGTGCGCAGGATGGCCAGGTAAGAGTTGGCGTCGAAGCGGTCGGTGAAGCGCTGGCCCTGGTAGTCGAGGTAGCCGGCGATGTCGAACCGTCCCCCAATCAATCCGCCGCCGAGGCCGCCGCCCAGGTCGTCCAAGCTCCAGGGGTCCTCGCCGTTGCGGTTGGGACTGCGGCCGAAGCGCTCCTCGAAGAGCGGCGCCGATTTGTAGCTGATCATGGCGACCTGGCGCGCCAGCGCCAGTCCGCGGCGGGGCGGCCGCTGGGGCAGATAGCGGCCCTCGGCCCACTCCGGATCGTGCTGGATGGCCTGCCGCTGCAGATGATTGAGCGCCAGTCCCATGGCCCCGAGCGGCGATACGCCGATCACCAGCGCCCGTTCCACTCGCTCCGGGTTCAGAATCGTCCAGTCCAGGGCCTGCATGCCGCCGATGGAGCCGCCCATCACCAGGCGCAGGCGCCTGATTCCCAGCGAGTCGAGCAGACGCGCCTGCGCGCGCACGTTGTCGCGGACCGAAACCAGTGGAAAATCAGGCCCGTAGACCTTGCCCGTCTCCGGATCGACGGAGCCCGGCCCGGTGGACCCGTAACACGAACCGAGCATGTTGATGCAGATGACGAAGTCGTGTTCGAGCGAGAGGACGGCGCCAGGGGCAAAGACCTCCGGCCACCAGGAGCCGACCAGCGCCGAGCCGGAAAGGGCGTGACAGACGAGGACCGCGTTGTCCCGCGCCGCATTGAGGCGTCCATAGACCGCGTAGTGCAGCGTGGGACTGACGAGGGTGCGCCCGCACTCGAGCAGCAGGTGCTCGCCAAGCACGAAGTCGCCTTCGTAAGTGGGCGCGAGCAGGCGCGATCCTGCCGGAGCCGGCGGCCCGGTGCGGGGTCCAGCACGGGATTCGCTCATGGTACTCATTGTGCTACATGAGCCGCCGCCGCGGCTTGGCTACACTTGTGTCCGTTGGCAGTTTCGATGGCCTGGTCGAGGTCGGCCAGGATGTCGCGGATGTCTTCGATGCCGACGGAGAGCCGGACCATCTCGGGAGTGACGCCGGCGGCAGCCTGCTCCTCGGCCGAGAGCTGCTGGTGCGTGGTCGAGGCCGGATGAATCACAAGCGATTTGGCGTCGCCGATGTTGGCCAGCAGCGAGAACAGCTCCAGTGTGTCGATCAGCTTTTTGCCGGCCGCATAGCCGCCCCCCTCCGATCCGGATTTGATCCCGAACGTCACCAGCGCGCCCTGACCCCCGGGCAGATACTTTTTGGCGCGCGCGTAGTAAGGGCTCGATTCCAGGCCGGGATAGTTGACCCATTCCACGCCGGGATGCTCGGCGAGGTGGCGCGCCACGGCGAGCGCGTTTTCGGAGTGCCGTTCCATGCGCAGGTGCAGCGTCTCGATGCCTTGCAGAATGAGGAACGCATTGAACGGCGACAGCGCCGCGCCCGTGTCGCGCAGCCCCTGCACGCGCGCCTTGAGGATGAACGCCAGCGGCCCGAAGGCCTCAGTGTACGAAAGCCCATGGTAGGAGGGATCGGGCTCGGTGAATTCGCGGAAGCGGCCGGAAGCCGCCCAGTCGAACTTGCCCGCGTCCACAATCACCCCGCCGATCGAGTTCCCGTGGCCGCCCAGAAACTTTGTCGCCGAGTTGACCACGATGTCCGCGCCCCACTCGATGGGCCTCACCAGCGCCGCCGAGGTCGAAGTGTTGTCGATGATGAGCGGCAGCTTGTGCTCGTGGGCGATGGCCGCCATCCTCTCGATGTCCACGACGTCGAGCTTGGGATTGCCGAGCGTTTCAGCGTAGACGGCGCGCGTCTTCTCGTTGATGGCCGCGCGCAGCCCGTCGAAGTCATCGGAGTCCACAAAGCGCACGGTGATGCCGAGCCGCGGCAGCGTGTAGTGGAAGAGATTGTAGGTCCCGCCATAGAGCGAAGTAGTCGAGATAATCTCGTCTCCGGCGCTGGCCAGCGTGACCATCGTGAGCGTCTCCGCCGCCTGGCCAGAAGCGGTCGCCAGCCCTGCCGCGCCGCCTTCGATGGCCGCCACGCGCTTCTCGAACACGTCCGTGGTCGGGTTCATGATGCGCGTGTAGATGTTCCCGAACTCCTTGAGCGCGAAGAGCCGGCCTGCGTGGTCGGCGTCCTGAAAGACAAATGAGGTGGTCTGGTAGATGGGAACGGCGCGCGCGCCGGTATCTGGGTCGGGCGATTGGCCGGCGTGAACGACGAGCGTGGCAAACTGCTGCGGTGCGGAATCGGACATATCAGGCTCCTTCGATGTTCTATGGTTGCAGATTTGGGTGTGCAGCGGGGAATCGGGGCGCAGGCCGCGCCTCAAAAAAGGAAACGGCCCGAATCCCCCGTGGGACCCGAGCCGCCTGGCTTCAAGACCGGTTGCGTCTAGCGCATCTGCCGCTCATGAGGCGTACGGACGGGTCCGCATGGCATACACATGCGCATGGCCATGACCCCAATTCCGCATTCGGTTGAGTTCGACATTGAAGGCAGTATCAATGGACAACAGTCCGTGTGTCAAATAGAAAATGGGCCGATCCACTATTCTTCCGCCTTCCATACGTAAGCGCCCGGCTGCGGCAGCCCCACATGCGCCAGCACCCGGCAAACAAATTGCCGCGCCATCTCGGTCGAGTCGGCGGGCTTGTTATAAAACGCTGGAATCACCGGAAAGATTGTCGCACCGGCCTCGGCGGCCAGCGTCATGTTGCGCAGATGAATTCGGTTGAACGGCGTCTCGCGCACGCACAGCACCAGCGGCCGCCGTTCCTTGAGCGTCACGTCCGCGGCGCGCGCAATCAGCGAATCGGCCAGCCCCAAAGCGATGGCCGCAAGCGTCCCCATCGAGCAAGGCATAATAATCATTCCGTTCGAGGGGTGGCTCCCGCTCGCAATCGCCGCTCCGATGTCGCTATCGGAAAGCTGGACTGTTTTTTGCGGCGCCGCGCCGAGCAGTTTTTCAAGCAGATTGTTGCGGCCGCTCAGACCAAGCTCTTCGGCCATTACGCGCAGCGAGTTTTCCGAAGCCACAAAGTGTACGCGCGTCACGCGCTCATCGGTTTCGAGGGCGCGGAGCAGTTCGCGGCCCAGGATTGCCCCTGAGGCCCCGGTAATCGCTACGGTGAAATTGGCTGCTTCCAATGCGGCTCCTGATCGGCCCTATTCGCCGAGCACACGGCAAAAAATCGCATCCACGTTACCCAACTGCCGCTCATAATCGAAGGTCCGCGCCAGCTTTTCCGGGCTCAGCAGCTTCGTAATCGCCGCATCCCGCGCAACTTCGTCGCGGAAGATCAAATCCTCTTTCCAAGCCCGCATCGCGTGCCCCTGCACCAGCCGGTAAGCGTCTTCGCGCAGCATTCCGGCTTCGGCCAAATCCAGCAGCAACTGCCCGCTGAAGATCAGCCCGCCCGTTGATTCAAGGTTTTTCTTCATCCGCTCCGGATAAACCAGCAGCCGGTCGATCAAATCGGCGGCCTTTGCCAGCAGATAATCCACCAGAATGGTCGAATCCGGGAAAATGATGCGCTCGACAGAAGAATGCGAAATGTCGCGCTCGTGCCACAGCGGAATGTCTTCCATGGCTGCCTGCGCATTGCCGCGCAGCACGCGCGCGAGGCCGCTGATCTGCTCCGAAGTAATCGGATTCTTCTTGTGCGGCATCGCCGACGAACCTTTTTGCTTCTCGCTGAAGTACTCCTGCGCCTCGCGCACTTCGGTCCGCTGCAGGTGCCGCACTTCGACGGCAATCTTGTCCAACGTGCTGCCAATAATGGCGAGCGTCGAGATATAAACCGCGTGCCGGTCGCGCTGGATCACCTGCGTAGCCACAGCCGCTGGCTCCAGTCCCAGCCGCTCGCAGATGCGCTCTTCGTGCTCCGGCTTCAAATGCCCGAAAGTTCCAACAGCGCCCGAGAGCTTGCCCACGCGCATCTCTTCGGCCGCCGCGTCGAAGCGGATCAGGTTGCGCGCCATCTCGGCGTACCAGTTGAGCAGCTTCAAGCCGAACGTAGTCGGCTCCGCATGAATGCCGTGCGTGCGCCCGATCGTCGGCGTGTGCTTGAACTCGATGGCGCGGCGTTTCAGGACGGCGGCCAGCGCTTCAAGTCCGGCGCGGATCAGCGCCGACGCTTCCTTAACCTGCAGCGCCTGTGCGGTGTCCACAATGTCGTTCGACGTAAGCCCGTAGTGCAACCAGCGGGACTCGGCTTCCAGGCCCTGGCTTTGGAGAGATTCAGCTACGGCCGTGGTGAAGGCGATGACGTCGTGCTTCACCTCGGCCTCGATCTCGGAAACGCGCGCCGCGGACACGCTGGCCTTTGTAGCGATGACCTCGGCCGCCGCCGCCGGAACCACGCCGTCCTCGGCCAGCACAGTGCTCGCCGCGGCCTCCACCCTTAGCCAGCAGCGGTACTTGTTCTCGTCCGTCCAGATGCGGCCCATGGCCGCGCGGGTATAGCGTTCGATCAAGCGAAGAACTCCTTGCCGTGGCGCAATTTGCAGGCATGATCCGCGCCCTGGTCCAACTCTCGATTGTACTTGGGATGTCGCCTCAGGAGCGAGGGATTCGGAGACGCCGATGGAGCTCGTCGAGAAGCAGCCCGCGGCCCGGCCTGTACGGCTGAAACCACTCGCCGTCGATCACCATCTGCGGAATAGCGCGCTTGCCAACGCGCCGCACTAATTCCTCCGAAGCCGCCGGATCGGAGTCGACGTTAATCTCGGTGTATACGACCCCGTGCGCTTCAAGAAACTGCTTGGCCGCGCGGCAGTCCCGGCACCACGCTGCGGTATAGACCTGAACCTGCACCCGGTTATTGTACTGTGCCCGCGCCGATGTTATATATGACCAATGACCGCCCCAATCACCGCAGAAGAAATCCGATCGCTGCTCAGGCTCGAGCCGCACCGCATGGAGGGCGGCTGGTTTCGCCGCACTTACACCTCGGCGGGGCAGGTTGAGTTGCCGTGCGGCGTGCGCGCGCAGAGCACGGCGATCTATTATCTCCTCGAAGCCGGCGGCTTTTCTCAAATGCATGTGCTGGCCTCCGACGAAATATTCCACTTCTACCTTGGCGACCCTGTCGAGATGTTACAGCTTTATCCCGGCGGCGGCTCCGCCGTTGTAACTCTGGGATCGGACTTACAGAAGGGACAGCAGGCTCAGGCCGTGGTTCCAGCGGGGGTGTGGCAGGGCACGCAACTGGTACGCGACGGTAAAGTTGCATTGTTAGGATGCACTGTAACTCCCGGCTTTGACTTTGCCGATTACCGGAATGCGAGTTATAAGGAGTTAGCGGAACAATGGCCGGCTGAAGCTGAGAGGATCAGGGCACTTACCAGGAGTTAACTCGAGCGCCGCTCGCGAAAGAAACTCCGCAGTAACTCGGCCGACTCTCCGGCAAGAATCCCGACTTCGACCTGAATCTCGTGATTGAGCTTTGGATGGTTGAGCACGGAGAGCACCGAGCCGCAAGCGCCAGCCTTGGAATCGGCAGCGGCAAAAACCAGCCGGTCGAGCCGTGCGTGAATTATCGCCCCGGCGCACATGGCGCAGGGTTCGAGCGTCACATAAAGCGTGCAGCCGTTGAGCCGGTAATTGCCGAGCGCCGCGGCCGCTGCGCGCAGCGCGACGATTTCCGCGTGGGCTGTCGGGTCGTTGTCGCGCAGCACGCGATTCCGGCCGCGCGCCACTATTGCGCCCTCGCGGACTACGGTTGCACCAATGGGTACTTCGCCGACCTCCGCGGCAAGTCGCGCTTCGGCAAGAGCGGCTTTCATGGCTTCGCGATCCGCGATCATGTTCACGATGGTAGCGCCGCCGGCTGCTGCTGGGTCATGCAGTGCAGCGCGCCCAGCCCCCAGATCAGATCCACCGAGTGAATGCCGATGACTTCGCGCTCCGGAAAAACCTCGGACAGAATGTTCAGCGCCACACGGTCGTTGGGATCGTGAAAGGTCGGCATGAGCACGAGGCCGTTGGCGAGATAGAAGTTCGCATAACTCGCCGGCAGCCGCTGGCCGCAAAAAATAACCGGTCGCGGCATCGGCAATTCGACAATCGTAAATTGCTTTCCGTCTAATGTGCGCGCAGCCTTTAACCGCGCAAAATTTTCGGCCAGCGGCTTGTGATTCGGATCGCCTGTGTTCGGCTCGACCGCGGTTACGATCGTGTGCGGGCCGGTGAACCGCGCTATGTCGTCGATGTGCCCATGCGTATCGTCGCCCACGATGCCGCGGGCGAGCCAGATCACCAGATCGATGCCGAGATAGTCGTAGAAAACCCGCTCCAATTGTGCGCGGCTAACGCCGGGATTGCGCTGCTGCACCTCGCTGAGCAGGCATTCTTCGGTGGTGAGCAAAGCGCCGCGCCCATTTACGTCGATCGATCCGCCTTCAAGCACGATTCTGTACGGTCGCTTTTCGGCGCTGGCTTCATCGGCCAACTCAATTGCGGGCTGCCATTCCGGCAGCCCGAGCAACGCGGCCACGCGGCCCGGTAAAAGGTCGTCTAAATGCCAATCCGAGTATTTTGCCCATGCATTGAACCTCCAGTTCGTAAGGCCTACCCGGCCCTCGGCGTTTCGGATGAAAATGGGTCCGGAATCGCGCGTCCAGCCGCGATCCGTGGGCCACTCGTGAAATGTAACTCGATCGAGGTTGGCGCCGGCGCGCTCCAGCATCCCGGCGATGCGCTGACGGGTCCTCGCGTCCTCGACGATCAGATGCACGCGCTCATGCGCGCAGAGCAGGCGCACGATCTCCGCGTAGAGCCACGGGATGGACTGAAACTTTCCTGGCCAGTCCTCGGGATTGTGCGGCCACGCAAGCCAGGTAGCCTCGTGCGGCTCCCATTCGGCGGGCATGCGGTAGCCGAGTTCGCGCGGCGTCTGCGGTGGTGAATCGGCCATCGTTATTTGAGATCTCCACCGGGCGCATAGCCTGGGCGCGCATCGAGGAACCGCTGCGTGATGGGCGCATAGGCATCGATGCGGCGGTCGCGCAGGAACGGCCAGTTGCGCCGCGTGTCTTCGATCAGCGCCAGATCGACCTCGGCTATCAAAATCTCCTCCGCATCGTGCGCGGATTTGGCGACGATGCGGCCGAAGGGATCGGCGACAAAGCTGCCGCCCCAGAACTTGAGGCCCGGTCCTTCGGCGCGATTGCCGAGGATGTCGCCGTTCTCGTGACCGATGCGGTTTACGGCTGCCACATACACGCCATTGGCGATGGCGTGCGAGCGCTGGATGGTTTGCCATGCCTCGTACTGCGCTGCGCCGAATTCTTCCTTCTCCGCAGGATGCCAGCCGATGGCCGTGGGATAAAAGAGCACTTCGGCTCCCTGGAGGGCCGTCAGCCGCGCGCCCTCGGGATACCACTGGTCCCAGCAGACGAGCGTGCCTACGCGGCCAACGCCTGTGTCGACGGCCAGAAAGCCGAGATCGCCCGGCGCAAAGTAGTACTTCTCGTAGTAAAGCGGGTCGTCGGGGATGTGCATCTTGCGGTAGAGGCCGGCCATGGAGCCGTCTGCATCGAGCGTGACGGCCGTGTTGTGATAGAGGCCCGGCGCGCGGCGCTCGAAGAGCGAAGCCACAATGGCCACGCCGGCTTCGCGCGCGACCTCGGCGAGATTCTTCGTCGAGGGGCCGGGGATCGGCTCGGCGAGGTCGAACAGGCGCACGTCTTCGCGCTGGCAGAAATACTGGGTGCGAAAAAGCTCCGGCAGACAGACGATCTGCGCGCCGCGCCGCGCCGCCTCGCGCACCTGCTCCACGGCAGAAGCGAAGTTCGCCTCCGGGTCAGGACCCATGCTCATTTGAACCAAGCCGATTTTGTATTTGCGCGAATCCGGCATTGCTTCCCTGCTCGAACTCCATCGTTTGCTCAAGACAACCGGGCCAACCCCGCGCCGGCAGGGTTGGCCAGGAGTGTTTCCTAAATGCGCGGGTTACTCTTCGAGAATCAGCACCGCCGCGGCGATCGTGGTCGTCCATTTTCCCTGCTTGTCGCCGACGGCCGACTGGGTCACGTTGCTGGTGCGCACAATCTTATTGGAGATGCGGTAGATCTCCTTCTTTTCGTCCCAGCTTTTGTCGGGGTCGAAGTCCACATCGAGTGTGGTGGCCAGCATTTCGGCGGCCAGCTCTTCGGCGTACTCGCCGGCCTGCTCCTCTGTCTCGCCGAAGCTGTGGTGCTCGCTGAGATAGCCGTAGGTGTTGCGGTCGGCCGGAATGGCCACGCCGATGCTCGACACGATCAGCCGGTGCGGCTCGCGCGTGGAGTTCTCGGCAATCACGGCAAACACCACTTCGCCGTGGTTGAGGTAGGTCAGCCCCTGTTTGCACGGAATCACCTTGCACTGCGGCGGAAAGATCGACGACACGCGGACCAGGTTTTGCGATGCGATCCCCGCATTCCGAAGAGCGAGCTCAAAGGACGTTAACCGGTCCTTGTGTTTGCCCACGCCCTTGGTGAAGAAAAGCTTCTTCGGGACCATGTTCTTTCCCAATTTCTATGTAGCCTCCGTTGCTTCTTAAGATGGCGGTTCGCGCACAATGTTCCCGGTTGAGTTTATCGCATTCCGGGGGCTGGGAACAGGGCAGAATGCTATTTCATTTTCCATTCACATGAGCGGGGTTCGCGGCGACCTGCGCTGCGCCGCCTGAGCAACGCCGGAAAGGGCCAAATCGAGAGGTATGCCGGTGTTCGCGGCGCCGGAGCCGGGAGAGAAACTTTCTGCCGCCGCGCGCGTTTAATTAAGTATGAAACGGAGAATTTTTGCGGCAATTTGCGTGGCGATTTGCGTTTTCGGCGGGGCGGTCGTTTGCGCGAGCGCCCCGGCGCAGTCGCCGATGGAGCCTGATAGCCCCGGCACCATGCCTCCTGCGGCTGCCGCGCCTCCGGCTGACGCTGCGAATGCCGGGCCGGTCGAGCTCGACTGGGTTCCGCCGGCTCTGGCCGAACTGAGCGCGCAGGCGGCCGTGAAGGAGAACTTCACGCTCGACCGCGACATGCTGGGCGCGGCGGCCAGCCTGATGCCGGACTCGGACACACAGACCCGTCAGGCCATCGACAAACTGGACGGCCTGAGCGTACACCTGTTGCGTTTCGGGGACGCCGGCGCCATCGACGAGTCCGCGGTCGAGTCCATCCGCGCGGCTTACCATCTGCGCGGATGGAAGCACCTGGTGACATCGACCAATGCGGGCGGCCCCGCGCACGACCAGACCACCGACGTGTGGGTGGTAATGGACGGAATCAACGTGAAAGGCGCGGTGGTGCTGGTGGAGACTGCGAAGAGCCTGGCGCTGGTTACGGTGGCCGGCAATATCAGCCCTGTGGACCTGCTCCATTTGCGCGGGCATTTCGGCATTCCGCGTTTTGACGGCGACGGCCTCAAAGGCATGGATAACTGAATCTGCAGCCGGAGCGGCGCGTCCAACCTGACGTGCAAATGCGTAAACCTATTTCGTAGTTAATATTTGTATGTACACTATGTAAGGAAGGAAACGGCAATGCGTCAGACAGCCCAATCCCACGAAACGACCCTGAATTTGCGCCTCGATTCCTCATTGAAAGCGGAGTTTGTGGCCGCCGCCGAAGCCGAGGACCGGCCCAGTTCAGCGGTACTGCGCCATCTCATCCGGCATTACGTCGAGGAAGCGCGCCGACGGCGTTTTGCCGCCGAGGCGCGCCGCCAATCGCAGTTAATTGCGGCTTCGGAGGACGAAGCCGAGGTGATGCGCTGGATCCAGGATGTGAGCGCCGTCAAGGACGGCCGATGAAACGAGGCGATCTGGTGATCGTCGCCGTCTCTGGGGACTACGGCAAGCCGCGGCCAGCCCTGGTTGTGCAGGCAGACTCGTTCGATGCGCACACCTCGGTTACGTTGCTGCCGTTAACCAGCGAAATCCACGATGCGCCCCTGTTGCGCGTCAATGTTGCTGCCGGCAAGGAGAGCGGATTGCGCGCGCCCTCTCAGATTATGGTCGATAAAGCCACCACCGTCCCGCGCAGCAAGGTCGGACAGCGCATCGGGCGCGTCAATTCCGCCACCATGCAATCTGTGAATGTTGCGCTACGCGACTTCCTGGGCCTTTAACACGGAAAGATTGCCAGTTTTCAGCCCGGAAGATGCTTTGCATACAACAGAAACTCACGGTTGCCCTCGGCGCCGGCGATGGGCGAAGGAATCGTCTCCACCACATCCCATCCCAACGACCGCACGCAATCGGCGACCTTGTCGACGGCCAACTGGTGCGCGGCCGGGTCGCGGACGATTCCGCCTTTGCCCACGTGGCCGCGGCCGGCCTCGAACTGCGGCTTGACCAGGATCACCGCCTCTATCAAACCCGGCGCCGCGGCCAGCACTGCCGGAAGCAGCAGCGTGGCCGAGATGAACGAGACGTCCATCGCCAGCAGCGTCAGCTCTGCACTTCCCGGTCCGGCGGCGAGCGATCCCGCTTGCAGCAGCCGCGCATTGGTGCGCTCCATCAGCCGCACGCGCGGGTCGGCGCGCAGCTTCATGGCAATCTGGCCAAAGCCTGTATCTACAGCCGTCACGTGCGCGGCGCCGTGCTGCAGAAGGCAATCGGTAAAGCCTCCGGTCGACGCGCCGACGTCGAGGCAGGCGCGTCCGTTGACTGCGACTGTCCAGCGCGCAAGCGCCGCGGCCAGCTTGACCCCGCCGCGGCTCACGTAGGGCTGGTCTTCGCCCAGCAGCCGGATCTCCGCGTCGCCGGCCACGCTCGTGCCCGGTTTGTCGATCTTCTGTTGGCGGACGAGCACCCGGCCGGCCAGAATGAGCGCCCGCGCGCGCTCGCGGCTGGGCACAAGACCACGCTCGATGAGCAAAACGTCCAGGCGGGTTTTTGCCGCCGCACTCACGGTTCCTGAAGCCTCCCGCAAAACGATCGAAGGGTCATTTCCCGGCGGAAATGACCCTCAATCGTGATGGATTTTTTTATTGCATAGAGCGGCGCAGGCGATTGTCGTCCCAGGTCTCAAAGACGAGATCTGGGGCACCCGGCCTGGATTTGTGCTTTCCCACCCATTCCGCGGTGAAGCTGCGGAATGGATGGGGCACCCACATTCGTACAGATACAAGCGGCCAAAGGCCTGGTTCGGAAATTCGAGGCACCCACATTCGTACAGATACAAGCGGCCAAAGGCCTGGTTCGGAAATTCGGGGGCACCCACATTCGTACAGATACAAGCGGAAAGGCCTGGTTCGGAAATTCGGGGGCACCCATATTCGTACAGATACAAGCGGCCAAAGGCCTGGTTCGGAAATTCGGCCTTACGGAATCGCCTGGCAGGCTTCGAGAACTGTCTGCGTGCCGGTAGGCGTGGGCACGCCGGGCAGGTTGCACGGCTGGCCATAACCGGGGACGCGGCTCACGTAGTCGGCGTTTCCGCCGGTCCCGTTTTGCGTCGTGGCACGCACGTCCACCACGTTGCCCTGCACCAGAACCGTGGTGTCTACCAGGTCCGAGGTGGTCTGCAGAATGGTCAAGTAGGGACTGTCCGGCGAGGCCACGTAGACCTTACCGTACTGCGAGTTCTGGGTGGAAACCACGGTGCGCGGGTGCCCCACTACGTTGAGCGTCTTCTCGACCGAGTGGCTGGCGAGATTGACCACGGTTACGGTCCCGTCCGCCTGGTTCGCGGTATAGGCCCGGCTGCCGTCGTAGAGCACGGTTACGCTGGCCGGATCTTTGCCCACGGGAATGGTGTACGTGGTCCCAAAGGTCGGGCTGTCGTTGCCGTACTCGTCCAGGCTCACGTCGATTACGCTGATGGTTCCGCCGTCGTAATCGGCGACGACAAGCTGGCTGGTGGCGGCATTGTATTCGGCATACACCGGCCCGGCGATCGAGGGCATTCCAGCCGTTCCGTTGGGCGGGGTAATGCCTGTGGCCGTGACGGCGCTGGTAGAAAGCGGCAGGGTCGGGTGGCAGGAGACCGTCTGCCCGTTCTGATTGGTGAACGGCGCGCAGGCGTCGAGCGAATTGGTCTGCGTGTTAATGACGCTAATTGTGTCGTCGCCGCGATTGAGCACATAAAGGCGCTGCAAGTCCGGGGACTGCACCCCGTAGACCGGACACTTGCCGAGCGGTATGGGAGTGTCCGTGACGTTGGTTGCAATCTCGATTGGCGTGGCCAGGCCGTCGGCGGGCGCCGTCGTAGGAGATACGTTGCAGGCAACCCCGGTGGGGTCTGAGAAGCCCTCGCTGATGGCGTATTCGCGCTCCCCGGTCAGGGTGGGCGAGCCGGCAATGGTTACCGGGGTTTGCTGCACCGGAATCGCCAGTTTGAAGGTCGCAGGCGAACTCTGGAAGAGGTCCGCCACGTTTCCGGTCAGGTCCGCGGCCCACAGCCCGGCCGAAGGCGCCATCATGTTCACGGGCTTCGCTGTCGAAGGCAGCGTGGAATAGGTCACGTCCTTGTCTTGCAGCGAAGTGGAGATGGGAAAGTTGGAGATGGTTCCGTCGCTGTTGAGCGTGTAGCCGGTGGCGCCCCCCTCGTCGAGGGTAAAGGCGCTGGGACCGGGGCCGATAGACGCCTGCGCCATCACCGAGTCGCCCGCGTAGTCGATGATGGTGACCACGCCCGCCGAGGTGGGCGACGGCGAAGAGACCACGACCACATTCGACGTTGGCTGCGGCGCAGGTCCGGAGGACACAATGGGCGTGACTATGGGGCGGAAGTTGGCGCCGCATCCGGCCATCAGGAAGGCGGCCAGAAGCGCCGCACCTGCCGCAACCAACCGCGCGCGCGCTTGGGCCTCGTGCATCGATAAAAACCTCATTCAGTTGTTTCCTGCTTCCCTCGTGATTGTAAATCAGGCAGACGCCACGAACCGCTTGCCCGGCGCCCCCTCACTGCAGGAACCGACGGGGTTTAGACGCACCGCATCGAGCATCGGGAATCGAGGGTCACGGAGGCAGCCGCCGCAATGGCTTTTCTCTCCGCAATTGTTAAGGTTACGATGAGGCGTGGACCAGTCCAATCTTCAGTGGCAGTCGAAGGCAGTGCTTCTGGCCGTGCTCCCCATCGCGGGCACGGAACTGGTGCTGGAAACCTACGAGTGGGTGAGGCAAATGCCCTCGGTGGCCATCTGGACGCTGGGGTTGAGCGCCATCCTTGGCCTGGTGACGATGCAGTTGCGCGCGGCCACGCCGGCTGCCGCGGCCGCCGGCGCCCTGATCACGGCGAACCTGATGTTCGAGACCGTCACCTTTCCCTACGAACCATGGCGCACGGCGCTGATTCCGGTGATCGCCGTTTTCCTGCTCGCCTTTGGCTCGACGCGCGTCGGCCGTCGGCAAAAGGAACGCCTGGGAACGGCCGAAAAGCGCCGCGGGCGCTCCGCCGCGCAGGTGGCTGCAAATCTGGGCGTCGCAGCTCTGGTTTCCAGTGCGTTTGCGCAGTCGTGGTTTGCCGATAGCCATTGGCTGCGGCACGCAACCATCGTGCCCATGCCGCTGTTCGCGGTGGGGCTGGCCGCGCTGGCTGAAGCCGCAGCTGACACTGTCTCGTCCGAGGTCGGCCAGGTCCTTGGCGGCCGTCCGCGCACGATCACGACCCTGCGCGTGACCGAGCCCGGCCGCGACGGCGCCATCAGCCTGGCCGGAAGCCTTGTCGGCGTGCTCAGTGCCGGCGTGGTCGCGGCCGCGGGAGTCCAGGCCATGCACGGTGGCCTTGCCATGTTCTGGATCGCCTCGGCCGGAGCCGTCTTCGGCCTGTTTTTCGACAGCCTGCTTGGCGCCACCCTCGAGCATCGCGGCTGGCTCAACAATGACGCGGTGAATTTTCTGTCGACAGCGAGTGCGGCGGCGCTGGGGTTGATTCTGCTGAAAGTCGTCCAGCTCCGCTAACTCCGCTCCAGGCCACTGGCCGTGTGGATTATTTCAGGTTCAGATCTGAGCCATCCCAGGTTAGGCGCAAAAACAAGAACGCGCCGAACCTGGGGCACCCAGGATTGGTAAATGATCAAGCGGCCAGGCACTTAGTGCAAATGCATCCGCCAGAGTGTGTAGCTCACGATCTCATGGGCGATGCGTTTGAACTCCAGCGGCTGGTCCGGGACCGTGGCGGCGGGCCGCGGGGATGTGAGCACGTCGAGCCCATCCGCCACGCAGATGGCGTGAATCCGAAACATGTGCGTGGCGTCGCTCACGACAACGATCCGCCGCAGCCCGTTGGCGCCGGCAATCACGGCGATCCGCCGCGCCGACTGCTCGGTGTCGCGGCTGTGCGTCTCCGCGATAATGTCCCGCTCCGGCACGCCCTGGCTCATCAGGTACTGCCGGCCCACCGTGCCTTCGTTGTACTGGTCGCCGCCCGGCCCGCCAACCGCGATGATGAGCGGAGCTATGCCTTCGCGGTAAAGGTCGAGAGCGTGGTCGAGTCGGGCGCGATAGACCGGCGAAGGCCGCCCATCGTACTCCGCGGCGGCAAAGACGGCGATGGCGTCCGCAGGCGCTGCCTGGTCCTGGTGGGCGTATGTCTCAATCTGCACATAAACCCAGCGGCACCACACGGCCGCACCGGCGGCAAGCGCCAAAAGCGCCAGCGAGAGAACGCGCGGCGCCACTGCGCCGCGCCTGGTCTTCGCCTCACCCTCCATGACTACGATCTTTCCCATCGTACTTTTACCGTTGTATGGCCATCACGACCTCGTGTGTCGAAATGGCTCCCTCGCGCAGAATCTCCCAGCGTCCCGGCCCCAGGGAGAGATCGACAATGGTCGTCGGCTGCGCCCTTCCCGTGGGCCCGCCGTCGACGATAAGGGGCACACGATCACCGATCTGGCCGCGGACGCAAGCCGCATGGACGCACTCCGGCGCTCCCTGCAAATTGGCCGAGGTCGCAGTAATGGGCAGCCCGAACCGTTCGACCACCGCCCTTGGAATGGCCGCGTCCGGCACGCGCAGCGCCACGTTGCCGGTGTTGGCCGTGGAGCGCAGCGGCAGTTTTGTCCCGGCGCGCACAATGATGGTCAGCGGCCCCGGCCAGAAGCGCTCCGCCAGCCGGTCGAAGTGCAGATCGGTCTCCCGCGCCAGTTCGTAGGCCTGCATTACCGACGCGATCAGAAGCGAGAGCGGCTTGTGTTTCTGCCGCATTTTGATCTGGTAGATCTGCTCCACGGCGTGCAGGTTCACGGGATCCACGGCCAGCCCATAAAACGTATCCGTGGGCAGAGCCACCACCTCGCCCTTGCGCAGGCAGGAGACAATATAGTCGATCCGGTCCGTTTGTGGTTCATCGGGATGGACGCGCAAAATCTCCGCCGACAAGAGTCCCTACCTCGGTTCCCGAATTCATGATGCCGTAAAGACGGAAGCTAACACAGCACCAGCCGTGGTGCAAGAAGGCGGCAGCGCCTCAATCTTCACTGCATTCCCGCGCGCCCCATTCCTTCGGCAGGCTCAGGACAGGCTCTTTTCGCGCTCTCGGCAAAAAGGGTGGGAGTAACCCCAAACGGCATAGAATCGCCACAGCGCAACAAGGTTCCGCACCGATGCCTGTTCGCATTGTACAGAGTAAGCAAAACGCCCGTCTCAAGGAACTTCGCCGCGCGCTGGCTTCGCCCATTCGCGAGCATGGACGACGGGTGCGCACTCTGGCGGGAATCGAAAGCCGCAACCTCGTTGAAGAAGCTCTGCGCTCGGGGCTGCGGGTTCCGTGCGTCTTTGCCGCGCAGGGTTTTGAGAATCTGCTTGAAGGGCTTCCATTGCCGTCGGCCGCCGAAATTCTGCTCATGTCCCGCGAGCTGCTCGACTCGGCCCTGGCCACCCAGACGCCGCAGCCCATCGCGGCGCTCGTGGAGCCGCCCGACTGGACCTGGGCGCACCTGCTCGACAGCCATCGCAAAGGCGTGCCGCTCATCGCCGTCCTGGCGGCAATCCAGGACCCTGGCAACCTGGGCGCCATCCTGCGCTCCGCCGAGGCTTTTGGAGCCGACGGCGTCCTTGCCCTGCCCGGCACCGTGAGCGCGTGGAACCCGAAATCCGTCCGCGCCTCGGCGGGAAGCGTTTTCCGCATGCCTCTGGTCTCGACCGGCGCGGAGGATTGCTTTACGCGCCTTCGCGAGGCCGGCGTGCGCATCTGGACGACCACCGTGCAAGCGGCCGAGCCCGCCGATCTGGTGGACCTGGCCGCGCCGGTGGCGCTGATCTTCGGCAACGAAGGCAACGGCGTGCCGCCGGAGTTGGCCGCGATGGCCGATGGCGCCATCACCATCCCCTGTCCGGGCGCGGTCGAAAGCCTCAACGCCGCCGTCGCCGCCAGCGTGCTGCTCTATGAAGCTGCCCGGCAGCGCGGCAGCAACAGCAGCCGGTCCTTCGATCTTCGCGGGGCCACGCCATGAGCCTGTTCGACGCCGAACCCGAACCGTCTGCGATCTCCTCCAAAAGTTTGCCCGCCGCAGGCGCGCCGTTGGCGGAGAGGATGAGGCCGCGCACGCTCGCCGAACTCGTCGGCCAGGAGCACTTGGTCGGCCCCGGCAAACCTCTCCGCGTGCAGATCGAGCGCGACGACGCCGGCTCCATGATCTTCTGGGGTCCTCCCGGCGTGGGCAAGACCACGCTGGCCAAGATCGTGGCTGAAACCACCCACGCCACATTCATCGAGTTTTCGGCGGTCATGAGCGGCATCAAGGAGATCAAGCAGCTGATGGCGTCGGCCGCGAAGGCGGCTGAGCTTCACTCCCGCACCATCCTCTTCATCGATGAGATTCACCGCTTCAACAAGGCGCAGCAGGACGCATTTCTGCCCTACGTGGAGCGGGGCGCCATCCGGCTGATCGGCGCGACCACCGAGAATCCGTCCTTCGAGATCATCTCCGCGCTGCTCTCGCGCTGCCGCGTCTACGTGCTTGAGCCGCTCAAGGACGAGCAGATTGCGGGCCTTCTGCGGCGCGCGCTGGAGGACCGCGAGCGAGGGCTGGGCGGGCTGGAATTGACGGCCGACGACGAAGCCCTCACGCTGATCGCCGGCTACTCGAGCGGAGATTGCCGCAGCGCGTACAACACGCTCGAAGTGGCTGCGCAACTGGCGATGGAGGGCGGGAAACGGATTGACCGGGCGCTGGCCGCGGAGGCCGTTCAGCAGCGCGTACTGGTGTACGACAAATCCGGCGAGGAGCACTACAACCTGATCTCGGCGCTGCACAAGAGCGTGCGCAACTCGGACGCCGACGCCGCGCTTTACTGGCTGGCGCGCATGTTCGCCGCCGGCGAAGACCCGCTCTATCTCGCCCGCCGCGTCGTCCGCATGGCTGTCGAAGACATTGGCCTGGCGGCGCCCGAGGCGCTCAATTTGTGCCTGTCGGCTAAAGAGGCCATCGACTTTCTCGGCTCGCCCGAGGGCGACCTGGCGCTGGCGGAAGCTGTTGTGTACTTGTGTCTCGCGCCCAAGTCGAACTCCGTCTACACGGCCTACGGCGCGGTGCAGGAAGAGATCGAGCACACGCGGCAGGAGCCCGTCCCGCTGCATCTGAGGAACGCGCCTACGCGGCTGATGAAAGAAATCGGCTACGGCAAGGGCTACCGCTACGCCCACGACGAAGAAGACAAAGTGGCCGACATGGACTGTTTGCCGGATTCGCTGAAGGGGCGCACCTACTACCAACCCACGCAGGAGGGGCGCGAAAAGCAGTTGGCACAGCGCATGGAGGAGCTAAGGAGGATTCGGGCCGGCAAGCGCGGAGGAAATTGAAAATCATCTTCTACTCGGCACTGTCATCCTGAGCGAGTGAGATTGATTTTGTAGATACTGATTTTGTTTGATATCTGTTCTAACTTGATGGTCTTCATGCCGGCGTCCTGGAGCTGCGCGAACGGCCGTCCGGCCTCGACCGCTTCATGCTGTCTCCGATCACCAACCAGCAAGACACGATCGTTCGGATGGAGGCGATTCACAAACTCGTGAACCTGCTTGGTGGATGCAAGCGAAGATTCGTCGAGCATATAAAGACGCCGCTCCCCGGTATCCGGACCTTGGCCACGCGCCAGATGTTTTTGCAACGTCGAAGTCTCGATGCCGGCGTCGGCCAGTTTCTGCGCCGCGCAGGATGTAGGCGCGAAACGTTCGACCCTGTACCCTTGGGCCTCCGCACTTTCGCGGATGACGGCCAGCGTCGTCGTTTTGCCCGCGCCGGCGATACCATCCAAGCCGACGATCTCCTCGAAGGACGCTTCCCCCGCGGCTTTCACGGCGAACAAACGTCCGGTGCTTGGCGTAGCTACTGCTAAAAGCACATGCGTCCCGTAACTATAAACATTTCATGTACATATACAACCGTTAGAAGACCGACCTAACGTTGCCAAACCTGGCCGGATGATTAAAGCTTTTCCTACCGGGGAAATCACACGCCTCAGCTTGGATCGAGACGCAGTGTCGGTAACGGTTCTTCTTCTTCCGCGAACACGCAATCCGCGTCGACGCGGCCGGGAAGTTGATGCCATAACATGAGGGCACAATGACGAAAGTGAGGTTTTTAATGACCACAGTGAGATTTTTGGGAGCACAAGCACTTGGCGTTGGGACGGCAGTAGAACTCAATTCCACGGACTCTAACCCAGAGAGAGTGAACTGCTCGTTCGGAACCAGCCGGGAAACCGCTCGTCCGTGCGTCACCGCAAGAC
Source organism: Occallatibacter sp. (assembly GCA_050745765.1). Taxonomy (GTDB): domain Bacteria; phylum Acidobacteriota; class Terriglobia; order Terriglobales; family Acidobacteriaceae; genus Telmatobacter. Next base: position 4,677 of record JBOGLX010000141.1, on the reverse strand, counting down.
GCGATTTCCGATGGTGGCGAGCGCTTCGAACGGTCCTCGCGTTCCTGATGATCCTGCCTCTTTTTCCATCGTGCGGTGTGGCCCAGATGCAGCAGGGGACCATAACCGGAAGCGTGGTGGATACTACCGGAGCCGTCATTCCCAACGCTACGATTGCTGCGACCAATACCGCCACGGGTGCTGTCAACCGCACCGTCTCTAATGCAGACGGCTATTTTACGATACCTTACCTGACGCCTGGAGTCTACGATCTGGCGGCCGACGCGCAGGGTTTTCAACAAACGAAAGTTGCTGGAATCCATCTTACGATCAACCTATCGACCACGGTGACATTCACCATGAAACCGGGAAAGGTTACGCAGCAGATCACGGTGCAAGCCTCGCCTATTCAGCTTGAAACGGTAAACTCCGAGCTCGGCGGCACGGTATCTCCTGAGCAAATTAGCGAGCTGCCGCAACTGGGACGTAATCCCTATAATCTTCTCGAGCTCGAACCAGGCGCTATACAGGAAAACAAGGCTTACAATGGTATTAACCTCTCGATCAACGGCGGATTGGCCAACACCACCAATATACTTCTCGATGGTGGCACCCAAGTAAACACATCCACCGGTGACCCGGGGTTTACCCCGCCGCTAGACTCCATTGGAGAGGTAAAGCTCATCACCTATAATTTTTCAGCGGTATACGGAATGTCCGGCAGCGGCATCCTAACCATCAGTACTAAATATGGAACCAATGAATTTCATGGGAGCGCATACGACTACGTTCGCAACACGCTTTTTAACGCTAACGGCTGGTATCCGAACCATGTGGACCAAACGCGATCGCCATATCACGAAAACCACTTCGGCTTTACCATCGGCGGCCCCGCCTGGTTCCCCAAACTTTATAATGGACACAATAAGACATTCTTTTTCATGAATCTCGACTGGGATCCGGAGTCTGTTCCGGACCTTATCACGCAAACGGTCCCCACCGCTGCAATGCGCACTGGAGACTTTTCCGGCCTGGTAGATGCAAGCGGCAAACCGATCATCATCTACGATCCCAACACTACGGTTCCGGTCGCCGGCAAATCGGGCACATATACCAGAAGCCCTTTTCCGAATAACATTATTCCGGCCTACAGGCTCAACCAAGTCGCGCTCAACCTCCTCCAATATTATCCGCTACCGAATGCACCTGGAACAGAAGGCATCTATAACAACTACCAGGACAACGCCGCGCGGACTACGAAGCAGGATACTCTTCTGGTTCGTATAGACCAGAACTTCGGTGCGAAGAATAAAGCATTCGTCATGGTGGGGCGGCATGCCGCAGTAGCAAGTAATCCGCTGATAAATATAGCATTTCCGCAAGCAGGTACGAATGGGACCCCGGGTACGCACTCCAATTTGCAGTGGACCGGAGTTCTTAGCGACGAATGGACAATTCGCCCGAACCTGCTCGCAGAGTTTCAAGCAAACTTCATTCATGGATATGCTTGGAACAATGTGATTAGCCAGGGCTTCAATAGCAGCACGCTCGGTCTGCCACAGTCCTTCGCGCAGCAGGTGGAAGATCCGGTCTTTCCTCAGTTTGCAACGAGCAATGTGAGCCCTCTCGGCATCGCAAATTCTGCGGTCGATAACAATACAGAAGGCGGCAACCAAGGTCAGGCCCATCTTACTTGGGTGACCCATGCGCATACGATAGAAGCCGGGCTCGACTACCGCTTTGCGTTTTTTAATAACTTCGAACCAACTGCCCCTGCTGGCGTGTTTACCTTTAGCAGAGGATATACGCAAGGCCCGAACCCCGCCAGCGCAAGTACAGACGCTGGGTGGGATTTTGCCAGCGAACTTCTGGGCATTCTAAGCTCCGGCGATATTACGCAGGATGCGGCCGTAGCATTTTCTCAGAAGAACATCGATGCGTATATTAGCGATGACTATAAACTGACCCGTAAGCTCACTCTGAACGTCGGCGTTCGTTATGACGGATTAACCGGCATGACGGATCGTCATAACAGGATAACGTGGTTCGATCCGCAGAAGCAGGATCCCATCACGCAGACGCCGGGTGTCGTGGAATTTGCTGGACTGAATGGAAACCCAAGAGGTCAAACGCCAACCTCTAATAATTTCGGGCCGCGGCTCGGATTTGCATACCGGCTTGGAGGCGAGACGTCAATACGCGGTGGGGGCGGCCTGTTTGCGATGACCAATACCGACGCCTATGTTAACTGGAGTGGATATAAAGTTCAGACAAGTATGTATCTTGGTCCCTCCGCCGCTGTCCCTAACACGCCACCGGCCGGCGGGACAATATCCAATCCCTACACGGCAGGCTTCTTGCCTTACCCAGGAACCGCCAGCACGCTCGTTGGCACGAGCATATCCGAGCCGTTTCGCAAGGGAACGATCCCGCTGATCTATGACTATAACCTGAGCGTGCAGCGCGCCATTACCCCCGGTACGATTCTCACCGCGGCATACGCTGGATCGCGGGGCGAACATCTTTGGTGGAATAAGCCCTGGGAGGTCGATCCTATCGCGGATCTGAGTTTGGGTCCGCAACTTACTACCTTGGTGCCGAACCCGTACGCCGGCCATATGCCGGGCACATTGGGAGCAAAGACGGTGAAGTACGAACAGTTGCTTCTTCCATTCCCGCAATATACGGGATTGACGTACTACCACGATCCGGTCGGAGATTCGTACTATAACAGTTCGGAAATGGAATTGATGCATAGGGATACGCACGGCCTGTTCTTCCAGGTCTCTTATACCCTGAGCAAGTCGATCGACGATGTGCCTGAGCGGTATAATGGGCGCTCAGACACATTTGTTAATCCAAATGATTTGGGGCTCACCCGAGGGTTAGCGGAATACGATCGTACCCAGTACGCGGTCGTTAACTATGTATATCAACTTCCTTTTGGACCGGGACGCCAGTTGGCTAAAAGAGGCATCGCTTCGGATCTTCTTGGCAATTGGGAACTGTCTGGAATTACGACTTACGGTTCGGGCGAGCCGGTCGTCATCACCGGGGCGAACAGTACCAACCTGATTGGCATCTCGGCTCTTGCTGACAGGCTCCACGATCCGCACCTGAAGCACCAAACTCCCGAGGAGTGGTTTGACACTACTGCATATGCGGATGCTGCGCCATATACAACCGGCACCGGGAACCGGATTGAGCCGGACCTTCGTGGGCCAGCTTATGGAAACTGGGATCTCGGTTTGACTCGCCAGCAACAAATTCATGAGAATATGAATTTACATTGAGGGTAGAGGGTTTCAACGCCTTCAATAACAGGAGTCTCGGCCCCCCCGTCGGCACCGTCGGAGGCGGCACTTTCGGCCAGATTACGAGCAGCGGACAGGCGCGGGTTCTCCAATTGAGCGGTTAGCTCACATTCTAACCAGGGCGAGCGCATGGAGCGAATGCGAACACCGGAGTTCCTCCGGGCGTGAGGAGTCTATCTGCCCGAGTGGGTCGGGAGCGGCCTTGGTTCCCTACCTAGACGGTAACGACATGAGCACGGTGCCGGCCTGCAGCGAGCGTTTTGCAGTCCGACTCGGGGCAGGCTCGGGGGACTTAGCGCTACGACTGTACTTGGCAAGCAGTTTGGCGGTGATGGCAAATGCCTGTTTGTTGGAGGCAAGGCGGAAGTGGCTCTCGACTAAATTGGCGGACAATCCGTTAAGTGGAACGGTAGCTAGCGGACAATCCGTTAAGTGGAGCGGTAGTTATTGGGTTCATGGTGCGCGACTACGAGCTCACCAAGTCAGATGGAGGATCGGAATGAGAATGCGATACACCTTTTTCTCCCTATTGCTTTCCAGTGTCATCGCGGCGTCTTGCATCGGGCAGCAATTGCCTATTGTTTTAATGCAGACTGCCGATCCTCAAATGGGGATGTTCACTCACGATCACGGATCTAAACAGGAGATTCGCAATTTAACGGCGGTCGTGAGAGAGGCGAATCTCCTTCAGCCCTCTTTCTTAGTAATTTGCGGTGATCTTGTGAACAAGGCTAGTGATCCTGAGGAGTTAAATGCCTTTAAGACAACCATTGCACAGCTAAAGGGAGTGCCCCTGCACTTGGTTGCAGGCAATCACGATGTCGGTAATCGCCCCACGGCATCACAGATTGCCCTTTACCGCCGCCGTTTTGGTCCTGACTATTATGAGTTTCAATCAGGTCCTTTGATCGGCGTTGTACTGGATTCGATGTTGATGGCTGACAAGAATGCCCCCGCGGAAACCAGCCATCAGTATCGATGGCTGCAGAGAACGTTAAAGAGAGCGAAGCGTCAAAAGGGCAAGGAAATCGCTATTTTCCAACATATCCCATTCTTTGTTCATTCTGCGGATGAGCCCGATAGTTATTGGAATATACCTTTGGTGCAACGAGCCATCTATTTATCGCTGCTTCACAAATATGGGGTGCACTATGTTTTCGCCGGGCATCTTCACCGGCCGGTCGTGGCGGAAGGGGACGACTGCATATGATTATTGTAGGGGCAACCGGAAAGCCATTAGAAAATAGCGTGTCCGGTGAGGATGTCCCGCCGCCAGTTGAAAGTTGGCAGCGGCGGTTAGGTTGATGTTACTACGCCGCTTTTTGGCTGGCGGTGGCAGACGGGTTGAGGATCGCTTCTAGAGCCCACAGATCGCGATGTCCCA
>JBOGLX010000140.1:0-17795 GCA_050745765.1 Occallatibacter sp. | reverse complement strand
TGCCCTGAGAGTTTGTGACTTTATTCGACTTGCGGAAGATCGGTTTTGCAAGGAAAGGACTTGCAGACCAAAAATCCGCGAAAAATCAAAAAGGTCACAAACTCTGAGCGTAGTCGAAGGGTGCCGTAAGGCACCTGGAATCAATAGGGCTTCAGCCCCTGCGGGATGTCCTTTCCGAAATTCCGACTTACACCACAGGCTGTTAGAGCAATTCCGGAGTAGGTGTACCCCGAAGACGCCGGCAAAATGTTCCCCGCCCGTTTTGCATTAAATTACGCGACTTAGGCGCACAATTCTTAAGTAGAGGGTTCCGGGCATGGCGCAGCCCGCCAAAGTCTGACAGCAGGCGAAGCAGAACGCGCCGCGATCTGGAAAAATCCCCGCTTCAGCACCCTCCTGGAACAGGGGGGGGCCTGGGGGGTTGCAAAATTCGCCCTATTTTCAGTGCATGATGTCCTTGAAGTCACATGCAATGAGTAGCTTGCGAAATACGGCAGGTTATCAAGTAGTAAACAATAATTCCATTTTTAAGCCATTTTAGCCCCATTTAAGGGCTGTTAAAAGGCGCTGTTTTAAGCCGTTTGAAGGCCGTTCTGCGGCCAGCGGCCCGAACGAAACTAAAGAGGACACAGGAACCCTGGTTTCGCTCTAGAGTTCCATGGAGGCAAGTCCGCATTAAGCTCGATTGAAGGTAGGCTAACGGCCGGAAAGGCCGTCGAGCCACCGCGCAAGCGAGTCACTATAGTTCTTATTCCGGCCGCCGGAACCAGCGAGCCACACAAGCATCTTCGGCGACGAAACCTCGTTGTAAGCCTTCGGCGCTTTTCCGGGCTTTGAATTTCCCTCAGACGCCGTAACAAACCAGAGCGACGGAATGCGCAGCCGCGAGGCGGGTTTATCCAGCGCATAGTTTTCGCCGGCGAACAGATGCGCCGGAACCAGCCGCGCGCGCGGATCCTCAAACACCGCATTCATCGGCGCTTCGAGTGGAGTGTCGAGCACTACGCCCGCAAGTGCGGGATGCGCCGCGGCCACTTCCAGCGCAAGGTTAGCGCCAAGGTCCGCGCCGTCCAGAACAATGGCCTTCGATGGAATCTGGCGCGTTCCAGTCAGGTAAGCGAGCGCGGAGCCGGCGTCCTCGCGCCAGCGCTTCTCGCTGGGCCGCGCAAACTCGCTCTGCCCGTAGCCGCGGTAGTCGAAGGCGAACACATTCACTCCGGCCGCGTGCAGCGCCGCGAGCGCCTCCACGCAGTTGCTCAGGTTGCCGTTCTGCCCGTGCAGATAAAGAACGGTGTAGCGCCCAAACTGCGCCTCAGGCGCGGCGGCAATCCACCATCCGCGCAGCATCGGCTGCCCTGCGTCCGTATCGTCGAATCCAACGGGATCGAACGCCAGCCCAACGCTCGCAGGCGTGCGCACGATCTTTGCAGCCGGATGATAGAGCAACTGCCAGTAGCCCTGCCAGAACAGCAGGCAGAGCGAGCCCCACCCGCAGAGCGCCGCCGCGGCCACAACAATCAGAAATGCCCCGAGAATCCAGCGGCCTGGTACTGTGGGCGGAGCGATCCGCGCGGCCGGAGGCGCCTGCCTGGCGCTCGGCCTGGCGCTCGGCTTGGCCCCGCGCACGATGGTTTGCTCCAGGATTTTTTTCTTCGGCATTTTAGTCGGCTTGATCCTGCCGCGCACCAGCAACTGCGCGCCCGTGCACAACTCTTATGCTAACGGTTGCCGCCATCGGCCGTGCGCCAGCTACAATCGAAGCGAGGAACCGTCAGCAGGGAGAGTTCGTCATGCCGGATTTTGTGCGCATCTGTTCTCTGGCCGAGTTGCCCGCCGCGGGTAAAGTCGGCGAGTTCACCGTGGCTGGCCGCACCCTTTGCGTGGCCAATGTCGATGGAGCCATCGCCGTGCTCGACGGCGTTTGCCCGCACGAAGAGGGGCCGCTTGGCGAAGGAACCATCGAGAATGGCCGCGTGGTGTGCCCCTGGCACAGCTACGCCTACGACATACTCACCGGCCAGTCCGAACAGGACCCGGACGTGAAAGCGAAAGTCTTCGAGTCAGTGGTCGAGGGCGGTGAGCTGCGCGCGAAGTTGTAGAGGGTTGCTAAAAGGCGCTTTCGGAGTTGGGAAACGTGTCAGGGCACGACTTTGAACCCTGTCCTGAGCGGAGTCGAAGGATGCCAAAGGTACCGCAAGAGTAGCGTAGGCTTTACAGTCTGCGGAAAAGCACGGTCCGCGCTTGGTTTTGTGTCAGGGCATGACTTTAGTCGTGCCGCAAATGCAACAAAATAAAAAACGGGCTTTAGCCCCTGCCTCGCTTGCTCTGCGATTCAAGCCGAATTTGGCCCGTTTCCCGCGAACTGTTTAGCCCCTGGGGAATGCCTTTCGGTATCTCTGTGGCGAACTCCGGATTTTTTCGCAGCCCGCTAATAATTGACGATAGCGGCGAAGGAGTCGGGTTTAAGGCTGGCGCCGCCCACGAGCGCGCCGTCGATCTGTTCCTGGCCCATGAGGGCCGTGGCATTGTCGGGCTTCACGCTGCCTCCGTAAAGAATGCGCATGTTGGCGGCTATATCCGGCCCAAGCAGCTTGGCGACTTCCGCGCGGATGATCGAATGCGCGTCGGCCGCAATCTCAGGCGTGGCCGTTTTGCCCGTACCGATGGCCCACACCGGCTCGTAGGCAATAACAATAGGCGCCGCCGCTTCCGGCGTAATCCCGGCGAAGGCGCCGGTGACCTGCGTCTTAAGCACGCCTGCGGTCTTGCCGGCTTCGCGCTCCGCGAGGACCTCGCCGATGCAGACGATGGGCGCGATGCCGTGCTTGAGCGCGGTGTGCAGCTTCCTGTTCACGATCTCGTCGGTCTCGGCGAAGTATTGCCGCCGCTCCGAGTGGCCGATGAGCGTGTGCGTTCCGCATACGGCAATGAGCTGGAGGATGGAAGTCTCTCCGGTGTACGCCCCCTCCTCGGCGAAATGAATGTTCTGCGCGCCAACAGAAATGTTGGAGCCTTGGACGGCTGCAATCACCGTCGGCAGAAGAACAGGCGAGGGAAATATGGCGATCTCGTCGCGCGTGTGGCCGGTGACGAGCGGCAAAAAGGATTCCACGAAGGCCTTGGCCTCTGCGGGAGTCTTGTACATCTTCCAGTTGGCGGCAATCAGAGCTTTACGCGACATTGTTTGTGAGTTCCTCAAGGTTGATTTTAGAGGATGCGTTTTGGAGGGTAGGTGACGGCGGGCACGAGTGAACACGATGGGCCGCGCTTCGCATAGGATGACTGCCACCCTGGAATGCATTCATCCTTCCTGAGTGGTTGGTGCAATCGCTTCGCTGTCTTCGGTCTCCGGACTTGTGTCGGGTAGCTTTCCGCCCTCGCGATATAAAAATTTATCGATTTCTTTGTAAGTGAAGCGATGAAGATTGAAATTATCCATGAACACATTCACGACTCTTACAAACACTGGGGTCCCTGACCCCTGCCTCCGATCCCTTACAATGCCATTGATGCCCGCCACGACTCATTCACAACAGCTTCTTAAGCTTCTTGCGCGGCTGAGCTTCCGGCTTGGGGAGTTCAAGCTTTCGGCCGGCGGCACGAGCGACTACTACATCGACTGCCGTACCACAACGCTCGACGCCGAAGGCGGACGGCTGACGGGGCACGCGATTCTCGAGCTGCTGGAAGCGAATGGCATCGAGGCGGAGGCCGTGGGTGGGTTGACGATGGGCGCCGACCCCATCGTGTCGAACGTGGCGACGGCGAGCGCCTGGCGGGCGGTTTCGCATCCCGGCGCGCCGCTGCTCCACGGATTCCTGGTGCGCAAGGCGGAAAAGACGCACGGGACGGGACGGCGCATCGAGGGATTCTGCCGCGAAGGCGCGCGCGTGGTGATTGTGGACGACACCTCAACCACTGGCGCTTCAATGATCAACGCCATTGAAGCCGCGCAGGCGGCCGGGATGATTGTCGCGGCTGTGGTCTGCATCGTCGAGCGCGAGGAGGCCACGGGACGGCCCGCAGTGGAGGTCGCCGCGAAGGGCGCGCCGTATTTGCGGCTGTTTACGGCGAAGGAAGTGCGGGCGCAACACGAGAAACAGCTTTCAACTCTCGGCTCTTAGCTGTAGGCTTCTGGCCGCTCGCTTTTGACCTGTTGAGTGGTGGCCTCAGAATACTGAATAGATCCGGGAGGCAGAACAAAAGGGCAGGCCTGTAAATGCAAGGCCTGCCCTTTGTGTCGTCCGCCAGAGATGCACGCCGGGCCGCTCTACTGGTGCGGCTGAGGTTGAGGCTGAGGCTGCTGTGCCGGAACTTGCTGCTGCGTTCCGGGGTTCTGCTGCTGTGAGTTGTCCGGCTGCACCTGGTACTGCGAAGGCTGCGCCTGGTTGTTCATGGGCGGCGCTTGCTGAGCGCCCTGGGGCTGCGCCGGTTGATTTGCCTGTGCCGACTCCGAAGGCATGTTGGTCAGCATCTGCACTTCGACCCGCCGGTTCTCCTTGCGCCCTGCGGCCGTGCTGTTCGGCGCCACGTACTCGTCCTTGCCGATGCCGATCAAATAGAACCGCCGCGCCGGAACGTTGTACTTCGTGGCTAGATATTGCACGACCGCGTCGGCCCGGCGATCGCTGAGCTCGTCGTTATAGAGCGACGGCCCGGACGAGTCTGTCCCGCCCGTCACTTCCAGAATGTAGCTGTTCGAAGACTGGAGTTGCGCGGCAAAGCTGTCCAACTGCTGCTTGTCGTTCGCTGTGAGCACGGACTTGTTGAAAGCGAAGTGCACCGAGACATCCGCCTGCTGTTTGTAGTTGTCCAGGCCCTTCACCACGCTGCCCAGAGTATCGGCGCGATTGACTGCGTCGTTGGCAGTATTCTGCGCCGTGCTTGCCTGCTGGGTCGCGTTCTGCGCGCTCTGGTTAGCCGTGTCGGCCGCTCCCTGCGCCTTTTGAATGCCCGCCTGCGCCCGCTGGTTCACATCCTGAATCTGGCGGTTGTTGTTCCTCGCTTGGGTATCCAACTGGCCGGCGTGCTGAACGATAGGCGCCGTCTGAGTGCGCACATAGTTTTTGGTTGCGCAGCCGGAAATGCCTAACGCCGTCAATCCAGCCGCCATCCACACAAAACTGAAACGCCGCATGATCATTTTTTTTTGCACCTTTACTCCGTCGCGCCGGAAGATTGGATTGCAGGCGCCGGAGTTGCCCTTTCCCCTGGCTTGGTGGGATGCAGTTTGGCTTCCAATCGGTAATGTGGCCTAAATGATTGACAGATAAGGGAGAGGATCGTTTGGCGGACGCGGCGCGGGCGCGGAGGGCGGGTATTTTTTACCGGAATCCGGTAAAAAGGGCAGGGAACAGGGAGAAGGGAACAGGGAATAGAAAAAAACCAGTTCCGAGGCTTCGGCAATGCCGAGGCTCAACGTTTCCTTGCCGCCGCTCGAACGCGGGTCCCTCGCCGCAGCGTCCGCCCTGTTCCCTATTCCCTGTTCCGTATTCCCTTCTTCTCGTTCCCGCTATCCTAAAGGCGGGAGCTTTGCCTGCCAACCCATGGACCTCTACGAGAAAATCCGCACTCTGCCCACGCAGCCCGGCGTGTACCTGTATAAAAACGCCGAAGGCGAGGTCATCTATGTAGGCAAGGCCAAGAACCTGCGCTCGCGGGTGCGGTCGTATCTGCTGGAGGCCTCGCAGGCTAACGCCAAGACCGGCTCGCTGATGCGCGAGGCCGTCGATCTCGACTGCATCCTGGTGGCCAACGAGCACGAGGCGCTGGCTCTGGAAAATAACCTCATCAAGCAGCGCAAGCCGCGGTTCAACATTCTGTTGCGCGACGACAAAACCTACCCTTACGTGAAGCTTACGCTGGCCGACCGGTTCCCCAAGGTATTCGTGACGCGGCGGCTGCGCAAAGACGGAGCGGCTTATTATGGGCCTTATTTTCCGGGCAACCTGGCTTACCGCGTGGTGGAGCTGATTCACCGCAGCTTTCTGTTGCCCAGTTGCAAGGTCGATCTGTCGCGGTATCATCCGCGAGCGTGTTTGCAGTACTACATCCACCGCTGCCTGGGGCCGTGCGTGGAGGGATTGACCACGCCGGAGGCTTACAGCCAGGCGGTGCGCGATGCGCAGCTTTTTCTGGAGGGCCGGCACGCCGAGCTGGAGCGGACGCTGACGGCGCGCATGATGGCCGCGGCCGAGGCGGAGCAGTTCGAGGCGGCTGCGCGGCTGCGCGACCAGCTATCGACGGTACACCAGCTCCAGGAGAAGCAGCGGATTGCTACAGCCGAGCAGAATGACGATGCGGACGTGTTCGGCTACCACTATGAGGACGGATCGCTGGCCGTGAATCTGTTCCACATGCGCGCGGGCAAGATTGTGGACCGGCGGGTGTTTTTCTGGGAAGACCTGCAAATGCAGAGACTAGGGACTAGGGAACAGGGACTAGAAATCGCGGAACAGGGATTAGGACGCAGGGAACAGGCACCGGAGCTCGGGGATGCGGAGAACGGGCTGGAGATCAACGCAGGCGAGGTTTTCAGCGCGCTGCTCAAGCAGCTTTATATCGATCAGCAGTATGTCCCGCGGTCGATCCTGGCGCCTGTCGACTTTGACGACCGCGAGACGCTGGCGGCTCTTTTGAGCGAGCGCACGGGCCATCGCATCGAGCTGACCGTGCCGCAGCGCGGGGAAAAACGCTCGCTGGTCGATCTCGCCGGGCAAAACGCGAAGCAGTCCTACACGCAGCGGTTTCGCGTGCTGGAGCCTTCGCGGAAGGCGATTGAGGAGGCGCTGGCCGATGCGCTCATGCTCCCCGGACTGCCCAAGCGGATCGAGTGCTTTGACATCTCGCACATTCAGGGCGCGGAGACGGTAGCGTCGCTGGTGGTGTGGGAAGCCGGGAAGATGAACAAACAAGAGTACCGCAAATTCAAGGTGGCGACGGTCGAGGGCGTGGACGATTTTGCTTCGATGCGCGAGGTGGTGCATCGCCGCTACCGGCGCATACTTGAGAACAGCCAAAACCAGGCGGGCAGCGGGAGCGAACGTGTATTGAAAGGGCACGACTTGAGCCGCGCCGATCCGGCTGCGGAATCTCTTTTGAAAGCGCACGACTCTGAAAACTCCGGAAAAATTCCAAGCGAGGCAGGCTTTGTATCAGGGCACGACTTCAGTCGTGCCGAAGAAAGCGCCCCAACGCACGGGGCTTTAGCCCCTGGGGAAAAGCCGTCCAAAAGCAAAGAACCCGCCACCATGCCCTCGCTCATCCTCATCGACGGCGGGCTGGGACAGTTGCATGCGGCGGCGGAGGCGCTGGAGTCGCTGGGATTTACGGCGCAGCCGCTGGCTTCGATCGCCAAGCGCGAAGAGGTGATTTATCTCTACGGCAACGAAGACGAGCCGGTGGTGCTGGACCGGCGGTCGCCGGTGTTGCATTTAGTGCAACTGATTCGCGACGAGAGCCACCGGTTTGCGGTGGGCTATCACCGGCAGCGGCGGGCGATGCGGGACCGAAGCTCCGCATTGCTGGAGATTCGGGGCGTGGGGCCGCAGACACGGCAGCGGCTGCTGACGCACTTTGGCTCGCTGCGCGACGTGCAGCAGGCTACGGCGGAGTCGCTGGCGGCGGTGGTGCCGCGCAAGACGGCGGAGACGATCTGGCGACATTTCCATGTGGCGCAGCCCGCCAGCTAAGGCGATTCTCCAATTACTAAGTGGCATTTCAGGCATCGTACGAGGTGGCTTTTTCTCGATGAAAAAGCCACTTAGCTGTATTGGCTTCGCTCCACACCAGTTGGAGAACCGCTTTAATTCGGGAGAGTCGATGTCTGCACGCTTCCAGGCTCGAGGCTCTGCACGACCCAGGCGAGCAGGTCGTTGGGGTGAACGGGTTTGCTGAGCAGAGTGAACTGGTGGCCGGCGTGGCCGGCCGATGCCAGCATGTCGTTGGTGCAGGCCTGGCCGGAAAACAGAAGAGCCTTGCAATCGGGAAAGATGCGGCGCATCTGAATGGCTAACTCGACGCCGCTCATGCCTGGCAGCACCACGTCGGTGATGAGTAGCTCCGGAGGCGAAAGCAGCGCGGTTTCCAGCGCACCGGCGCCATCGTAGGCAGCAACGGCGGGATAGCCGCTGCGCGAAAGAATCTCAGTGAGCGTATCCGCGATCACCGATTCGTCGTCGACGACCATGACCCTGGGCCGATATTCGGTGGAATCGGCCGATGAGACTTTGTCCGTGGACACGGCGGAGAATTTTCGTGTTTGGCTCATCGTAGAAGCACCTCGTGCTTCACTGTAGCAAGCTTCATTCCATACGGGCAGACTCTTGGGAATCATAAAATTTCTAGAGGATTTTACGGTTGGCGGATTTTTCCCCGTCCAATAGAGGGATTTTTACTCTGTCGGTTGCGAATTATTTACGTGAGCAGGAAATTTTTACCGGTTGCGTAGCTTTACGGCACTTTGTGCATACGCCCAAACGGGATTGCGCATCAGAGAGCAGAGAGAGGAGGAAAGCGATGACGCAAGAAAGGAAGGAAGAACCGGCTCCGATCGTGTTTCAATCGATTCATCAGCAGGAGGCGCCTAAAGGGCGCGATGGCAAGCATAAAAAGGTCGTTTCGCGGCTGATCGACGAAATCAACCGGTTGGCGCCGAGCATGGCGCTGAAGGTTCCGCTGGCGGAGTTGCCGGACAGCAAGGAGAATCTTCGCGCGGCGCTAAATCGCGCGACCCGGCAGAAGGGGATGCGTGTGGCCACGTCGAGCGATTCGAGTTACCTTTACATGTGGAAGACCTTACGTAAACCCTGATATATATATTGAACGTCCGATATAGATCGAACCTCCAGATCGAACCTCCAGGATGAATTCCGTGCGCATGGATAAATGGCTGTGGGCGGCGCGATTTTTCAAGACGCGGGCCCTGGCTGCGCGCGCCTGCGAGCAGGGCAGGGTTCGCTCGAACGGTGCGGAGGCGAAGCCCGCGCGCGCGGTGCGCATGGGCGACAAACTGCAGGTGCGAAACGAGGGCGGAGAGTTCGAGATCGAGGTGTTGCTGCTTAGCGAGACGCGCGGTCCGGCTGCGGCGGCGCAGGGGTTCTATCTCGAGAGCGAAGCGAGCAGGGAAGCGCGCATGAAGCTGGCCGAGGAGCGCAAGGCGATGCGGGAGTTTGCGCCGCCGCCGGAGCACCGGCCGACGAAACGCGACCGGCGGCGCATCATTCAGTTCCGGGGCGGGCAATTCCGGGGCGGGAGTAGCGGTTAGAGCTTTGGAGCCTGTTGAGACGCCTTAGTCTTCGCCTTCTTCTTCGCTTCTTCGAGGATTCTGTAGGAATCGGCAGCGCGGGTTGCCTTCAGAGATAAGTCAGGCAGATCGAGTTTCTGCTGGAGCTGGGCCTGGATCATGTCGAGGGCGATCGGGTCGAGCTTGCGCAGGCTGGCGTATTGGGCATCGACGACGGCGCCGGACGGACTGAGTTGAACGTCGAAGCTTTCGAGCGGCGCCTGGGGCGGCCAGACGGCGGCGACAATGGGCTGCACGCGCTGGACGAACTCCTGCTGCAACTGGGAAAGCGGTAAGGGCTTGGGCTTGGGCGGCGGCAACGGTGCGGGCGTGAGGCGCTGCACGAGGTCGGCCAGCTCGGTCTCGCTGGCGATGCTGGAGACAGTGATGACGGTTTTGCGGCCGGAGCGGCGCTCGATCTCGCTCTCGGCCGCGGCGATTTTTGCGGCGGGAACGGATTGGGTGGAGATGAGGCGGACGGCGACAGTGTGCCGGCCTACTTCCACCTGCTGGGAAAGCAGGGCTTCGGCGGGAAGCAGATTGCGGACGACGTCCTGAACGGTGCTGTGTAGGATGGTTTCGCCTGCGACCTGGACAAAGGCTTTCTGCAAGGGGACCGCGATCGAGGCGAGCAGGATGCCGAGCAGCAGGATGCGCCAGCGCAACTGTCCGCCATTGGCCAGCACGTGGGCCATCGATCCCTCGGCGAGCACGGAGGCGAAGGGCTCGCCTTTTCTCAGTTCCTCGACGCGCTGGCGTACTTCAGGCGTGCTCATGCCGGCAAGGAGAAAGACGGCGAATGCGCTGGAAACGATGGCCACGAGGTTGGTGAGGAAGAGCAGGCCGGCGCCGCCCATGATGCGGGTGTTGACGCCGCTGCCCAAGCCAAAGCCGATGGTGCAGAGCGGCGGCATCAAAGCAACGGCGATGGCCACGCCCGGCAGCGTCATAACGCCTTCAGGAGAGCCGGCGCGGAGCACGGCGACGGAGCCGGCAAGGCCGGAGAACAAAGCGATGGCGAGATCGAGAAGATCGGGGTTGATGCGCGCCAGGATCTCCGCCGTAACGGAGTGAAACGGCAACAGCCAGACGATGAAGGCCGAAAGCGCCACGGCGAGCACGATGCTGGCCACCAGGTTGGCAAGGGCCTTGAGGATCAGGTAGAGATCGCCGGCGGCGAGGGCCAGGCCCGCGGCCATGATGGGGCCCATCAGCGGCGAGATGAGCATGGCGCCGATAATGACCGCAGGGCTGTTGACGACAAGGCCCAGGGCGGCGATGCCGGCCGAAAAAACAATCTCCAGCCAGTAGTTCAGGTCGGACATGTCGGCGGAGTTGTAAACCTGCGCGGCTACGTCCAGCTTGGTGGAGCGATTGACCCTGAGCCATTTTTCGAGCCGTGTTTGGCGCGGCGCTCCCGCGCCGGAGACGATAGTCATCGGTCGATCTCCACTTTTCTGCGGCCCACCAGCGTGGACGCCGTTATGCGGACCTTGGACGCCCAGGAATTCGGGCAGCGCGGCGCCGGTTTCAAAGCGCGATCGGGGTCCGTCTTTGGGACCTTCGCCCAACTGCTCTGGATTGTAACCAACCGAAGGCATGAAAGCTGGCGAAATCGACGATCGTTCTTTTCGGGAATAGGCCGATTGCCGCCAACTTTAGTAGACTCAACGGCAGCATGTTTGCATTCTTGCGCACTTTGCGCCTCCGCCGTTTTGCCGTCCCAATTCCCGCGCTCCTGCTGGCGCTTGCCGCTGCGTCACTCTCTCTCTCGCACTTTTGCCTTGCGCAGGGCACTCACCTTTGGACTCAATCCACGCTGGACGATTTTGAGCACGGCACGCCGGCGGGGGTGGCATTGACCAGCGACGGCCACGTGCACGAAGGTCCGGGACTGACCGCTCTTGTGACCACGCCCTCGACGTTTGTGTGGTCCATAGCGGTGGACAAGAGCGGCACGGCCTATCTTGGAACGGAGTCGCCGGCGAGCGTGCTGCGCGTGGGTCCGCAACCGGGGGCCAAGCCGTTCACGCTGTTCGAGACCAAAGACGTGAGCGTGCAGGTGGTGCGCCTCGGGCCGGACGGCGCGCTCTACGCGGCCACGCTGCCCAGCGGCAAGGTCTACAAGCTGAATCCCGGCGCCACGGCGAAGCAGGATGAGGCGGCGGCGACGGTGGTTTTTGACGCCTCAAAGGCCGCGGACGGCGGCAAGGCTTCTGCGCCGGGCAATCGGTCGCATTACATCTGGGACATGACGTTCGACGCGGAGGGGAGGCTTTACATCGCCACGGGCAATCCCGCGGCTATCTACCGCGTGGACGTGAACAAGCCGGGCGCGCAGCCCGAGGAGTTCTTCAAGAGCGACGACGCGCACATCCGCTCGCTGGCGTGGGACGGGAAGGGAAATCTGATTGCCGGTTCGGACGGGTCGGGGCTGATTTACCGCATTGATACGCAGGGCAAAGGGGTGCAGGGCAAGGGGGCGCAGCGCAAAGGTTACGTGATTTACGAAGCGCCGAAGCGGGAGATTACGTCGCTGGCGGTGGGGCCAGACGGGACGATTTATGCAGCCGGCGTGGGCGACAAGGGGCACAATCCCCTGCCGCCGCTGCCGGTGCAGGGCGTGGGCACGGTGAGCATTACGATTGTGCAGCCGGGATCGATGGAAGCGGCCAACCAGAGCACGACGCTGCCCGCGGGGACGGAGATCTACGCGCTGTCCGAAGGGCAGGCGCCGCGAACGATTTGGGCCAGCAAGGACGATATCGTGTACGCGCTGGCCATGCGCCCCGACGGGTTGCTGGCGCTCAGCGGCAATCGCGGGCGCATCTACCGCATTGAGGCGGATGGCAGCTACGCCGACGTAGCGCACCTGGATGCGCAGCAGGGCCTGTCAATGGCAGAGGAGCCAACTTCAAGCCCGGAGAAGGGACTGCTGATCGGCACGGGCAACACGGGCAAACTGGTGCTGATGGGCGCAACCGAGAAGCATGAGTACGCGAGCGACGTGCTGGATGCAGGCGCGCTGGCGCGGTTTGGCCAGGTCGAGGTAGAGCCCGGCTCGGCGAACTACGAAATTATAACGCGCACGGGCAACGTGGAGCAGCCGGTGCGCGGCTGGACGGACTGGCTGCCGCTGAACAACGGCTCCGTGGCTTCGCCGCCGGGACGGTTCATGCAGTGGAAGGCCGTTCTGCGCACGGGGGGCGTGGTGGGCAGCGTGGGGGTCAACTATCTGCCTGTCCGCTCTGTCCCAGTTGTGGATCAACTTGTGGTGGTTCCGGGCGCGCGCGTCAATGTGCAGAACCAGATGGCCGGGCAGCAGACGGTGAACATCAATTTTCAAGGCGCACAAAGCGACACCAGCGACGACTCGAGCTCGTCGATCTCCGCCATCAAGGATCGGACCGCGGTGACCGTGCGGTGGGCCGCGCACGACGAAGACGGCGACAAGCTGAGCTATTCGGTCTTCCTGCGCGGGGATGGCGAGAGCACGTGGTGGCCGCTCAAAAAAGGAATCACGGATACGGCCTTTAGCTTTGACGCGACCCAGGTCCCGGACGGCGGCTACGAAGTGAAGGTGGTGGCGTCGGACGCGCCATCGGAGCCGCCGGGCGAGGCGCTGACCGGTTCCAAAGTGAGCGTCCGCTTCATGATCGATACGACGCCGCCCGCGGTTACAGACCTGAGCGCGACGGCGGAGGCGGCTGCATGTGAGCACGAGCCTTGCGCGCCGCGGGTTCATGTGACCTTCGACGCGACCGACGCAACATCGCCGATTGCGCGGGCCCAGTACTCGGTGGACGCGGGGCCCTGGCAGTTTGTTGCGCCGGTGGGCGGGTTGTCGGATTCCAAGCACGAGCACTACGACTTTGTAGCGCCGGCGTCGATGCTCAATGCAAGCGTGAGCGAGCATCTGATTACGGTCCGCGTTTACGACCGTTACCGCAACGTGGGCCTGGCCAAGTCGGTTTTTCACTCGGGAGCTGAGCACTCGGAAACCGGGCACTCGGGAGCTGGTGACTCGAAAGCCGAGCATGCGGAAGCGAAGTAACCCCATGCGCTTTGAGCTTTATATCGCGTCGCGTTACCTGAGGGCCAAGCGGCGGCAGGCCGTGGTCGGCGTGGTGACGGCGATCTCGGTTGCGGGCGTAGCCGCGGGCGTGGCGGCGCTGATCATTGCACTGGCCATCACCAGCGGCATGAAGCGCGACCTGCTGGGCAAGTTGGTGGAGACCAGCGCGCAGGTGCAGTTGATGGCCAAAGACGGCATGGGCATCCATGACTGGGAGCCGTTGCTGGCGCGGCTCAGCAAGCTCCCGCACGTGGTGGCCGCGTCGCCGGCGCTTTGGGAGCAGGTCCTGGTTGGCGAAGGGGCACGCGCCGGCGGTGCGCTGGTCGAAGGCATTCTGCCCAACGATGAAGCGAAAGTGAGCACGCTGCTTTCCCATGCCACGCCGGGCGCTGTCCAGGCCCTGCAGCCGCAGTCTGCCTCTGCGCCTGGAGGTCAACCGCCCCCCCTCCTGCTGGGCAGAGATCTCGCCGACACCATTGGCGCGGCCATCGGCGATTCGGTGCTTGTGTTGAGCCCGCAAGGCGAGTTGACGCCTGAAGGCATGATCCCCAACTGGCAGGCCTTTCGGCTTGCGGGGACTTACCACTCCGGGTTCTATCAGTACGACTCGGAGATGGGGCTGGTGCGGCTCGAGGATGCGCAGCGGCTCTACGGCGAGCCGGACCTGATCACGGTGATCAGCTTCAAAGTGGACAACGTGAACAACGCGCCCGAGATCGCGCGAGCGATCGAGAAGGCAGCGGGCCCCGGCTACATGACCACCAACTGGACCGAGCAGGACAAGCCGCTGTTCGACGCGCTCAAGCTCGAACAGATCGTCACGTTCATCGTCATCGCGCTGATCGTGATGGTGGCTGCGCTCAACATTCTGATTGCGCTCACCATGATGGTGATGGAAAAGACGCGCGACATTGCCGTGATGATGAGCTTTGGCGTGGAGCCGGGCCAGGTGCGCCGCATCTTTTTGTTGCAGGGTTTTTTGATCAGCCTTGTGGGCACGGCGCTGGGGCTGCTGCTCGGCTATCTGGGAGCGTGGGCCGGCAGCCATTACCACATTCCGCTCTCGCCGGACGTCTATTCGATTGACTCGCTGCCGTTCGCGATTCGTCCGCTCGATGGGGTGATTGTTTCCGCTGTGTCGATCGGCATCTCATTACTGGCGACGCTTTATCCGTCGTCCTCGGCCGCGCGGATTCTGCCCGCGGAGGCGCTGCGTTACGAGTAGCCGCTGGGCAAGCGCAATGGCGATGTGGCGGCTATCTGCGTGGCGATGGGAGAGGATGCAGGTTGATTGCCGCGGATTTGACGGAGTTTTTTGGGGAGCGGCGACGACTATCCTGCGCTAGAGCGATTCCAGGGATGCTATACCCAGCGCTCGTGGCCTCCCACCCATGCGACAGAAGAGAGCCGCATGGATGGGGCACGGAGCTTTGGGTACGGCTACCTTGGAACCGATTTAAGGCGCGATCTTTTTGTCCGCTGCTTCCTTCTCAACCAATCCATCGCCGGCGTGCTCGCTTTCCACGGCTACCTGGCGCAGGCTCACGTGTTCGAATTGCGCCCAGACAAGGCCGACGGGCAGGA
The DNA here is from genome assembly GCA_050745765.1 of Occallatibacter sp. Lineage (GTDB taxonomy): Bacteria > Acidobacteriota > Terriglobia > Terriglobales > Acidobacteriaceae > Telmatobacter. Next base: position 2,853 of record JBOGLX010000140.1, on the reverse strand, counting down.
CGCTGAGAAAAGTGTCCACCAGGAGCATGACGGAGCAAGCCCAGGCGGCCTCGCGGGCGACGCCGAAGAAGTCGTGGATGGCCTCGCCGACGAGTCCGATTTGGGTGAACCAGCCCAGGATGGGCAGTTGAAAGAAGCTGGCGCCGCCGCTGCAGGCGACGATAATCATGCACTTGGCCAGCGACATTGTGGCCAGTTGCTTGTTGGCGACAAACGCGTTCGCTGTTTCCTTGTAGGCCAGGAGGATCAGAAACCACATCACCAGCGACAATACGGCGGCGACGCCCAGATCCGAAAACGTCCGGATAGCGTCCAGCCCGTTGTGGAAGATACGGATTCTATTGCCGATCGCGTGCCCCAGCTTTTTCGAGATGACTCCGAAAGTGAACTCGAAAAAGGAGGCAACGGCTCCCCCGGCCACACGCACCGCAACCAGAAAGACCGTTCCCCCCGCGGTGAAGACCAGAAACCAGTGTTTCACCCGGTCCACCGCCTCGGGATGCGGCAGGACTCCCTGCGGAATCACCAGGATGGCGGTGGTGATAAAGACGGCCAGGGCGCCGGCGTCGAAGAGCCGTTCGACAATGTACACGGCAATCTGCGTGGTGAGCGGCGAGCCGGTTTTCTTCGACACCAGGTAGGGCCGCGTCAGATCGGCAGCGCGGCCGAGGAGCGCCACGGCTGTGAAGCCGACGACCTGCGTCCCCAGCAGCGAAAGCGGCGGAACCTTTCTATGGTGCTGCATCAGGCGGGCCCAGCGCCAGGAGCGCAACAGGTAGCCGACATAGATGCAGACGACGGCAATGGCGACTTTGCGCCAGTCGGCGCGAGCCAATTGCGCGCGAAACAGGGCGAAGTCGAAATGGATCCTGCCCCGCCCCCAAACCACGATGGCCGCCAGCCCCGCCAGTACCAGCAGCCCCAGGATCAATCGACTCTTTTTCAAGCGTTCTCCGTTCCGCGCCGCCGTTCCAGAGTCTATGGTACTTGTTGGGCTGGAGATTTTGGAGGAGCTACGGGAAGATTTGGCCGCCGGCATCGGCCTCGGAGGACTTGGCGCCGCGCCCGGCGGCTTCGCGCGCCAGCACGCGGCGATTGAACGCGTGAATGACTCGGGCAACGTAGGCGCGGGTTTCGCGATAGGGGGGAATGCCGCGATACTTGTCCACCGCGGCCGGACCCGCGTTGTAGGCGGCCAGCGCCAGTGCCAGGTTGTTCTTGTAGCGGGTCAGAAGCGTGTCGAGATACGCCGAACCGCCGCTGACATTCTGCCGGGGTTGAAGGCTATCCTCGACGCCGAGCCTGGCGGCGGTGGCGGGCATCAGTTGCATCAGGCCCTGGGCGCCCGCATGGCTGACCGCGCGAGGATCGCCGCCGCTTTCGGCGCTGACCACGCTGGCCAGCAGGTCGACGTCCAGATTGTGACGTCGGCCGGCCTGGACGAGCATCTCCTCAAGGTCCGCGGAGGTCAGCTTTGGGTCGGCGTCCGGATGAGCGGCGGCAGCCGGCGGTCCTGATGCCGCGGGTTGCGGGCTCGGATCGGGCGTGCGCTCGACCGCCGCGACGTCGGCGGGCGGCAGCTCGATGTAGTTGTCCTCGCCGGCGCTGAGGTAGAGGCGCATATGCCCATCGGTCAGGGCGTGATGGTCGCAGCTTATCTCAAAACCGTTGCGGAGAGTGACGATCTCGGCGCCTGGGGCCGTGGGCGCAAGCATGGCCAGAGCGGCAAGTGCTCCTGCCGCAATCGCCAGCCGTTTTTTTATGCCTGCCATCATCCGCGTTTTCCTGCCCGGTGCAATTTGAAGTTAGAATCGCCCGCCGCAATGCCGGGCGCGGAGGAGCCGGCGAGAGCGGATTCCAGCACCACGGCGACTCCGTTGCGGTCGTTGGACGGGGCTTGCTTCCAGCCATTGAGCTTGGCCAGGGTGCGCAGTTCGCGGCTGGCGTTGGCCATTACAACGGCCTGCCCAGCCCACTCCAGCATATCGGCATCGTTCCAGTTATCTCCAATGGCCATGGTTTCGCTTCGGTCCACGCCCAGGCTGGCGGCGAGGCGCTGGAGCGCCGCGCCCTTGGAGACGCCGCGGGGGAGAAGATCGAGAATCGACAAGTCGCGCGCGGGATACTCGGTGCGGGAGCTTTCGCACTCGCTGCTCCACTGGCTGGCTTTCAGGGCCGCCTCGGCCTCTTTCATGCGCGCGACCCCGCCGGCGACCATCCCCTGGATGGGGTCGCTTTCGCCGGCTAACGCCAGTTCGAGCGGTTTGACCACCTCAATCGCATCGCGGTTGGCCTCGACCCAGAGCGCCATGCGGCCGGTTGCCTGTTCCAGATCCTCGATCACCAGCTCGCCGCGCCCCCGTTTATCGAAGGTAAACACCAGGGCCCCAAATTCGCGCAGCAATCCGCACAGACCGAGGGCCACGCGCGTTTCCAGATGAGCGCGGTCAATGGTTTCGCCGTTGAGGGTACGGACCACTGCACCGTTCGACGTAATCAGCGGCATGTCCGCTCGCAGTCCGAGGTCCTGGAGCAGGGGTGCGGCGTAGGCCATCCGCCTGCCTGTGGCAATGGCCACGGTGACCCCTGCCTGCTGCGCGGCGCGGAGCGCCGCCACGTTGCGGCGGCCGATCTCCTGCGAAGAACTGGGCAGGAGGGTGCCGTCCAAATCGATAGCGACAAGACGCACCGGAGGATGCATTGGACCACTCTAGCAGCGACTGCTCTAGAGCGAAACCAGGGTTCCTGTGTCCTCTTTAGTATCGTTCGGAGCCGCTGGCCGCGGAATTGTCTTCAACGGCTTAAAGCAGCCTTTAACAGCCTTAAGTAAGGCTAAAATTGCCTAAAAACGGA
>JBOGLX010000139.1:0-18521 GCA_050745765.1 Occallatibacter sp. | reverse complement strand
CAGCAGGAGCGGTATAAGTATGGGCACGCGGCGCACGCAACTTTGCCTCATAGAAGAAAAATGTAACATGCCCGTGCGGTACACAGGCGCGCACGTTCGTCGATGCACTATGATGTTTGCTAACTTGCGATTACCCCCGTTGGCGGCCTGGGAGACCTCTGCGTGCCCAAAGCTAAGATAAAACGGCTCTACCTGATTCCGATTCTTTCCAAGGCGCTCGACGTGCTGGAGCTGCTCGAACAGAACAGCGCACCGGTCACGCTCGAGGACGTTTATCGGATGACTCATATTTCGAAGACCAGCGTCTACCGCATCCTCAAGACGCTTGTGCATCGCGGCTACGTGGCGCAGATGCAAAACGGGCAGTACCGGCTGGTTTCGCGGCCGCGGCGGCTGCGCTTTGGCTTTGCCACCTCGAGTGCGGAGATGCCTTTTTCCATCGCCGTCTCGCAGAGCGTGACCGCGGCGGCCGCCGCATCGGGCGTGGAACTGCTCATGCTCGATAACCGCTACGATCCCGACGTGGCCATTCAGAACGCCGACGAGATGGTCGCCAAGCGCGTCGACCTGGCCCTCGAGTTCCAGGTGGAAGAAGCAATGGCGCCGCGTGTGGCCCACATCTTCAAGAAGGCCGACATTCCCCTGGTGGCCATCGACGTCCCCCACCCCAACGCCACCTACTTCGGCGTGGACAACTTCGAAGTCGGCTACGAGGCCGGCTGCCTGCTGGCGCAGCATGCCCTGCGCAAGTGGAAAGGAACCGCCGACTGGGTTGTCGGCGTGGGCTTCTCCGAGGCCGGCAGCTTTGTGCAGAGCCGCATCACCGGCGCCTTCGACGCCATGCGCGAGCGGCTCACCGGAATCCCCGCCGGCCGCTTCGTGCAGATCGAGGGCCGCGGCATGAGGCAGCCGAGTCAGCACGCCATGATCGAATTTCTCGCCGGCCAGGCCAAACGCCAGCGAACGCTGGTGGCCGCGGCCACCGATTCCAGCGCGCTCGGCGTCCTCGACGCCATCCGCGCCGCCGGCCGCGAGGCCGACTTCGCTATCGTCGGCCAGGACTGCATCCCCGAAGTTCTCGACGAGATGCGCGGCGGCGCCAGCCCCATCGTCGGCTCCGTCTCTCACCAGGCCGAGAGCTACGGGCCGCGCCTGATCCAGCTCGGCATCGCCCTGCTGCGCGGCTACACCGTGCCCCCGTACAACTACGTGCGCCATAGCGTGGTGACGCCGGAGACGCTGGGGGCGGAAGAGCAGGCCTGACCCTGAAAGGGCGGCGGGCTTGCGGTTCCGATAGAAGCTGGGACCTCCTCGAAACAGGGGCACAAAGCCGGCACGCCGCTAATGGAGCACTGGGGTAGAATGATGATGTGGGAGCGTTTATGTCCTCCGCAAAAGCATATGTGGGCTCGTTGTTCGACGGGTTTACCATGTCCCGCCTCTTGGGAGGTCTGAGCATCCCGGGATCGCCGATTAGAATCTTTGCCGACGACTATTCCTCGTTGCGGGCTACTTTGAAGAAGGAGCTTACCGAACTGCGGACTGTCATGCAGACAAGAGCCCTCGACCCGCGCGAACTTGAGACCTTCATGGCGCGTATGGAGCGGACCGTTTCCGAGGAAAGGCACGCGCACTAGCCGCATGAAGCACGATGAAAACTCTCTCCTCGAACTGACCAAACAACAGTTTCTCGACCTCAGCGACGCTAAGGCTGAGGTCATTGCAAAGATGGCCGGCAGTCGACAGGCCAATGAAGCCCGTTATGCCATGCTGGGCATGGTCTGTGGAACACTTGGTCTCCTGGCTTGTATCGTGGCTTTCGTCTATCTGGTGATCAATGGCCATGTGCGAGAGGCCTACGCGGTCCTGGGTACTGCGGTTCTGTCGATAGTGGCCGTATCATAGCCTCTCGACTTTAATTCAACCAGACGAGGAGGCAAACATGAAATCGTACGTATTTCGCGTCATTCTTGAGCCGGACGAACAGGCTTGGCGTGCCTATATTCCCGATCTCGAGGAAAAGGGCGGCGCCACTTGGGGCAAGACCAAGGAGGAGGCGCTCGAAAACATCCGCGAAGTGGCCCAGATGGCGATCGAATCGATGCTGGAGGACAGGGAATCGCTGCCGCCGGGCATCTCGGAAATGAATGAGCCGGTGGTTGCGGTCACGGTATGAGCGTCGATTATTCGCGCCTCCGCTCCACAGCCGCCCGCAACCTCGCCTCCGCGCTTCACGATGACGGCTTCGAGCTTCAACGGCAGAAGTGAAGCCACCGCCACTACCGGCATCCCGACGGCCGCCGGGTCACCCTCTCCTTCCATCATTCCTCGGACACCTTCCCGCTCGGGACGCTCAAAAGCATCATCGAAATTCAGGCGCGCTGGACCGAATCCGACCTGCGCCGTTTGAAACTGATCGATTGAGCAAAACCGGCGCTTGCCATGGGGATTTTTTGTCCCAGCGGCAGCATTCCGCAGCTTCGTCGGAAAAAACCGATCCGTCCCTGCCTCGGGAAACTCCATGCATTTCAATGCCTTTGCGCCCGCCGGCCCACGCCGGGAAATCGCTTTGCCAAGAGCGTATGATTTAAGTGAGGCTTCTCCAACTCCTCTCATCGCGGTGCTTATGACATTAGTTACTCCTGCTGCCTCCGGGCTTATGTTTCTCGAGGATCGCTGGGACGCGGGCGCAGCCGCGGCTCTCGACGAGGCCGAATTGCTGCGCTACCGTTCCAACCTCCTCGGTTCCGACCTGCGCATCACCAACTTCGCCGGCGGCAACACCAGCTCCAAGATCGCCGGCGTCGATCCGCTGACCGGCAACCCCGTCGAAGTCCTGTGGGTCAAGGGCTCCGGCGGCGACCTGGGCAGCATGAACCGCTCCGGCTTCGCCACCCTTTACCTGGACAAACTGCTCGCCCTCGAGCACATCTATAAGGGCGTCGACGCTGAAGACGAAATGGCGGAGATGTACCCGCTCTGCGCCTTCGGCGGCAACCCCGTTGCTGCATCCATTGACACGCCGCTGCACGGTTTCCTGCCCTTTCCGCACGTCGATCACCTGCACCCGGATTGGGCCATTGCTCTGGCCGCCTCGGCCAACGGCAAAGCCAAAATGGAGGAGTTCAACCGCGAGTTCGGCCACTCGCTGGTGTGGCTGCCGTGGCAGCGGCCGGGCTTCGAGCTGGCCATGATGATGAAGCGCGCGGTCAAGCAGAATCCCGGCTGCGACGGCATCCTGCTCGGCGGCCACGGCCTGTTCACCTGGGGCCAGTCGCAGCGCGAGTGCTACCTCAACACCATTACGACCATCGACCAGATCGGCCAGTTCATCCACCGCCACGCGGCGGCCAAAGGACCGGTGCGTTTTGGCGGCGAAGCCGTCCGGGCGCGCGCCGATCGCAAAGATCTCGCCGTCGCCATCGCTCCTTTCCTGCGCGGGCGCATCAGCGCGCAACGCCGCTGGATTTCGAGCTTTACCGACGCGCCCGACGTGCTCCAATTCGTCAACTCGGCGCACGCCGGCGAGCTTGCCTTCCTCGGCACAAGCTGCCCCGACCACTTTATCCGCACCAAGATCCGGCCCATGTTCGTTCACTGGCCCGCCGGCGCCGGCCTCGCCGAGCTCAAGCGCCTCATCGATTGCGCCCTTGCCGACTACCGCAACCAATACCGCACCTATTACCGCACCTTCGCCACGCCCTCGTCGCCTGCGCTGCGCGACGCCAGCCCCGCGGTCGTCCTCATCCAGGGGCTGGGCATGTTCAGCTACGGCAAAAACAAAACCGAGGCCCGCATCGTCGGCGAGTTCTACTCGAACGCCATTCATGTGATGGAGGGCGCAAGTCTGCTCGCCTCAGGGCCGGTCTCCGGGCGGGTTCCGCAGTGCGGCGACACCATGGACCCGGCAAGCTTCAAGGTCTTTACCAATTACGTGGCGCTGCCCGCCGTCGAGGCTTTCCGCATCGAGTACTGGGCGCTCGAAGAGGCCAAGATTCGCCGCCAGCCTCCGGAGAAAGAGTTGAGCCGGCGCGTGGCTCTGGTGATCGGCGCCGCCAGCGGCATTGGCCGCGAACTGGCGCGCATGGCCGCCGTGCGCGGCGCGCACGTGATGATCGCCGATCTCCACGCCGAAGGCGCGGCGCAGGTCGCCTCCGATTTGAAAGCGGTAGCTCCCGCCGAGCTGCTCGCTTCGACGGGCGTGGACATCTGCAATCGCGATTCCGTGTCCAAAGCCATCGAAGCCGCGGTTGCCGCCTTCGGCGGCGTGGATATTCTGGTGAACACCGCGGCTATCTTTCCTTCCGCGCCCGACGCGGTGATTCCCGACGCGGCCTGGGCCAAGACCCTCGACGTCAATGTGACCGCCAATTATCTTCTCGCCGACGAAGTCAACAAGGTCTTTCAGGAGCAGGGGCTGCACGGAACCATCGTTTTCACCAGCTCCGCAAACGCGGTCGTCGCCAAGCGCGGCAGCGAGGCTTACGACGTGAGCAAGGCCGCGCTTTCGCACCTCATCCGCGAACTGGCTGTGGCTCTGGCGCCCAACGTGCGCGTCAACGGCATCGGCCCGGCTACGGTGGTCAAAGGCTCCACGATGTTTCCCCGCGACCGCGTCAAGGCCTCGCTGACCAGGTACAACATTCCGTTCCAGGAGTCGTTCAGCGACGAGGAGCTGCGCAGCCGTCTGGCCGCCTACTACGCCGAGCGCACCCTGACCATGAAGACCATTGAGCCGGCCGACTGCGCCGAGGCCATCCTTTTTCTGGCCAGCCCGCGCTCCCGCTGCACCACCGGCCACTTGATCCCCGTGGACGGTGGTCTGGCGGACGCATTTTTACGTTGAGCTAATGTGGAGATTGTCCCCCCGTCATGCAGGAACCCGCCCGTGTTGCCATCGACTTAGGCGCCGAAAGCTGCCGCGTTTCGCTGCTTCGCTGGAAAAATTCCCGCGCCGAAATCGAAGTCGTCCATCGCATTCCCAACGGGCCCGTACACCGCGGCGCGTCGATGTGCTGGCCGCTCGATGCGATTCTCGCCGGGCTCGAGGAGGGGCTGCGCAAGGCCGCCGCCGCCGCCCCGGAAGGGATTGCCTCAATTGCCGCCGACGGTTGGGGCGTGGATTACGTGCGCCTGACGCCGGACGGGAACCCTCTGCGCGACCCTTTTTGCTACCGCGACACGCGCACGGTCCAGGCCAAGGAAGCCGCGGACATGGTCATTCCGCCCTTCGATCTCTTCCGGCGCACCGGCGCTTTTCCACTGCGGCTGAACACGGTTTACCAGTTGCTCGCCGACCCCACCGCCGGAATTGACGCGCGCGCGCCGTGGATTACCTTTCCCGATTACATCCTTTACTGGCTTGGCGGCAGCCGCACGTCGGAGTACACGCACGCCACGCACACCGGCCTCGTGGATCTCGAAACCGGCAACTGGTGCGAAGATGTTTTCCGCGAGCTCGACCTTCCGCTTGAAGCCGCTCCGCCGATTGTGCACGCGGGCGACGTGGTGGGACGGCTCGGCGGACAATCCGTTGCCGCGCTGGCCGCGCTCGACGCCTTTCGCGATACGCAACTAATTGCACCCGCCTGCCACGACACCGCATCGGCGATCGCCGGCATTCCCGGCGACCTGAGCCGCGCGGCCTACATCAGCTCCGGCACATGGTCGCTGGTGGGCGCCATCGTCCCCCAGCCGATCACCACGCGCCACGCCTACGACGCCGGCTATACCAATCTTGGCGCGGCCACCGGCGGGCTGCTCTTTCACTCGCTCATCAACAGCATGTGGGTGCTCAAACAGTGCATGGACGGCTGGGCCGAGCAGGGGCGTCCCTGGCGCATCGAGGACATCGTGCAAAGCGCTGCCGCGTGCAACTCCGGGACCGGCGTTCTCGACATGGACGCCGAGTCGCTGATGCTCGACTCCGAAATGCCCAAGCGCATTAACAGGGAACTGGTGCGCCATGGCTTCGAGCCCATCCCCGATGAGCCCGGCAACGAGCCGCTCTTCGCGCGAACCATCTTCGAGAGCCTGGCCATTCGCTATGCGTCGGCGCTGGCCAATCTCGAAAAGATGCTGGGCCGGCGCCTGGAAGGCATTCACATGATCGGCGGCGCCGTGCGCAACAAGCTGCTTGTCGAGCTGACCGAGAAGGAGACGGGATTGCGCGTAGAGATCGGCGAGACCGAGAGCTCGACCATCGGAAGCCTGGCCATTCAGTTGGCCGCCGGCGACGCCCAGGGGCAGCCGATAACGACCGAGGCTGTGCGCGGGTGGGCCAGACGGCTTTGCGAGCGATGAGGTTCGCAATTTCGGCTCACATGTTGTACCCTCGCATTTCGTACCCTCGCATTTCGTACCGTTGTCCGGTACAATAGGGCAGCGGCGAGGCGGCCGAAATGATTCTCGGCTTCAGGGATCGATGGCTGCGGGACTTCTTTGTTCACGACAGGCGGAGCCGCAACATTCCATCAGACCTCGAGGCCAGGCTTTTCAGAAAATTGCAGCTTCTGGACGATGCGCTGTCGGACGCGGATCTTCGCGTCCCGTCCGGCAATCGTTTTGAGAAGCTTCGAGGCGCTTTGGCAGGGCGGCATTCCATCAGGGTCAACGATCAATGGCGGCTGGTCTTTTTGTGGGACGGAACCAGAGGCGAAGCTTCCGAGGTTTACCTCGACAATCACGGCTACCGGTGAGGGCAAACATGCTGAACACAAAAAGAAAACCCATAACCCCCGGCGAGATGCTCGTGGAGGAGTTCCTTACTCCGCTTGGATTGACGCAGAGTGGCCTCGCGGAAGCGATGGGAGTGCCGCGCAAACTCGTGAACGAGCTGTGCAACGGGCGCCGCGCCGTCACCGCGGACACCGCTCTGATGCTGGCGCGGGTCCTGGGCAACACCGCCGATTTCTGGCTGAACACGCAGCGCAGGACAGACCTATGGGAAGCTCTTCACACTCCGCGGCGGCGAGAGCGCATCGAGCGCGCAAAGGCGCTAGGCCGCGTGGCGTAGCTCGTCGAAGCCGAGATCGGATTGCGGCAGCTTTCCAGCTTCGTGGCTGCGGAACCGGTAGGCTGCAACCATCTCTCTGCTAAAATCACCCTTGAAAATCGAGGATTTTAAGGCGGTTCTACAGTTGCCGTACCCAAAGCCCCGTGCCCCATCCATGCGACTCTTTTCTGTCGCATGGGTGGGAGGCAGCGACAGGTGGGTACAGTTCCTCTGGAATCGCCATAGAGGCCAAACGAAGTGTATCTCGCATTGCAGCAGAGGCTCGCCGCGCGCGTCCGCGCCGTGCTCGAAGCCCAGTACGGACTTGAACTCGAAAACATTCCGTTGGAGATTCCGCCGGATTTGCGCTTCGGCGAAGTAGCCACGCCTGTCGCATTCGAGCTCGCACGCAAGCTGCGCAAGGCTCCCAAAGTCATCGCGCAGGAGATTGTTGCCGCAATCGGACCGCTCGAAGGCTTCGCGGGGTTCGAAGTGGCCGGCGCGGGTTACATCAATGCGCGTCTCGTCCGCATGGACCTCGTGCGCATGGTGGCCGAAGAACATGCGAACGCCCACCCTAGCCACAAAAACAAAGGCGTGGCGAGGGTGGGGCACCCAGCACTGAACCCTTCGAAAACGCCGCTTTATGCATTGGTCGAGCACACCAGCATCAATCCCAATAAAGCGGCGCACGTCGGCCACCTGCGCAACGCCATTCTCGGCGATACGTTTGTCCTGCTGCTGCGCGCCGCCGGTGCGAAAGTCGACGTGCAGAACTACATCGACAACACCGGCGTCCAGGTGTCCGACGTCGTCGTCGGCTTCATCCATCTTGAGGGCAAGACGCTTGCGGGCGTGCGCCAGCTGCTCGACGATCTGAAACGTAAAGGCCAGCGCATCGATTACTACTGCTGGGACCTCTACGCGCGCACCTCGCAATGGTACGAACAGGGAAGCGAAGAAGAAAGAGCCGCGCGCAAGCAGCTCCGCTACGCCACGCTGCACGAGATCGAGCGCGGCGGCAACGAGACGGCCGAGATTGCCGAGCTGATCTCGACGGCCGTTCTGCGCCGCCATCTCGAAACCATGCAGCGCCTCGGCATCGAGTACGATTTTCTTCCCCGCGAGAGCGAAATTCTCCACCTCCAGTTCTGGGATGCGGCCTTCGAACAGCTCAAGCAGTCCGGCGTACTTTACTTCGAGACCGAAGGCAAAAACGAGGGCTGCTGGGTGATGACGCGACCTGGCGCGGCAACTTCGGGCGCGGCAACTTCGGGCGCGGCAACTTCGTCAGTCCAAAACGAGAACGGCGACAAGGACACGGACGAAGACGCGAAGGTCATCGTGCGCTCGAACGGGACCGTTACTTACGTCGGCAAAGACATCGCCTATCATCTCTGGAAATTCGGCCTCTTAGGCCGCGACTTCGGCTACAAGCCATTCTTCGCCTATCCCCGCCATGAGTGCTGGATTTCGACCGTCCTCGGCGAAGAAAATCATCCCCACTTCGGCGGCGCGCAGGCTATCTACAACGTCATTGACTCGCGCCAGTCCGATCCGCAGTCGAACGTGATCCAGGCTCTGCGCGGCATGGGCCACGCCGCCGAGGCCGACCGCTATACGCACTTGAGCTACGAGATGGTGGCGCTCACGCCGCGCTGTGCCGAAGAGCTCGGCTACGCAATCGCTGAAGAAGACCGCGCCCGTCCCTACATCGAAGTCAGCGGCCGCAAAGGGTTCGGCGTCAAGGCCGACGACCTGATCGACAAGCTCATCGCCGCCACTCGAGCCGAGGTTGAAGCCCGCCAGACTGGCCGCGACGAAGCCGAGCGCCAGAAGATCGCCGAGCAGATCGCCATCGGCGCGCTGCGCTACTTCATGCTCAAGTTCACGCGCAATTCGGTCATCGCCTTCGACTTCAAGGATGCGCTCAGCTTCGAAGGCGAGACCGGACCCTACATTCAGTACGCCGTCGTCCGCGCAAGGAATATCTTTCGCAAAGCGGGCGTGGAGCCGGAGGCCGTGCTGGCGGAGTTAGCCGAGCAAGCGGAGTCAGCGGAGTTAGCGGAGCTGGATCGATCCAGTTTGGCCGCCTATCTTGACGAAGAAGCCAATGAAGACATCTGGGCCCTCTGGTTTCGCGCTTCGCGGCGCTCGCAGGTGCTCGAGCAGTCAATCGCCACCTCCGAGCCGGCTTACCTCGCCAAACATGCCTTCCAGCTAGCCCAGGAGTTCAATAACTTCTACCATCGCCACCACATCCTCACCGAAGAGGACGCGGCGCGAAAGTCGATGCTGCTGGCCACAGCGGCCATGGCGCTGCGCGAGTTAGCCGTCGCGCTCAGTTGGCTGGGCATCGAAAGCCCCGCAGCGATGTAGACGCAGCCTTCAACTCTTGGGTTCTTGCCGGAATCATGTTGAACAAAACGAGTACGAAAAATTGGAATTTCAAACCGGGTCGCGTTTAACCGTTGAGTCAGGTTGCAATCGCACATTCCCGCAGGGGCTAAAGCCCACATTCTCTTCTGCAGTTCTTCGGCACGACTGAAGTCGTGCCCTGATACAAAGCCTCATCCTCCAGCGAATTTCCTCGGCAAAATTTCAAAAATATTTGGCTAGCAGTCCCGCAACGCCGGCCGCCGCACCCTTCCACAAATGCGGCGGCCCTTTGCGTTCTTCTGCCTTACTGGTTGTTGTCGCCGTTGTTGTTCGGCCCGCCATTGTTGGGCCCGTTGTTATTGGGCCCGTTGTTATTGGGCCCGTTGTTATTGGGCATGGTCTGATTCGGCTGAATCACCACGTAAGCCGTGCCCTGCGGCGTCCACACCAGCAGAAGAACATTCTGGCCCGCCGGGATCTTCTGCATCTGGTCCTCGTACTCCTGAACCGTTGTAACCGGATGCCGGTCCACCTGCATAATCACTTCGCCCGTCCCAAGGCCGGCAATGTCCGCCGCGCTGCCCGAGCGCACGCCCTGGATGGCCACGCCCTCGACGTCGCCGGAAAGGTTCAGTTGCTGGCGCAATGCCGGAGTGAGGCCCTCAACGCTGATGCCAAGCTGCACATGACCGGTCTGGCCCGGTGCGTTGTTTTCGGCTTCCTGGCCGCTGGCATGATATACGCCCACCGTCGCATTCAGCGTCATGGGCTTGCCGTCGCGCAAAACGCCCAACTTGATCGCCGTGCCCGGAGCCATTTCGCTGACGGCAACCTGCAGGTCGGTGGCGTTCTCGATCGGCTTGCTGTTCAGTTCCCGGATCACGTCTCCCCGCTCGAATCCCGCTTTGCTCGCCGGGGTGTCGGGCGAAACCTGTTCAACCAGCGCGCCGGCCGCCGTCGGCACGTTGAAGAAATGCGCGTTCACGGGGCTGATGTCGGTGATGTCGATGCCCAGGAACCCATGCACCACTTTGCCGGTCTTGATGATCTCGCCGGCGTAGTGCTCGGCCAGATCGGAGGGGATGGCGAAGCCCGCGCCCGCGAACGATCCGCTGCTCGTATAGATGAACGTGTCGATGCCCACCACGCGGCCGTAAGCGTTCACCAACGGGCCGCCGGAGTTGCCGGGGTTAATAGCCGCGTCCGTCTGGATGTAATCCCGCGGCGCGCGCGCATTATTGCTCGGATTCACGGCGCGGTCCACTGCGCTCACAATGCCGCGCGTGACGGAGAATTGCAGCGTGCCAAAGGGGCTGCCGAAAGCCAGCACCGTTTCGCCCGGCTTCAAATTCGCCGAGTTGCCCCACGGAACCGTGGGCAGCCCGGTGGCGTCGATCTTGATCACCGCCAGGTCGTCCAGCGTATCCACGCCCACCACCTTGGCCGGGAAGATGCGCTGGTCGTGCAGCGTCACCTGAATCTGCGTCGCGCCGTCCACCACGTGGTGGTTGGTCACAATGTAGCCGTCGGGCGAAATAATGAACCCGCTGCCGATGGCCTGCTGGTACTGGGGCTGCTGCTGCTGACCGTTCCCCTGTCCAAAAAAGAAGAAGTGGCGGAACTCCGGCGGCAGATCCTGCGGCGGAATGCCGCCCATGCCGCCTCCGCCGTTTTCGCCGTTCTGGGCGTGTTCCTCAGTGTTCGCCTTCGAGGTGACAAAAATGTTCACCACCGCGGGCATCACGTGTCCCGCCACCGCTTCGACCGCGTCGTTCAGCGAGACCAGCGGGGCGATGGTGCTGGCGTTGAGCTGTGGCGGCGGATCCGTTGGGGCCGCGGCCTGCGCGGCGTTGCGGCCGATGAACAAGGACGCGCCGAACAGAAGCGCCGCAATCGTTGCGGCGGGAACGGCGGCCCTCTTCAGCTTGGCTACTAATGAATTAGTTGGCGGCTTCATGATTACCTCTCTTTGGATTCGAAGTTGAAGTTTAAAGTTGGATCACGAGCCAGCCGTCCTCGACTACTGCGCCGGCGGGCAGCTTCTGCGCTGGATCGCTGCGATAGATCCTGAACAGAAGGCGGGTGACCATAATCTGGCGTGTGCTTAAAGTTGAGGTGCGGGTTTGCGGTTTGCGCTTGCTCACGGCTGCCACCGCCTTTGCGCCCGCGTCCGGCCCGTTGCCTGGTGCTTCACCGTCCGAGGCCGGGCTGCCGCTCGGGATCCGCACCTGCTCCCAGGCTGTGAATACGATCCAGCTCTGTTCCTCGGTCGGGGCCAGGGCCGGGGTCGGGACCGGCTTTTGAGTCCTCGGAGTCGCCGCACGGGGCTCGGCCTTCAACAGCTCTGCATGAATTGCCGCCTCCGATGCAGGTCCGGCGATCGCCTGCGCCGGCTCCGCCATTGGCCGGCGATTCGAAACGCGAAGGCCCGAAGCGCGAAGGCTCGAAGCGCGAAGCGCGGGCTCCAGCGCCGGCTGTCCTGACCGCATCCGCGCGGATGTGTCCACAGCGCGAATTCCGGCAGCGCCCGCGGTAACGCGAATCTCCGCATCCATATGCGTCTCTCGGCGCATCTCTCGGCGCGTCTCTTGCGCGGAAAGAACCGGCGCGTGGATGCGGGCAGCCGACCGCACCCGCGCCCGATGCGCATCCTCGAGCTTCGGCGGCACATTGCGCGCCTCAACCGGCGCGCGCTTCTGCGCGGCAACCGCGGTCTGCGGCTCCACGAAGGCAAACAACTGCGGACAGCGGGCCAGCTCCACGGCGCCAAACACGAGGCCGCAACCGATCGCGGCGAGCGCCGCGCGCGCAGCCGCGGGGTGCGGCGAGTTTTTGCGCCGCAGCACGCTGTGTACGCGGTGCGCCAGCTCCGGCCGGCGCTGCCACAGGCCCAGAGAAAGCGCCTCGGTGCGGCGGTGCAATCCGCGCTCGGCCAGGCTGGTGAGGCAGGCGGCGTAGGCCCGCGGCGCGCGCGTGATGCGGATGACGCCGTCGTCGCAGGCCATCTCGCGTTCGCGGCAAAGGCGCCGCTCGATCCAAGCCAGCGCGGGGTTTAAAGGGAAGAGAACCAGGCAAAGTTTCTGCAGCAGGTTGGTCCAGTCGTCGGCGCGGCGCAGGTGCTCGGCCTCGTGCAGCACAATCTGTTCGAGCTCGCCGTGAGTCAGCCGGACAAACAGCCAATCGGGAATGAGAATGCGCGGCGAAAAAAAGCCGATTACGCCGGGGCGTTCCAGGTCGCCCGTGGTGCAAATCTGCGCAGCGTGGCGGCCCTTTTGACGAAGCGCGCCCGCGAGCGGCACCAGCCGTTCGTCCAGCTCCACCGGCAGCCCCACCGGCGTCGCCCTCTTCCAAAGCCTCCGCAGCCGGAGCGAATGGTGGGCGAGGTCGGCGGCGCGATAGAGAGACGCGGCTATCCACAGCACCGCGATCGCAAGGCCCCAGCGCACATCCAACTCGAACCACGGCCTGGCCGTCGAGGGCGAAGCCGCGGCGCTCATCGCGGCTGCATTTGCGCCGGCAGCCGGAGCGGCCAAAATCCGCCAGAGCAGAGGAAGAAACTCTAAGCCAATCACAGCGCCGAATCCCCATGCCCACAGCCCAAACCGATGAGCCGCCGAGCTGCGCGGAGCAAAACGCACGCAAATCGCCAAGCCAACGGCCACGGCCGCGCCCTGCCAAAGAGCCGTCAACGCCATCGCCGCAGCCTGCTGCGCAAAGCCCTGCCACGCGACCGGCAAAACAGCCGCCGCGTTTTCAATGGCCTTCAGCGCGAGTTGGAGAAATGCGGCAGGGTGCATCGAACTCAATCTCTCTTTGCAAAATCCTTGCTAACTAATTCGTATTGGCTCGGTCTGAAAGGTCTCGTCCCTCAGGGGCTAAAGCCCAGCCTGTTTCTCAGCAGTTTATGTACGGGCTGAAGCCCGTACCCTTCGAATTCTGCTCAAACTGAGCCGTTGCTAACCAACTAAATCTCGATTTCTCCTGAGCACTAAATCTCGATCTCTCCCGCGCCGGCCTCTTCAGAACCGTCCGGCGAGGCTTCGCGAATGGCCTCCTTCAGGCGTTCAAGCTCCTCGGGCGTAATCTCCTCATCGCGCAGCAACGAAAGCAGCAGCCGCTCGTGCGAGTCGCCGAAGAAACGGCTCAGGACGTGACGGACCTCCGAGCGGCTGGCTTCGTGCTCGGCCACCGAGGGGCGATAAATAAAAGCCCTACCTTCCTGTCGATGCGTAACGTAGCCTTTGCGTTCCAGGATTCGGATGGTAGTGAGCACGGAATTGTAGGCCAGAGGCTCGCCCTCGGGCATGGCCGAAACCAGGTCGGTGACGGCCGAGTCGCCGCGCCGCCACAGAATCTTCATCAGCCTCAGCTCGGCTTCGGTCAGCGTGTTGGATTTTTTCGGCGGCATCTATCGCGTTGATTCCAAATGGCCTGACTTCGGCTCCGGCTCTTACTCCGTCCCTGGGCCTTTACCTGGCCTTTCGATTGTTAAGACTACCAACTAAAGGATTAGTTAGCAAGCCTCCATAAGAATTAACGGCTCTGCCCCATTCCTTCGGCAAGCTCAGGACAGGCTCTTGTGACTTTTTTCTCTCGCAAGGGTGGGTGCCGCAAGCCGCTGAAAATAAGCGTGGGCTTTACAGTTGCGGAAAACTCCGTTTGGGCAGAGTTTTGTGTCAGGGCACGACTTCAGTCGCGCCGAAGATACTCATTTTAAAGACTCGGGCTTTAGCCCCTGCTTCGCTTGCGCTGCGATTCAAGCCAAATTTGGGCCTTTTTCCGCAAGCTCTTTTAGCCGCTACGGCGTTTTTTCGCATCTTATCGGTCACTTTCGCTGGGGCCGCGTCCTTCGCCGGGACCGGATTGATATTCATCTTTTGGAAACGCTCTTAGAGGAACCCGATGATCGACAAAGATCTATGCGAGCAGATGCTGGCCGTGGCGCTCGAAGAGGCCCACTACGGCCTGGCCGAGGGGGGAATTCCCATCGGCGCCGCCATGTTCACGCGCGCCGGCAAGCTGTTGAGCAGCGGCCACAACCGCCGCGTGCAGCAGGGCGACCCCAGCATCCACGGCGAAACCGACGCCTTTCGCAAGGCCGGCCGCCAGCGCAACTATCGCGATCTGGTTATGGTCTCGACGCTCGCGCCCTGCTGGTATTGCAGCGGCCTCATCCGCCAATTCCGCATCGGCGCGGTAGTCGTAGGCGAAAGCCGCACCTTCCAGGGCGGCCTCGACTGGCTGCGCGAAAACGGCGTCGAGGTCATCGACCTGGACAGGTCGGACTGCCGCGAGCTCATCGAGGGCTATATTGCCGCCCATCCCGAGGTCTGGCACGAGGATATAGGGGAGGAATAATCGGACCGTGAGAGTCCAGCAATTGGCAGGTGTCCCACTCACGAATTTCAGACCATAGGAAGTCAGGTGCAGGTAGCTGTGCCCCGTTCATCGCGGCTTTATCGCGATGAGCGGGTCTTCGGGCAATGTCGCGGCAAGATTAAGATAGGACCATGCCGTAGGGTCTGAAACGGGTTTCAGAAGGCCTAAACTCAGCTTCAGTTGTTCCCGCTGAATGCTCGAGCAGTGCCGACGGAGCAGCTTTTTCCACCATCCCACAGGTATTCGAGGGGCGGTTGAGATTGAGCCGGAGTCGACGGCATGGCTTCGAGGCCCGCTCATCGCGATAAAGCCGCGATGAACGGGGCACACGCCTCCATCTTTGCGAATGACAAGGGGGTGGCGGTATGGAGGAGTGAACCTGCCTCGCGGCCTGACCCCTTGTGAGGACAGATTTCCGTGCTGTTCGCCCAGACGCACCCGGTGGTCAATCCCGTCATTTGCCAATAAAGTGAATAGAGACGCCCGCTGCCTCCGACGATTCCTCGCGCGCCGGGCGCGTTTTCATTGACGATCACCTCCAATCCCGTCGAACTCGCCGACCTCCTCCAATCGGTCTTCGGCTTCTCGTGTTTCCGCGCCAACCAGGAATCCGTCTGCCGCGCGGCCATCGAAGGCCGCGATCTGCTCCTCGTCATGCCCACCGGGGCGGGAAAGTCCCTCTGCTATCAGCTCCCCGCCATCGCCCGCGGCGGCACGGCGCTGGTCATCTCGCCCCTGATCGCGCTGATGGAGGACCAGGCGGCAAAACTTGCCGCTCTCGGCCTGCGCGTGGCGCGGATTCACTCCGGCCTCGACCGCGCCGCCTCCCGCCAGTCCTGCGTCGATTACCTCGCTGGCTCGCTCCAGTTCCTTTTCATCGCGCCGGAGCGCCTTCGCGTTCCCGGCTTCCCCGAGATGCTGGCCAAGCGCAAGCTGGCACTCATCGCCATCGACGAAGCCCACTGCATCTCCCAATGGGGCCACGACTTCCGCCCCGACTACCGCATGCTGGGCCAGTACCTGCCGGCGCTGCGCGGCGCGTCCGATTCCGCGACCGGCAATTACGCGCCTGTCGTGGCGCTCACCGCAACCGCCACGCCCCGCGTCCAGGCCGACATCCTTACCCAGCTCGGCATGGTCGATCCCATCAAATTCATCCACGGCTTCCGGCGCAGCAACCTGGCCATTGAAGTCGTCGAAGTCCCCATCCCCGAGCGCGCCGGCGCCATCTGCGGCCTTCTCGCCGACCCCACGCGCCGCCCCGCCATCGTCTACGCCACTTCGCGCAAGCAGTCCGAAGCGCTGGCCGGGGAGTTGGCGCGGACGGTGCGGGCGGCAGCTTATCGCGCCGGCCTCGACGCCGCGACGCGCGAGCGCGTGCAGACCGCATTCCAGGCCGGCGAGCTCGAAGTGGTGGTGGCCACCATCGCCTTCGGCATGGGCATCGACAAGGCCGACATCCGCACCGTCGTTCACGCCGGCCTGCCCGCCTCGCTCGAAGGCTACTACCAGGAGATCGGCCGCGCCGGCCGCGATGGCGCTCCCAGCCGCACCTACCTCATGCACTCCTATGCCGACCAGCGCACCCGCGATTTCTTCTTCAACCGCGACTATCCGCCCGCCGAGCACCTGGAGCGCGTCTTCCAGTCGCTCAACGACGACCTCCAGCCAGTCGAGGTCCTGCGCGCCGCGTCCCCCCTAGGCGAAGAAGCCTTCGACAAAGCCCTAGAGAAGCTCCAGATTCACGGCGGCGCGCGCGTCGATTACGGCGGCAACGCGACCAAGGGCGGCCCAGGCTGGAAGAAGACTTACTCGGCTCAAGCGCAATTCCGCGCCGAGGAGTTCGAGAAGGTGCTGCGCTACACGGCGCTGACCGAGTGCCGCATGGCCGCGCTGGTGCGCCACTTCGGCGACGATGAGGACGGCCACCGTCCCTGCGGCGTCTGCGATGCGTGCGATCCGGCCGGCGCCGTGCTGCGCCAGTTCCGCCGCGCTTCGGCCAGGGAACGCGCAATGGCGCAGGCCATCGTCGACGCGCTGCGCCCGGTCGACTACAAAGCCGCCGGAACCCTCCAGCGCAGCCTCGACCCCGAAGGCCGCTGGCGCCGCAACGACTTCGACGGGTTGCTCGACGCCATGGTGCGGGCGCGGCTGATCGAAATCGAAGAGGCGGAGTTTGAGAAGAATGGAGAAGTGATTCGCTTCCGCAAAGTGCGGCTAACGTCTGCCGGGCTTGAAGTGCGGGCGGCCACGCCTCTGCCGCTGCTGGTCAGCGACGGAATTGTGGAAGAGTTCGGTAGCCGGGCAGGTAATCGGTCCGCGCCGCCTGCAAGATCGAAAAAGGCGTCTTCGCTGCCGGCCAAAACGCCGCAGGCGAATCCTGCTCCTGCGCCGATGATGCCGGAAGCCGAAGCCTTAGCCGCAAAACTCCGCTCCTGGCGCGCAGCCGAGGCCAAACGGCTCCGCGTTCCGGCCTATGTGGTGCTCCACGATCGCGCCTTGATTGCCGTGGCGCAAATGCGGCCCTCGAACCCCAATCAACTCCTCGCCATCGACGGCATCGGCCCCGCCAAAATCGAGAAATTCGGCGAAGCAATATTAAATTGCTGTGGAACAAGAGCTTAGCTCGTAATTTGACCGCATTTCTGCCCGTATGTTATGTTATGTTCATGTCTCAAGAAAACGCACAACATAGACCCAACGCCAGCAACATCCGCCATTACATGCGCGTCCGCTACTTCGATCCCGCTCGCCGGAAGAAGGAGACTCTGGTGACGCTCAGAGCTGGAGACATTCACCGCGAGCTTGGGCTGCGCAACCGTGTGCCGAACGTCTGCCAGGTGATGGAGTCGAAGATCCTGGAAAAGGAGGCTGGTGTGAAGGTCAGTTCCAAACAGGGGCCGCCGAGCGGGCGGGGAACGACGCTTACTGTGACTTATGCAGTCGACCTGAACGAGCCGCAGCCGCCGGTTGCCGCGGGCAGCGCGGCGCAAACCGCGCCGAAAGAGCACCCTGGGGTCGCCCTCTTCTATGCTCTGCGGGGCTCGGGCCAAGGGCTTTATGACGCGGAAGGCGGCGGAGAAGCGTGGCTCAAGCGCGAGCTGGAGTCCTTCTACGGCGCGGAGAAGAAGGACCTCGTGTGAGCCGGATCTATTGGGACTCGATGCTCTTCATCTACTGGATCGAAAGCCATCCCGCCTACGCGCCGAGGGTGGATTTCATCTTTCAGTCCATGCAGGACCGCGGGGACGCGCTGTGCGCAAGTTACCTGTCCCTGGGCGAGGTTTTGGTGGGTCCACTGAAGGGGAATCGGGCGGATATCGGCATGAAGGTCGAGCAGTTTTTCGATAGCGGCCTGGTTCAGATGCTGCCGTTCGACCGCGGCGCGGCCGCAAAATTCGCCAGTCTGCGCGCCACAGCAAAGGTCACCCCCGCCGACGCCATGCATCTGGCCTGCGCGGCGGCGGCGGGCGTGGATTTATTCCTGACCCACGATGGTCGCCTGCCCAAGTTGCGGGTGCAGGGCATTCAGTTTATTGCCGGACTGGATGTGAACGTCTTTTAGCGCATCTCTCCTCATGGCGTAGAGTCAAAAAATTGAACATTCGGGTGCCCCACCCTCGCCGCGTCTTTGTTTTTGCGGCTAGTGTAGTGTCCACTATATAACTGGACAACCGGATTGTTTGGTTTTTCGAGTGCGCGGCAGAGTGCATCCCGGCTGGATCTGCTCCAGTGTCTGTCGGCAGCGAGACAGCTTTTCCACGATGGA
>JBOGLX010000138.1:0-71491 GCA_050745765.1 Occallatibacter sp. | reverse complement strand
GCTCAAAGACGGCACTCTGTACCAGGACCTGGGCGCGAACCACAATCGGGAAAGAGCGAAGTGCGGAACGCGAAGCCTCCGATTTCTCCGCGCACGCGCAGCCGCTTCCGCACCGGCCATGCCTTGGCTACATCGAAAGGGACGCGGGCGATGACCCATCGGAGCTGCGTCCCATCCGCTTCGAGAAGCGCGGTAAAGGATTTTCTCTGTGAACGGCTCATCGCTTCACCCCAGTGAGAAATATATGCCCGCTCCCCGCGCAACTAGGTTTCTGACCGCTTGATTATGTACCAAATCCTGGGTGCCCCAGGTTCGGCGCGTCTCTAGTTTTTGCGCCTAACCTGGGATAGCTCAGATCCAAACCGGAACAAATTCACGCGGTTAGAGAACTAACCAAATATAATTGAAATTTTGCCGAGGAAATTCGCTCGCGGATGGTGCTTTGTGTCAGGGCACGACTTCAGTCGTGCCGAAGAACTCCACAAAAGAATGTGGATCGGGTGCCCCAGGTCCCCCGCTTTTGGGGACCTGGGAGACCACGACACTCACTCAGCCGGTTTCTTCATCTCGAAGCCTTGGGGAAACTCGTACCCTCTTTCCGCCGCAGTCCAGAATGACTCAATTTCAACGGCTCCGCGTAGTCCGGTCGCGTAATGGCAGTAACTCGACCAGTGCCGGGTGCCGGGTGCCCCAGGTCCCCCGCTTTGGGGGACCTGGGAGACCACGACACTCACCCTGCCGGTTTCTTCATCTCGAAGCCCTCGGGAAGCTCGTTCCCTCTTTCCGCCGCAGTCCAGAACGACTCAATTTCAACTTCTCCCCGTAAGCCGGTCGCGTAATGACGGTAACTCGACCACGGCCAATCTTCGGGCCTTGTCACCAAGCCGCGAGCCACGGGATTGCGATGGATATAACGCAGCTTCTCGGTGAACTTATCCTCGCTGCGCACGTTGAAGTCGTAGTAACGCGCCTGCCAAAAAGGCCTCTCGACGCTGCGCAGCGAGACGGAAAGCTTGAGCGAGCGCACCGCCGAGGAAAGATCGCCTTCACGCGGCTCGCTCACCAGCAGGTGGACGTGCTCCGGCATCGCGACGTAGCCCGCAATCGCGAGGCGAAACCTCCTGCGCGTGCGCTCGAGAGCCGACTCGAACAGGGCGCAGGCCTTCGCGCTCGCCAGATAGGCGGACCGGTGGTAGCAACTGAAAGTGAGAAAGTGGAAGTCTCCGGTTTGCTGGTAACGGACGAGTCCACGCGTCATAACGAGTAAGGATAGCGCGGATTGTCGCCGGCCGGCTGCGGTGGTCTCCCAGGTCCCCAAAAGCGGGGGGACCTGGGGCACCCATCTTCTTGGTTTCGTCAACTTGACTTGGCCCCTTTCGATGGTGTGATCTGGCCCCACCTGAAGGAACGTGATTTGTCATTCCGTGTTGGCCTTGGCGGAAGGAGCCCGGAGGGCGACTGGAGCCAAGGCCAACACGGGGCAGCGCCGCTCCCGTGGTGAAGCGGTTTTAGAAGGCGGATTCGGGCATGTGCGCCTGCGGTGTGAAGACGTGATCGAAGGTCAGGCGTTCGGTGGCCTTACTTGAACCGAACCTGACCTCGAACTGGGTTCGGTCGCTGCCCAGGCAATCGAGTCTCACGACCTCTGCCAGTCTGGTCTCTACTTCCCGCCGGCCTTCGCTGTGGACATCCTCGCCCAGGTGTCCGATCTCCAGAGCTTGCTGGAAGGCTGTCTGCTCGTCTTGGCTGAGGAAGATGTGGACTGCCTCTTTCCACTCCCGCAGCCCCTCCTTGCCTTCGACCATCACCGCCCAGCGCAGATGCGCGTAGTACCACTGCCTGCTCGTCATGCCTTGCCGCCTTTCCGTGCCATGGTTCTGCGGAACCTGTAGCTCTCGGTGCCGGTCTCGATAATGTGTGCGCGGTCGGTCAGGCGGTCGAGCATGGCCTTGCACAGCCGCGCGTTGGGGATCTTGGTGGGCCACTCGGAAAATGGCAAGTTGGTTGTCACGATCACCGCCGCCTGTTCGGCCCGTCCAGCGATCACCTGGAAGAGCAGCTCCGCGGCGGCATCCGGCATAACGACGTACCCGAGTTCGTCAACGACGACAAGTTCGTAGCGCATCCAGCGATTACGCACCCGCGTCAGCTGCAGCTGGCTCTGCGCTTCGATCATCTCGGTCACCATCTCCGCGGCTGTGGTGAAGCGCACTCGCTTGCGCTGCCGGCAGGCGGCGACAGCCAGAGCGACGGCAAGATGACTCTTACCCGTGCCTGTTTCACCAAGGAGAATCACTGGTTCCTTGCGCTCCAGATACTCGCCCTCGCTCAGCTTCTTCATGAGGGCCGCGGGGATATGCGGCGCCGCTTGGAAGTCGAACTCCTCAAGCGTCTTCACTGCCGGGAAATGGGCCTCCTTGATGCGCCGGATCACCGCCCGGCGATCGCGCTCCTCGACCTCGGCTTCGAGCAGCGCTTCCAGATAGCTCAGGTGCGATTGCTTCTTGCGTACGGCTTCCTCGGCCAGGCTGGCGAACTGGTCGGCGATGGTCGTCAGATAGAGTTGCCGCGCGTACTGCTGAATGGCGGCCTCCTGGATCGGTTGGGATGTGCTCACTGGACCACCTCCGTTGCCACCGGCCAGTTCGCCATCGGCGAAGCTGAGTCTGTCTGTGGCGTCTCGGCCCAGCTCGGTCTCAGCTGCTCATAGCCTTCCATGCTGGGTTGCGGGCGGTCGTAGCGGCGCAACTCGCCAATCTCGACGGCAGCCGCTTCTGAGCTTGTCGGCCGGCAGTCCACGTTGAGCAAATAGCGGATCGCGCTCAGGCTGGAAGTTCCCATCTCCAGCGCCTCTTCGACCGCCTGGCGCACGCGGACAGCTCCATGAGTGCGGCTCAGCAGCAGAACCTCGATGATCGCCTTCGTTCCGCCCCGCCGGCCTTCCCGCTCACTGACCATGGACCAGAAGCGGTCGTAGCTGGCGGGCCAGCGGCCCTGAGCGCGGCACTGTTCCAGGGCCGTCGATCCGGCCATGGCGCCGGGCTTCTTCACGAGCACGTCCAGATAGTGATCCAGTTCCAGAACCTGCCGATGACGTCCGTAGCAACGTTCATGCTGGGCCACGCACCGTCCGGAGTGCCAGATCTCCACGCAGGCCGAGTAGACCTTGGCCTGGACCGGTGTTCCCACCGGCAATGGCGTCGAATAGAAGTTGGTCAGCACCTTCACGCAGCCGCTCTGGTTGACCTGGGGAAAATGCAAGGAGGCCAGATCGAAGCCTTCGGCGGCCAGCGGCAGGCGGGTGTTCGACGAGAAGGATCCCGCTGACCGCCAGGCTGCCGCAGATTCAGCAAGAGCTCGAGTGGCGAAACTTGTGTATGAGCGGCATCATAAAGTTACCTGCCCAGCGTGTGGATCGGACGCGACGATTGAGGGCGACGCCTTTGGACCCGAGCGAGTTAACCACGGAGACCAAGAGATCGAGGTGAGGCAGTCCGTCACTCCGCGGGTTTTCAACTGCTTCGCGTGCGGTCTAAAACTAACGGGTTATGCCGAGCTTGATGCAGCAGACCTGGCCGGAATTTACACGCGCAGAACCACCTTCTCTCCGGAAGACTATTACGGACTCATTGACCCGGAAACTGCGGACATGTCCGAATACGTTGAACGCTACCTTCAAGAGGCTCAGAAATATCAGGAATACGACAACGAGTGATCCTCCGAGGATAGGCGCCACGTGTTCAGCCATTGTCGCCTTGGCGGAAGGAGATCGGTTCGGTAACGGCATGTGTCAGGAATCGCCACTCCGAGCGCATGACCGCCCAAGCGACAGTTACTCCTTGAATAAACTTTTCCGCCTCCGGCGAGGATGATGCGGACCATCCGTCGGACCTCCGGCGGGCAGCATTCGGTCGGTACTGGCCGACAGCATTTCGTCGCAACCAGCATTTCCGCTCACCAGCGATGGAGGAGCGGCAGAGTTCGCGGGTTCGATAAGGGTTCGAGAACGGCTCCCAAGGGAGCCAAAACGCAGGCGCCTTCCGCTTTGCGCTGTTGATACACATCCAACCCGTGCCCTCGTCATCGCAACGGCTCAAAGCTTTCTCGCGCCGATTTGCTGATAATTACCCACCGTTGGAGCACAATAATTGAGTAAGGGGATTTCGAGCGTGGATAAAGGCTCAAAAGCGAAGATAAGGCGAATACGAAAGTATCGCAATGCGGGAAAATCGCCTTCCCTGCCCCGTACCACCCTCCCCCCAAAATTCCCCGTTTTCTCAGCGGGCGGTCTGTTTCTTTAAATAACAAGGAATGAATGGCATACGAAATTGTATGGGCATGAAGGGGCAAAATAAGGCAGCATTTTGATGACATTTTAGGAGAAATTAACAACCTATAAGGGTCAAAAAAGGCCGAATAACAGAAGGAACAGCATACCACATCGTGGCACGTTCACGCTGTGGCGTCTTATCAGCTAACTGGTCAAAAATCCCCATCAATCTGAGCACAGCCGCTCCGAAAGCTCCGTAAACTATCCATTATGGAAGTTCTTTACGGCCTTCATCCGGTCGAGGAGGCATTGCGCGCCGGCAAAAGGAGAATCGACCAGGTGCTGGTGGCGCGTGAGCGTCACGACGATCGCCTGGAGCATCTGGTGGCCGCGTGCCGCGAGGCCGGCGTGCGCGTTCTTGAGGTGCGCCGCGAGCAGTTGACCCTCGCCGCCAAAACCGCGGCGCATCAGGGCGTGGTGGCCATGGTGCGCGCGCAGGAGTTTCTTTCGATCGAGGACCTGTTCGCGCCGGACCCGTCGCGGCAGTTGCAGCGCGGTCGGCTGGTGCTGGCGCTCGATGGCGTTGAAGACCCGCAGAACCTGGGCGCGCTCTTGCGCGTGGCCGATGGAGCGGGCGTCGATGGAGTGGTATTGACCGAGCGGCGGGCCGCGCCGCTGAGCGCAGCCGCCGCCAAAGCCAGCGCGGGCGCGGCCGAGCACCTGCGCATCGCGCGCGTGGTGAACCTTGTGCGCGCGCTCGAAGAGCTCAAGCGTCACAATCTATGGATCGTCGGTCTCGATGCCAGTATTGCCGGGCGCGGCGCAACCACCGACTACGACGCCTTCGACTTTACCGGCGACTGCGTGATCGTCCTTGGACGCGAGGGCGCGGGCCTGCACGATCTGGTGCGGCGCACATGCGACCACCTGCTGCGCATTCCCATGGCCGGCGGAGTGAGTTCGCTGAACGTCTCGGCCGCGGGCGCGGTGGTGCTTTACGAGGCTTTCCGTCAGCGGCGTCGCGCCGCCGCTCTCCCCGCGCCTGCCGCGGCGTCCAAATTGATAAAGCAGAAAGGCCTGGGTTCATGAAGTTTTTCATAGCCGGCATTGTGACCGTAGCCGCCGGCATCGCGGTGCTCCAGACCGCGGCACAAGCTCCGCAATCCGCACAGCCCGCGCAACAACAGCCGGCCGCGTCTCAGACTCAACTCCCCGGGTCTCAACTTCCCGGCCCACAACTTCCCGGCCCACAACCTCCCGGGCCACAACTTCCCGGCCAGGTTGTTTTTTCGCGAACCAGGAATTCGAACGGCCAGACCACGACGACCGTTGGCCCTGCCGCAAGCCCGTCCGCAAGCCAGACAACGGCGCCCGTTGCCACCGACGCCGAGCGCGAGGCGGTCGCCTTCACGGCGTACGACATGGACGTTCACCTGGACAGCGCCGCGCGCCACATTGCCGTGCGCGCGCTGCTGACGGTGCGCAACGACGGCGCCGCCCCGCTCAGCCGCATCCCGCTGCAGATTTCGTCGTCGCTCACATGGGACCGCATCCGCGTTGAGGGCCGCGACGTCGCTTTCCCCGTTGCCACGCTCAACTCCGACGCCGACCATACGGGCCAACTGCACGAAGCGGCTGTGCCGCTGGCCGCGCCGCTTGCTCCCGGCCACGCGATGCACCTCGATGTGACCTACGCGGGCGATATCGCGCCCAACGCGCAGCGGTTGCTCGGCGTGGGAACACCCGGCGACGCTGCAATTCATTCCGACTGGGACGGGATCGGCGTGGATTTCACGGGGCTGCGAGGCTTTGGCAACGTGGTCTGGTATCCGGTTTCGAGCGTTCCGGAAATGCTCGGCGACGGAGCGCGGCTCTTCGACGAAATCGGGCGGCACGAACTGCGGCTGACCGGCGCCAGCTTCAGCCTTCGGCTCACCGACGAGTTTCCGCATGGCCAGGCGCCCACCGTGGCAGTGATTTGCGGACATTCCGTCCCGATCGATGTGACCACCGCCGGCGGCCCGAACCTGCCCGGAGTCGCAACGGCCAGCCTGGACGGAGACGCTCTGGGCTTTGAGACCCCCAGCCTCTTTGTCGCCGTCCGCGACCACCACCCCGGCCCCGACATGAACCTTTGGACACTGCCCGCGGACGACGGCGCAACTCTCTCCTGGACCGCGGCGGCGAACACAGTTCTGCCGTTCCTGAAGAGCTGGCTGGGTGACCGGCCGCGCACAGACCTCACGCTGCTCGACCTGCCCGATCCCGGCGATGCGCCGTTTGAAGAGGGCGCGTTCCTGGTCACCGGCATCCGCGCAGGGCCGGTGGATCGGCTCGACGGCATCCTGGCGCACGCGCTCACTCAGGCGTTCATCCAGTCGCCGCGCGCGTGGCTCAGCGAGGGGGTGGCCGGCTTCATGGGAACGCTGTGGATCGAGCGGCAGCGTGGGCGCGAGCAGGCGCTGAGCTCGCTCGAGGCTTCACGGCAAGCGCTGGCGCTCATCGAACCGGCAAGCCCCGGCGAAAACTCGGGCGAGCCGCTGGCCGAGGCGTACGCGCCCATTTATTACCGCACCAAAGCCGCCTATGTTTTGTGGATGCTCCGCGGCCTGACCGGCGATGCGGCTCTTTCGGCGGCGCTGCGCGCTTACAATCCGGCAACGGACACGGGGGTGCCGGGGGTTCCCTGCCCGCTGGAAAAGCTACTCGAGCAGGCCGGTGGCGGCAATCTGTCGTGGTTTTTCGCCGACTGGGTCAAAGCCGACCATGGCCTGCCCGATCTCAGTATCGACAGTGTTTTTCCCGGCGCTGCCGAAGGCGGAAACTGGCTGGTCGCAGTCGATCTGTCCAACACCGGCTACGCCGCCGCCGAAGTGCCCTTGACGGTTCGATCGAGCGTCACTTCGATTACTCGCCAGGTCATGATTCCGGCGCGCGCCAAGACCGTGGAACGCATTCTGATCCAGGGCAAGCCGACGCAGGTGCAACTGAACGACGGCAGCGTTCCCGAGGTCGAGGCCAGCATACATGTCACAACTCTGGATGGCTCCACGAGCAGTTCTTCATCGGGAAGCCAGCCCGGTGCGCCGCAGTAGCTTCTTCGTTCCCGATGCAGGCGCATCTCGGATGGAGCGGGCGAGTCGTTAACTTACGCAACTAAGCATCAGG
The DNA here is from genome assembly GCA_050745765.1 of Occallatibacter sp. GTDB lineage: Bacteria > Acidobacteriota > Terriglobia > Terriglobales > Acidobacteriaceae > Telmatobacter. The sequence goes on along the minus strand of JBOGLX010000138.1, from coordinate 64,053 downwards.
CTCATTTCTATATTCCAAACGGGCAGAATATCGTCAGTGTAGTAGCATAGGGCTAATGCCCAGTGCGGGGGCGGCTTTGGAATCGCTTTAAGCCGTTCTTTGCATAAGCTTTACCGCCCAAATCACCGCGCTCGCCGTGACTCGTCCTGTAATTCTGAAGGAGTGACGGGCCAATTCGGCAAGTGACAGGTATTTTTGGTGAGTGACGAGATTTTTTGGCAAAGGACGAGTGCGAGACAATGGCTAAGAGCGTTAACAAAGTCATTCTTTTAGGAAGAGCGGGCAAGGACCCGGAAACCCGCTCCACCGCCAGCGGCACCCTGGTCGCGAACTTTACCCTGGCCACCAACTTCAACCAGAAGGATGCGCAGGGCAATTGGCAGGAACAAACGGAATGGCACAACATTGCAGCCTACGCGCGCCTGGCGGAGATTGTGCGCGACTACGTGAAGAAGGGGTCGATGCTGTATATCGAAGGTCGGCTGACCACCCGCAACTGGGAAGACAAGCAGTTTGCCGGCAGAAAGGTCTACCGCACGGAAATCACCGTGAACGACCTGTCGCTTCTTTCGGGACGCGACGACAGCGCAGGCGGAGCGGGCCGGCCGGCCGCAGCGCAGGGCTCGTCGGCCGGAGCCGGAATTGACCAGCGGCCCCCTGCAGGACAAGACGACTACGCGCAAAGCGCCGAAATTACGGACGACGATATACCGTTCTGATCCGGAGTTTTGATGTCTTCCAGGAAATAACTGACGTATAGCCGGCTACACACTCGGAACTCCCGGAAACCGCCGGCAGTTAAGGGCCCAACCGTACTTTGCTTCTCGTTATTTGCCGTTGGCCGACAAGCCTCCCAGGATAGGGATCAGACTGCTGTCACCGCCAGTCATCGATCGCGTATACGTCGGCGCGGTTGAACCCGTCGCCGTGTGGCCGGTGCATAGCGACGCCCTGAGCGGTGGTTTTGTAGCCGTGAGCGCGCATGCGAGCGTACGCGGCTCTGCGCGCCAGGTTCACACCGGCTTCCACACCGGCTCCGCGGGAGACAGCGAACCCCTCAATCGCGTCGAGAAGTCGGTCGAAACGTGCATCGGCTCCATCGCCCCCGCGCACCACGCCGAACTTCACATAGCAGGTCTTCGCGCCGCCTTCCGATCCGGGGCCATTCATACACAACGCGAATCCGTCGAGCTTCGAACGCGAGCCGATCGTCACCACGTCGCCCACGCCCTGGGCCAGCACAGCACGAATCTCATCGCTCAGATCAAGGCCTTTGTCAATCCCGTTCGTCAGCCGCGCGCAAGCACGGATCGCTTCTTCACGCGGGCTCTTTTTCAGGGTCGAGAGCAGAACCGGTGCTCTGCCGTTCGAGGCGAGTGCGCCGGTCGCCGGCGTGTGCTGCATCAGTGCCGTCAAGTGTCCGGGCCAGAAGCCGAATTTGTTGTAAAGGCCCACGTGCTTGGCGCTCTGCGCAAAGGTGAACAGACCGCTGTGCCGTAGTTTCCAGCCGTCGAGCACTTTCACGGTGCCTTCCATCAGCCGCTTCGCCACGCCATGATCCCAGAACTCCGGCAGCACTGTCAGCGGCCCGAAGAATCCAAACGAACCCCAGCGGGTGATGACATTCGACCCCACCAATCGCCCATCGATGCGCGCCGCGAGGACCTTCGTGTTCCGAGCCCGCCATCGCGGCGTCATCAAGTCTCGGTCGCCCATAAACTGCATGGGGTCGGGTAAACCGAGAAAGGTTCCGAAGGCCAACCGCACAATGCGAACCGCCTCCTCCAGCTCGCTCTCGCGCAGGGGGCTGATCCTGACTGCCGCGTTCTTCGCCATGAGAAAACGACCTCGATTCCTGGCGTAGGCCAAAGAGGGTGGGGGAAGCTCTCTCCTCGCCGCCAACCCATACGCGTTCGACGTCGCCAAATCCGGAGCGGAGTGGAAGGCGGCGAGGCCGGCGCGCCTGCCCGGCTGGATGCTGCCGATTTCGCCGTCGAGGCCTTGGCGATTACCCTCCGCTACACCCACTGGAGAACCGCCTTAGGGTTAATTGCCTGTGGTGGAAGTCAAATCAGAAGAAGACCATCCCTCAGGGGCTAAAGCCCAATTGATTCCACTGCATCAACGGCACGACTAAAGTCGTGCCCTTTCAAAACTGGAGTTTCGCCACAGGGTTAGTGGCGCGAAGGCGCCGAGGCATGGCCGCCAGACGATGCACGGGACGCCGACGGGCTGGACGTGCGGGCATCGGAACCGGCAGACATTCGGCCTTCGCCGCCCATCCGGCCTTCCGCGCCCATCTCCGCGCGAGGCATTTGCGCGGACGGCAGAGATCCCCGGCGCATCGAGGGCACGCCGGTGACAGCTGCCCGGCCGCCCGCCCCAGGCAAAGCCGAAACTTGCATGTATACGGGTGTGCTCGCCGTGCCTCGGGAGACGGCACGTTGGGAGAATCTGTTCAGTTTGCCCAGCTCATCGCGCGGAACGCCCAAACCCGCCGAGTCTCTGCGGAAGACGAACGAACTGGCGGAACCGACCTGGGATCGGACCAGCGGCCTCTGGTTCACCAGCAGCAAGGCGGGCTGGCCCCTGCGGGGCGGATGGACGGGAACCCTCGGAATGACGATCGGCCCCTTCAGGCGCGCTATCGCCGCCGTATTGTTCAGCCCCATCCATGAGCCACCGGGCATCCAGCCCCAACCCGTCCCCGGGCAGAAGGACCACGCGCCGTAGTGGTACGGAGTCCATCCCCAGGGATAGGGAGAGACCCAGGAGTATCCCATGCCGCCGTACCATGCCCACGCGCCGTTCGAATATGGATTCCAGGCGGCGCTGGCAAAGTAGGGCCGCCACATCATGCCGCAGCCGCCCATGTTGGCGAAGTCTCCGTAGTAGGACATGTCGCTGAGGCCGTAGGCATAGGGCGTGCTGTTGAAGGCGCTCACCGTGGCCAGCCGGGCGTGATATTCGTCGGCGTTGTGGTCCCATGCGTCAAACGGATTGGACGCCACCGACCTGGCCACCGTGGGCTCCGAGGAGCCGGCCATCGGGAACGTGACGGTCCGCTTACGCGAAACATCCACAAGTCCCTCGGAGCTTTTGATCTGCACGGCGCCGCCGAGGACGGCGAGCCTGGCCACGGTTGCCTCCAACTGCAACCGGACGTGACTGGAGGGCGGAAGTTCGAGGCTCTGCTGCCCGAAGAGAAGGTTGAACTCATTGCCCGGGGTTTTCATCAGGCTGACGTAGGCCATCCCCTTGACCACACGCACGGAAGAGACGGTGGCGCCGCTGGCCAGCCGCTCCAGGGCCGGAAACTCGACCTCGGAATCCGGCGCCAGACGCAGGGAGCTGTTGTCTTCAAACTCGACCTCGGCTACGCCGTTGCCGGTCTTCAAACGGCAGTTCTCGACGATGGGAAGGTTGGCGAGGGCGGGTTCGAAGCCGCGGCCAACGGCGCGGTCCATCTGGACCTCGCCCTTGACTTCACTCAGGCGAACGATGCGAACCTTTGAAACCGCGGAGGACGCGGCGGTCTGTTCCCCGGACTGTGCGGAGAGTGCGGGGACAGCCAGCAGAACTGCGAGCGACGCAGTGGCAATGTGAGCAGCGGAGATTTTCATCATGTCCGCCTCCTTCGTTGGGAATCCAGGCGAACTCTTACACGGTTGGGAAGGCCAGGGCTGAAACGCGGCCCCGGTCCGGACAAACTGTGGCACCGATACTAACACGAATGAAGTAGCCGTGACGAGCCGGAAATTCTCCTGGCGCGATCTTACGCACCCGGATTTCTTGTTTTTCATTCGTTCCCGAGACATGGGCCCGCCGGTAATTGGCTGGAGGCCGGTTGGCGAAGAGTAATCAGGCAACCAGATGCGGCCGGTGACTGCGGAGCGGGGCCAAAACGCTTCGGGTTTTGACACTTGCGCGCGGAAATCCCGCGTGGAAACGCGCTTGCGGAGGGAGAATTCCATCGAAATTGTGCTCAAGACGCGCGATCCTGATGGGAGAAAATGACTAAATTGATCATTTTTGTGGAAACTTTGATCATTTTGAGTTACTGTGTTTTCACAGGCGCGTAGCGAATTTGTCACCCTCTCCGCTCATGGCGCCCGCGAACTCTTTTCAAGGAGGATGAACTTCCATGCGATCTACCCCCCTCAAATGCGTTGCCCTGACGGCATTTGCCCTGGTCTTGGCGCTCGCCGACCGCCCTGTCCTGGGGCAGAATGCCCAGGGCACCATCCTCGGCCACGTGACGGACCCGTCCGGAGCGGCAGTTTCGGGCGCAAAGGTCACAGTAGAGGACCTGGGCACCGATGTAGCGACCACGGTTGTGACCAACTCGAGCGGCGACTATACTGTGCCCGCGCTCAATCCGGGCAACTATTCGGTTACCGTCGAAGCAGCCGGATTCGGCAGGCAGGTTTCGGGCAATGTTGTGCTCGAAGTGCAACAGAGTCTGCGCCAGGACTTCAGCCTGAAGGTCGGCAGCGTGAGCAATACCGTTCAAGTCTCCGCCAGCTCGCAGATGCTGCACACCGAAGACCAGACAGTGGGCCAGGTAATTTCGGGGCAGTTGATTCAGGCTCTTCCTGTCAATGGACGCGACTTTACCAACTTGATGCTCACGAATGTGGGCACCAATATTACTCCGGGCGGGTCAGGAGTGGACTGGGGCTATCACGGCCTGAATCAGGAGTACATGGAAGTAAGCGCGGACGGCGCGCAGGCCCAATCGACCAGCTACAGCGTGGACGGCGTTTACGACGCGGACTTTTTCTTCAGCGTGCCGATCAATATTCCCAACGAACTTTCGATTCAGGAATTCAAGATGATGAACGGGATGTACGGCGCTGAGTACGGGCAGGGCGCGGCGCAGGTCAACGTGGATATCAAGTCCGGCACCAACAGTCTGCACGGTGCAGTTTACTGGAGCCTTGAGGGGAGCTGGCTGCAGCCCAACAGCCCGTATCAGGAAGCGGTGAATAATGCCACCGGCAGCACCAGCTCCGTGAATCCTCCTTTCCATCAGAATCAGTTCGGCGGCGCGTTCGGCGGTCCGCTGACCATTCCGCATATTTACAACGGGAAGAACCGAACTTTCTGGTTTGCAAGCTACGATGAAGGGCTATACAGCAAGGTAAACACCCCGTCGTCCGATTGGGTGCCCACCTCGGCGGAACTTGGCGGCGATTTCAGCGCGTGGCCTTTCCCCATCTACGATCCTTCGACAACGGTTGCCAATCCCGCCTACAACTCTTCGCTCCCGGAGAGCCCCACAAACTCGCCGGTCATACGGACGCAGTTCAGTAATAACCAGATTCCCTCCGGCGACATCGATAAGGTGTCGGCCAATATTGCCAAGTTCTTCGACAGTGCGAACAACAGCAGTTGTTCCGAGTCGCAACACATCCTTACCGGCTGCTACAACTATTCGGCCGACACGCAGACGGCGAAGAAGCAAGGTATCGGCACGGCGCGATTCGATCAGTATCTGGGAGCCAACGACCATGTTTACCTTACCGGCAATTGGGGAACGATGTCCCAGAGCAACACCAGCATCCGCTACGGACAGGGCGGAGAGGTGTATACGCGTCCCAAGCTCTTCGGCGCGACGTGGACGCACACCTTCGGCGCGACGCTGCTGAACCAGGCGACGCTCGGCTACAGCCGCGACCACTATCTGAACGGGACTAACACGGCATACGGACCGAATCTTTCCTCACAGGTTGGGTTGGCTAACACCAATAACAATCCCGTGACCTTCGATCTGCCGCAGCTTGGCGTCTTCAATTACCAGGGATTTGGCGGCGGCGAGCCCACGACCTATGCCGACAATATCTACCAGGGCGTGGATACCGTGACGATGATTCGCGGGCCGCATACGCTGAACTTCGGCATCGATTTTCGCCGCATTCAACTGTTCGAGCTGGATAATTACGACGGAACAGGAAATCTCAGTTTCAACGGCGAGTTTACGGCGCTGGTCCCGGGATTTGCCGGCGATGCTTTGGCGAGCGGCGGAACGTACAGCTCGACGGCGCCGTACGAGGGCAACGCGCTGGCGGATTTTTTGCTGGGCGACACCAGCAGCGCTGGTGGCCCGCCTCCGGTGGCGACCGACGATTATATTCTGTGGGGCAACAACTGGAACCTGTTCATGCAGGACGATTGGCACGCAACAAACAGGCTGACACTAAATGCGGGGCTGCGCTGGATGCGGCCGGCCAATCTGCATACCAAGAACGGCGACGGTTATGCCTTCAGTTTTGCCAATGGCGGCCAGTTTGTTTGGGCCAACTGCAGCTTCGTGAACCCGATTCTGGCAGCGGGCGGCAACCCGAACTTCCTGCAATGCGGCGCCAGCAACACCCTGGTGCCGATCGACAAAAAGGATTTTGCACCGCGTCTCGGGTTCGCCTACCGCCCGTCCGGCATGAATGAGAAATTTGTGGTCCGCGGAGGATTCGGCATCTTCTACGGGCTGTACAACCGCTATTACGATGGGTCGCAATACGACAAGGACTCGCTTTACAACGAGTCCGCTGCCTCCATTCCATCTCCTTCGGGTACGGAAGCCCAGTCCACCGCACTCGTGAAGAATCTATGGGCGCCGCCCGTGACCTCGGACACGCTTTTCAAGACGCCCGGCTGGGAGTTCCCTTTCAACCAGGTGAACTGGCCCAAAAACCGTAACCCCTACGACGAGCAATGGTCTTTCGATACCGAGTATTCCCTGACGCCGAAACTGATGCTCGATGTCGGGTATGTGGGAGACCACGGGCTGCACCAGCCCAGCCAGGACATCCTCGGCGTGGCAACCCCTCCGACGGTGGCCGGCGATCCTTGTAACTCGACGGCGGACATTTCGCTGGCCAGCTCAGCTTGTCTAACAGACCCAAACTTCCAGCCGATCGACACGCGGGAGCCTTATCCGAACATGCCGCCCTATCTCTACGGCAATAACAACGGCTTTCAGTCCACTTACAACGGGCTTCAGGTGCAGCTTATCCAGCGTGAGTTTAGCGGCCTGACCTATCACGTGAATTACACCTACTCGAAGACCATGGACCTGACCTCGGGCATTAACCTGATCAACGGCGAACCCGGCCTCATCCAGGATCCGCACAATCCTTATCAGGAGTACGGGCTGTCGGCTTCCGACCAGACGCATCGCTTCGTCGCCACCTATGCGTACCAGGTGCCCAACAATCTCTTCCACGTCCACGACTTGAACTGGCTTTTGACGGGATGGACAACCAGCGGCGTCTATCAATTAGCAAGCGGCTTCCCGTTTGCAATCAACGGCGGTGAACCTGCCGACCAGATGGGCGAATATTATGCCAGCCGCATTCAGGCGAATTCCACTTACCAGACTTCGTCGGGATTCAAAAAGACGCTGGCGGAAAACTTCGACACCTCGAAGTACTCCACTCCGCCGCTGGGCAGATACGGCAACACGAACAAGAGCCCGGAGCGGACGCCATACTTAACCAATCTGGACGCGAGCTTCGGCAAGACGACCAATATCTGGGAGCACCAGTCGCTGATGATCCGCGCGGAAATCTTCAATCTTGGCTCGACGTGGCACTCCACTTCTGTAGGCAACGATTATTTGTTTCCTGACGCAACGGTAACCGACTCGAACTTTGGCTCGCTGGTGAATGCGAACTATGGGAGCGTCTCGCTCTTTAACCCGCGCATCGTGCAACTGACGGCGCAATATAGCTTCTGATCGGCGGTGGCCGCCTGGGACTCGAACCTGGGCGGCCGCACGTTTGTTGGCCTCCGGAGCGGAGAGGATTTCTCAGGTTTCAGGAATTTGTTGGTATTCTGTGTAGAGACAATGCCAAAGAGATGAAAGCGGAATTTTCGTGCCTGGTGCTTAATGTCGATTGCGCTCGGAGATCGTGTTGACTCCGTGGAATCCGCGCTCGCAGTGCAGCCCATTGGCGCCATTTCGTTGCAGGAACGGCCGAACGTGTGGCGGGATTGAAAGACGATGGTGGTTGAAATCTGTGTGGACTCTCTGGAAGCGGCGATAACCGCGGCCAGCGGAGGGGCGGACCGGATCGAGCTGTGCAGCGACCTGATGGAGGGCGGCATTACTCCGAGTGCGGGCCTCATCAGGATGGTCCGGTCCGCGGTGGCGATTGATGTCTTTGTGATGATCCGGCCGCGCGGCGGGGATTCGGTGTACTCCGCACGGGAGATGGAAACCATGGAGGCGGACATTGCCGAGGCCAAACGGCTGGGCGCGAACGGGGTGGTTCTGGGCGTGCTCGGCGGCGACGGCCGGGTGGACGTTGCACGCACGCAGCGGCTGGTGAAGCTGGCCGCGCCGATGGAGGTGACGTTTCACCGGGCGTTCGACATGACTCCCGATCTGGAGCAGGCGTGCGAGGATGCGATTGCCGCCGGGGCGCGCCGCATCCTGACTTCCGGGGGCAAGCAGACGGCGTATATGGGGGCGGAGCAGATTGCCCGGCTGGTGAAACGTACGCGCGAGCGGATCGGGATCATGGCGGCCAGCGGGATCAATGCGCAAAACGCCGCGCAGTTGATCGGAGCCACGGGCGTGACGGAGCTGCACGCCTCTTTGCGCAGGCGCGCGGCCAGCCCGGCGATCTACCGCAACAACGGCGTGAGCATGGGAGCGCGGAAAAACGCGGAATTCGTCCGCTACGAACTGAGGGAGGCGGACGTGCGCGCTTTGCGCGAGACGGTGAACTCCGCCGTGGGGGTTACGGCGGGCGCGGGGAATTCCGTACAATGATCGGAGCCACAACCATCGAACCACGGAGACGCCTTCCCTGGCCGCCATGTCCTCGAAGACAGATGAACGCGCGAACAAGATTCTGCGGCTGCTGTTGAGCCACGGCAAGACGCCGGTGGAAGAGCTGACGGCGATCCTGGATACTTCGCCGGCCAGCGTGCGGCGAGACCTGGTGCGGTTGGAAGAGCGGGGGTTGGTGCACCGCACGCATGGCGGGGCGATGGCGGCCGACCAGGCTGTCTATGAGCCGTTCCGGTTCGACGCGTCGTTTGCAACGCGCGAGGACCGGTTTGCGAAGGAGAAGCGGCGCATCGCCGCGGCGGCCGCGGAAATGATCGGCGAGGGTGAGACGGTCGGGTTCAGCGCCGGCACAACCACGGCGCAGGTGGCGCGCCTGCTGAAACATCGCAAGCACCTGAACGTGGTGACCAACGCGGTGAATATCTGCCTGGAACTGGGGTCGAACACCGGAGTGAACACGATTTTGACCGGAGGCTCGCTGCGCTGGCCGGGAGCGTTTTCGCTGGTCGGTCCCACGGCGGTGGAGTCTCTGCGGGCGTTCTCGTTGCAGCGAGTGTTCATCGGCGTTTGCGGCGTGGATGCGGCGAACGGAGCATCGATCATCGAGCCCGAAGAGGCAGCGGTGGTGCGGGCGATGGTGCGTCAGGCGCGGCAGGTGGTGGTGGTGGCGGACTCGAGCAAGGCGGGGCAGCGCAGCCCCGCGCTCATCTGCCCGGCCAACGCGATCGACGTGATCGTTACCGACGAGGGGATTTCGCCGGAGGTGCTTGAGTCGTTCGCGGAGCATAAGACAAAAGTTCTAGTGGTCTGAGCCCTCCGCTGCCCGCGCAGCAAGGGGCTCCGACCGATGAGCGAACGCATGGCAAAGCGCACGCTGAACTCATCTGCCGATCAACTCATCACTCTGCGGGAAGGCTCCGGCTCCATCATTGCGGAGCGTCTGGTTCCAGCCGCGACTGTAGCTGGCCGCACTCATTGATCCGCAAGCCGGGCCTGCCTGGCCCGTTTTCCCGACCTTGCCGAATCATATTACGCAAGCCACGAGCAGGCTCCCGGCGTGCGATCCGCGCACAGGGCAGTGCGAGGACAAATTGGATAGATGTACAGGCGAGTGCAACCGCGAACGAAAGCGACCTCTACCCCGCCCGGAACATAAGGAGCATCAGCAAGAGGAAGGCCAGCGCGTAGGCTACGTAGGCATTGAGGCGGCCATGGTGCATGCCTGCCAAAAATGCCGCGATGCCGCGCACGGCTGTGTCCATTGGCTTCAGAAAAATCCGATCCACGATGTGTGTTTCCTCGCGCTGACGGTGAATCGCAGTCCGGAAATGTACAGCCACCGTTTGGCGAGTGTCTTCGGCGATGTTGGGCCGAAAGATCGACTGGAAAACCACACGCACCGGGTTGGAAAAGCCGGTGGCCGTGTAGGTCATCTGCGGCAATAGGCGAGGAATCCCGCCGGCCCAGAGTGGGCGGCGCGTCACTGCGCGCCGGCGTGTCAGCCATCTGACTGTAAACCACGTGAGCAGGAGCAGAAGGACAAGAGCCGCAAGAGCGTACGAAGTGGACATGGCGAAGACCACGGGATTCTGCTCCGAGCCGCGCAGCAGAACCACCAGGCCACGGCCCGGCAACAGGCCTTTGCCGGACTGAGCGCCGATATTATGGAAGTCGTGGAGAAATGCGGGAGGAAGCTGCGCGTTCTGCGCAGTCGCCGTAAAGAACGGCTGCACCAGTGACGTGGTGATGCTGGCGCCGGCAAGTGGCTCTACAGATCGGTTGAGCACCGGAAGCACATACGTTGGGAGCGTCCCGAGGAGCAGACAGACCACCGCCAAGAACACAAGAGGAAAACGAGCGCCGGCGCGGATTCGCAACCTTGGCTCCCAGGCGCCTCTGCGCAGGCCAAGAAAGCTCATAGCGTAAGCCTTCACGAAGCAGGTCACCGCCAATGCGGCAGTCAGCGCCAGAGCGGCGCCGCACAGGGCAAAGACAATCTTGACTGAGGTGGACGACAAGATGGCGCTGCGCAAGAGCGACTGCAGAGTCAGCCACTCGCTGACGAAGCCGTTGAACGGCGGAACGGCGGAAATCGCCAGGCAGGCGACGAGAAAGACGATCGACAACCCCGGCAACAGGCGAGCCAAACCGCCGAGTTGATCCATGTCGCGCGTGCCGGTCTCAGCTTCAACGTAGGCCACACCCTGGAAGAGGAGGGTCTTCGAAACGGAGTGGTTCAACATGTGATAGAGCGCCGCGGACAAAGCGATGGCCGCGGCGACCGGATGACCCGATGCGCGATAAATCATGAAGGCGCCAATCGCGGCTACGACAATGCCGGCATTCTCGATGGAGCTATGGGCGAGCATGGTCTTCAGGTCGCTTTCGGTGGTGGCGTAGAGAATGCCGACCAGCGCCGTGATGCTCCCAACGATCAGGGCGAGCACGCCGGCTCCATAAGAAGCGTGAACCAGATCTCCGTTGAGCCGCAGGATTCCGTAGAAGCCGAGATTGAGCGTGACACCGGCAAAAACCGGAATGAAAATCGGTGGAGCGGCTGTATAGGATCGGGGCAGCCAAAAGTTGACGGGAACCAGGCCGGCCTTTACTCCGAACCCGAAAAAGCCGAGCAGAAGCACAGCCCACAATGCTTGCGGCGAAAGCCCAGCAGCCGCAGTGTGCAAAGCGGAGAAGGAAAGATTGGGCGCGTTACGGCCCAGAATGAGGAAGGCGATGACCACGGCCAGAAAGCCGGCCTCACTCATCCCCAGCATGATGTAGCCGGCGGTCTTATCGGTCTGGCGGCGCAAATCGTAGTTGATCAGCAGGAAACATAAGATGGACATGCACTCCCAGCTAATCAGGAAGAGTGGCGCATCGCCGGCAGCAAGAATCAGCGCAACCGAAGCCATCAACGCAAAATACATTACGCTGTAACTGCGCGCGGGAGAATCGGCAACCTGCAGATCGCTAAGGAAACGTCTCACGAAGAGAGAGATGGGAAAATAAACGATGCCCGCGGTCAACAAAAAGATGGAAGACAATGCGTCAAGGCGCAATGTGAAGGGGCCAAAGCCGTCGAGATTCCAGAGCGCAGCTTCGTAAGTCTGGCCGCTCAGAAGCACAGCGGCGGACACGACAACCATAAGGACAGCCGCAAGCGACCCAGCGACGGCGACGACGAGCGGAGCACGCTTTCGGCCACCCAAGGCGGAAAGGAGAATTCCTGCCGCGCAGGTGAAGAAAAACAAGACCAGCGCCGGGCCGGCTACTGAAACCATACGCTACAATCTCCCTTCGAAGGCAGGTTCGCTTTTCGCTAGAGGTTTTCGTCCCGTGGCGACGAGCAGGCCGTGCAAGATAGCCAGCGGAGGAGGCGGATTTCCCGGAACCTCAAAATCTACCGGCAACACCGACCCGACACCACATGCACACATAAAGCTGCGGCCAAATACGCCGCCCGATATGGCGCAGCTCCCCACGGCCATTACCCGTCTGGCCGTCGGCATGGCCTCCCAGGTCTTGAGCAATGCCTCGCGCATGTTTTCACTCACCGGACCTACGACCAACAGGAGATCGGCACTTCGCGGGGTTGCGGTGAAAAAGAATCCCAGACGGTGCATGTTATAGAGGGGATTATTGAGCTGTTTGACCTCATGCAGGCAGGCGCCACAGTCCCCGGCGTCTACCACCATCACGTGAAGCGATTTCGAAAAGGATGGAGGAAACTCCGCGCACTCATTTTGCGAAGCCGGAAGCCTTGTCCATTCGTACCCGGTATCCCAGTTCATGGGTGTGGGAAGACTTAAGCGGCAACGCTGGCAATGAACGCATTTTCCCAGATCGACAAAAGCCGATTCGTTGTGGGCAACGATGGCGTCGGTGGGACAAACAGCCGCCGCAATCCGAGCGTCGGCGGCCGATGCAAATTCCGTGTTGACCGGACGCCCAGGAGAAACGCCGGGCGCTGTTTCCATCCTTCGCGGATAATGGGTCGATAGAATACCCTTGCGCAAGCCGTGCCAGAACCAAAAGCTCATCCCATTGCACCTCTACCGGTCGCACTCGGTCGCAGACAGACCCCAAGTTGCAAGAATGATGGGGAAATCCTGAAACGCGAAGTCCTCGGCCGCTACGTGAAAACCCAGCCAATTATTGAACGAAGGCGTGATTGCGTGATAGCGCTCGATCAATCCCTTATCGTCGGCGCGCACCCAGTGCAACGCCGCGCCTCTCGGCGCTTCTGCCCATGCGAGCGCCGCACCTGGGCGGTCGCACACGCAAGGAGCACAGAAAGGGCCGGGCTCGAGTGCATCGATTGCCTGGTGCATCAACTGAACCGACTGGGTGGACTCCGCAAAGAGGACGCGCAGGCGCGCATAGCCATCTCCTTCGGTTTCACAGGGCACATCAAACGCGCGCCGTTCGTAACCTGAATAAGGGCAAGCCTTGCGCAGGTCGCAGTTCTGACCTGATGCGCGGCCGATTGGGCCCACGAGATTCAGATCCCGGGCGCTTTCGCCATTTACTTCTCCCACGTCCTCGAGCCTGTCGAGAAAGCTGCTGCTGAAGCGGAGGCGCTTTTCCAAAATGCGCAGCTCCTTTTCCGCTTTGTCTACCGAGGCGAGGAGCGTTTTGCAATCCTCGGCTTCGAAGTCGCGGCTTAATCCGCCGGGCACATTCAATCCGAAAAGGTATCTGTGTCCGGCAAAGGCTCCGGAAGCGCGCAGCAACTCTTCTGCGACGATGGCTGCCTGGGCAGCAGGAACAGCCAATGCCGTGGAGTCGCAAATGGCCGCGATCGCGCTCACGTGATGTCTCAAGCGCTCTAATTCGGCAAGCAGGATGCGCAAAAGAGCCGCTCTCGGTGAAACATTGGCTGCAGCGATCTTTTCAGCGGCCAGGCAAAAGGCAAGCGAGTGCGCAAAGGCTGAAGTTGCAGCGAATCGCTCTGCGAGCAGGAGTGCCTGCGTGAGAGGACGCCCTTCGGCGATCTTCTCCACGGCCCGGTAGTTGTAAAAGAGCCGTGGAATGGCGCGGATCACGTCTTCTCCCACTGTCTCGAGCAGAAAATGCAGAGATTCGCCCACGCCGCCCGCGTACACCGGCCCAACCGGCATGGCGAACGAGCCTGGATCTCGGACGATCAGCAAAGGCTGCCATTCCGGGCCGCCCTGTCGTTCCAGTTGCGGGCGAGAGGCAGAGAATTTCTTGCGCATCGGCTCGATGCCTTCGCGCCAGATCTGATCGTGAAGGATAAAGTCGCCAAGACGCGGATGATTCTCGAACCGGATGCCGAACATATCCTCGATTTCGCGCTCGTGCCAATCGGCCGCATGAACCTCTCGAACGATGCTTGGCAGGGTCGTCGTCGCAATCGGCAGTGCAAGCGCGATCTCGATCCACCCGGCACCTGGAAGTAGAAACGCGTATTGAATCTGCCAACCGCTGGATTCTTCTTCGGCAATGATGCCGCCGAAGACGCACCCCCTGTCCCAGAACAGGAATCTGCATAGAGCAGGCAACGAGTCCGGCTTCGCCAGGGACGTTGAGAGGGAATAGCCAGGACTGGCCGGAATCCGGGAGGTTTCGTTTCCGAAGCGCTCTTCCAGAGCGGCGGCCAGATCTATCAGGTTCGTATTATCGCTGCCTTTGACAGGCAAAAGGTTGGCCCCCATATCAGTGTCCTCCTAACTGTTGCGCCGCCAGCGTCAAGAGGGAATGCACAGGGCCGGGGATGTAAACGCCCAGCACAGCAACTGGAATCACGGCCAGCGCCACCGCCGTGCGGCAAGTCGCCGGCACTGGCAAAGCGGGTGACAATGGGTCAGGCTTGCCAAACAACATGCTGTTCACTTGGAGGAGAATGGCCACAAACGCAATGACGATGAGGATTGCCAGAATAGCAACAGCGACATTATGCCCAGCCCGCAGGCCAGCCGAAAGAATTGAAAATTCGCTCAAGAAGATCGGAAACGGAGGAGCTCCGGCAATTGCAAGAGAGGACAAAAGCAAAGCACTGCCTGCAAATGGCGAAAGCCGGAATAGCCCGCGCACCTGGCTGATTTGACGAGTCCCGAGCGTCAGTAACACCATGCCTGCCGCATAGAAGCAAAGAGACTTGGTGATAGAGTGATTGAGCATTTGAGCGACAGCGCCATAGTCCGAAGCGCGAGTTGCGAAGCCGGCCGCGGTGAGAATGATGCCCATGTGTTCCACCGTGGAAAAGGCGAACATGCGCTTGTAGTCGCGGACCTGCAAAAGCAGAAATGCGGCAACCCCCACGGAAAAGAGACCGATGACTGCCATCCACTCCCCCAGCCGCGCTTCGGGCGACCCGAGAATGACGGCAAGAAGGCGCAACACTGCGTAAAGAGGTATGGTGGTCTTTACGCCGGAAAGCACTGCGCATACCGGCGTAGGCGCCTGACTGTGCGCATCCGGCAGCCAGGTGTGCATCGGCACGAGGCCGGCTTTGGCTCCAAATCCAACGAAGACCAACAGAAACGATAACTTCAAGAGGTTTGGCGACATGCTCGACGCCATTGCGTAGAGGCCCTGCCAGGTTTCGGCGGTTCCGCCGCCGCTGCTGCGAAAGGCCCAATAGAGAGTCAGAAATCCAAAGAGCGCAATCGGCGCTCCCATGATCGTCAATATAGCCATCTTCCAGGCTGCTTCGAGCGCGCCCCGCGTGCTCTCAAACCCGACCAGCAGAGTGCCGAATAAGGTGACCATCTCCACCGCGACCCAGACCAGGTTGACGCGGGCGAGAGCAGGAACCACGGCCAGCGAAAAGACAAACAGGTTGTAATTGCAATAGAACCACCACAAGCGCTCTTTGGACTTGGTTTCATGGCGCATATAGCCGCCGGCAAAGATTGCAGCCAGAGTGCAGACAAAGGTGACGAGGAGAAGTACGAGGGCGCTTAAGCCATCCGCTTCAAGCCATCCCGGTATGGCGACGGTGCGCCCGCTTAAAAGAACCTGTCCCGACGTAACCACCGCGGCGGCGAAGCTGACGGCGAGACAAAATACGGTTATGACCCAGGCCATCGAACGCAACGGACGGAACCAGCAAAGCACCGCCGCAAGAAGGGGCAGAAAGGCGGAAACAATCAGCGCCATGGCCGTGGCTCCTCCCGCAGCTCGCTCATGGCAGCGGCTTCGGTGGTTCCGGTCGTCTCGGTAATGTTGCGCGTAAGCACGCCGACAACGACTGAAATGAGAATCACATCGGCCGCAATGGCTAGCTCGGCGATGATTGGAAGGTCGGGAGCGATTGCGATGCCGGCAAAAAAGGCCCCATTTTCCATGGCGAGGATGCCGATCAACTGCGGAATGGCCTCGCGGCGCGCAATCAGCGTATACGCGCCGATAAGCAGCCCCGCCAGGCCGATGGGCAGGTTCGCGTGGATGACTGGGTCCGCCGAGGCAGCTACCAGAGGGCCGACCAAGAATTCCGCCGCGATTGCCAGCAACAGCGCCAGCAAAAGAGAGGAGGGAATATTGATGAACTGGTTGATCTCTCTGCGCTCATACACATCGCCAGGCAGCATGCGCTTAAGAACCCATGGGATAGTGGTCACTTTAGAAGCGATCATGATCAAGCCAAGAGCAACAAGGTCAATCGAGCTGCGACTGAAGCCGATCAGGAATGCCGATGCGGCCACAAAAATGGATTCGACGACAAGGAACCGCAACACACCCTGCACCTGGCGAGTCGCCACCATTCCAAATGCGGCTAACAGGAACAGGCCCGCGGCCAGGGCATTGAGTCCGTCGATTAGTTGCGTCTGCGTACTAGCCATCGCAGTTTTCCTTCCTATACACCCGAGCCTGAAAAGATGCTGGCAATCATGGCCGCCACGGAAATGATGAAAGCGGCCCCGAGAAATTCGCTGATGCGGAACAGGCGTAGTTTGGCGAGTGAAGTTTCAATCATGACCAGAACTACCGTGAAAACCAGGATTTTGAAGAGGATGAACGGGATCGCGAGCACGATGTGGCCGAACTGCAAGTCATTCGCCAGGCCCCACGGCGCCAGCAACACGTTGAGGAAGATACAGGCGAGCACGAGGAACTTCATTTGCCCGCCCCACTTCATCAACGCCGCGCCGCGGCCGGAGTACTCCAGCCCTTTGGACTCATCGATCATTGCTAACTCGAAGTGCCCGGACGGATTATCGACGGGGATCTTTCCTCCCTCCGCCAGGATCAGCATCAGGAAGGCGATCAGCAGCAGAATATGCGCCGGAGAAAAGAAGTCGGCGGGGCTGGCCACCCATCTTTGTTGAACGACATACGGTATCGTCGACTGGGCAACAAAGGACACGGTGAAGAACACGATCATAAATACCGGCTCCGCCAGGAATCCCACCATGCGCGTCCGGCTTGCCCCCATGGGCCCATAAGGGTTACCGGTATCGATCGCCGCCAGGGCAGCGAAGAAGCCGCCGAGTCCCAGGAAAAAGCCCGCGGCGAGCATGTCGCCCATGAAAGCGAATGCCAGCGGATAATCCGTCAGGACCGGTATCAAGCTGGCTACGAACAGAGGGACGATAAACACAATGTACGGCGTGAAGCGGAAGATCCACGTCGTCTCCGAAGAGACAACCTCGTCCTTGTGGAAGAGTTTCCATAGGTCCCAATAGGGCTGGAAAATGCTTGGCCCGCGCTTGCTCTGGACATTTTCTTTGAACCGGCTGAGCACGCCGGCGTAGAGCGGCGCGACGCCGATCACGAACAGAAGCTGAATGAGGTTGTAACCAACTGTCTGCGCCATCCGATCCTCGAAGATTGGTAGCCTGCATTTCTGCTGCACTTTTGCCGGAAGGGGATCGCCTGCGCTTCAACATCGTCGAATGGCGATGAGCGCAGCTAAATGCAACGATGGCAAGACGCCAATCGGATCAACGAATGGAAAAGGGAAATGGTAGGGACCTGGCTGCGGCCCTGGTGAGAGCTTTGGCACGATATTCCCCACGGCATGACTCCTTCTCATGGTAGGAATCATCAGCCGTGAAGGCGGTTATCGGTGGGCTTCCATCACCATTGCCGAGATGTGCTATCAATAGAATGAGCCAGGAGCAAGTGGTTGTCAATACAACGCGAAACCTCTATCCAAATCCGCACTCTGCCTGGCCCAGCACGATTCGCAGGCTATTGATGATCAGCATAGCTCGAGTCGATCTGCGCCGGCCAAGGTCTCAAGTTAAGTAAATGCCGCAGGGTCCGACCATCCACTTTGACGAGTCGCCTATGGTGACAATTGAATTCATACACCAATGCTCACCTATTTACGATGAGCTCATACCACGTGGTTGCTGTCTTACCAAGTGGGATTATCCAGTTGTTGCCGGCTCTACTGGCCGCAACCGGTGGACCCATCGGCTGCCCTGCACCGTCAATTGCCTGCAGTTGAAGAGCGCGCGCTGGCGCAAGGCGCTTCAGCACCAAGGTGCCCTTGACAGGTTCGATGAGTGTCGGCGATTGGCCCCAGTTGGTCACATCAGTTCCCGCGGTGTTCCATCGCTGGCCGGTATTTTCCACGCGTCCACCGGCGACAAGCAGCAGCTTTGAGGAGCGGGAGATTGGTTTCCCGTCGAGTGAACTGAGTTGGATGACGCAGAAGGTGTTCTCCACCTGGGCCGCGAGATTGCTGTCGGCCACGGTGTGCGCGCGGACAAAGCCGATGAGCGCCTGGGATCGCGGTGAATCCACCGTTACCAGACCGGTTCCCGGCGCCGAGTGGAACCAGGCCAGTTGACCCGTGTCGGAGCGAATGGGATTCGGCGCCGCGCTCTGAGCGAAGGATTGCGTTGGCGGTCCAGCGAAGGACGAGATGCGCATCTCGTGTTCCAGCGGTAGCTGAAGCGGAAAGCCAGGCGTGAAGTATGGACATTCCGTGGTTGGCAGCAACATGCTGTCGTAAACCTGCCGCGCGGAGTACGAGCGGTCCACAATCTGGCGGGCCGCGGCCACGTCTCCGCGCAGAAACAACAACGCGCCTGCCGCCAGCTCGGGCATCTTCACCGGGTCGAGCGAAATGTCGAAGGGATCGCCCACATTAGGCTTCCACGCCGGATCCTGCTTGGGCTCGAAGGTGTACCACATAATCGCATTCCAATCCTGCATGGCACCGTATGCGGCCAGAATAGGAATCTGTTCGCCTGCGTAGTTGTTGGGAAACGGTTCGTTCACCTCGCTTACCGTGTAAGGCTTGCCGGCAATCGCCGAACGGGAAAGCTCGACCACCGTGGAGTTAAACGGGTCGTCGACCATCGGCGACTTGCGCACATACTGGTAGGGATGTTCCCAGTAGTCGTGCCCGTCGATCACATCGCTTCCCATAGTCGCCATCAAAATCGGATAACCGCTGTTGGAGTGGCTGTGGTCGGCGGTTGCAATCACCAGCGATTGCGATCCCAGCGTGTGCTTCAGGTAATCCTCCATGCCGGAAAAATAATCGCGCTGCGCATCGTTGTAGAACTCCGCCTCGGCGTAAAAGCGCTCGGGCGGCGCCGTGGCAGCCTGGCCGCGCCAGAACATCAGAGGCACCTCGGCCTGGTCGCCGGTTACGCCGGCAATTTGCCGCAACGCTGCGATCTGTTGCGGCGTGCGGTGCGCCGCCAGCCACTTGTTGTACATGCCGGTGAGTTCCTGCGTGTAGAAGGGCGAGGGCGGCCGGTATCCGATATCGAGCGCGTTTTCATTGTTGATTTCTATGAGCGCAACGGCGGGATCGCGCGTGTAGTCGAGGCCGGTGTACGGGTTGCGATGCGTGAGCAGCTCGCGGGCATACTCTTTTTGAAGTTCGATCAGGCGCGCGTCGAAAAGCGACGTGCCTTTGGCGCCCTGCCCCAACAGGTTCGCGTTCTTCACGCCATCGCCGGCTTTGAAATGCCGCCCGACGAGGAGATTAAAGTCGATATAGATTCCGCGCTTCTTGAGTTGCGCAATGAAGTAGTCTTCGCGATCGAGTTGATCGGGATCAAGGCTGCGCGTGTCCGGGCGTCCAGCGGCGATGAGTCCGCGCGGCGCCTCGAGATCGAGGAACTGGAAGCGCACGCAGTTCACGCCGAACCGCGCCAGAGTGGCCGCCCAGAGCGGTGCATCCTGTTTCGAAGGAATCTGCCGCGACCCCTTGCTCCAGTCGGTAATGTTTACGCCCCAGAGGCGAATGCGCTGGCCGTCGCCGGTTGCCAGATGGCCATTCAACACCTGAATGAGGCCGTGCTTTCCCGCCGGCGCGTCGAGAAGAAAGGAGACGTCTACGGGCGAGTACGCTTCCGTCGCCCGGCGGTGATCGAGCGTGAATGGGACCAATTTTGGCGTGTTCTCCACATGAGCGTGCCCAGGCGAGGCCTGCGCATGGGTGCGGCTGGGCATGAGGATCAGAGCGGCGGCAATGGTTGCAACCAGGCAGATGCGCATGGCTATTCTCTCCAAGGGCATTTGGTCGAGGGGCATTTGGCCGGTCACTTTCCGCGGCTTTAGTTCTGTAGACGGCTCGCCGATTCTCGAGCCGCAGGACCTTGCCAATATATGCCCTCGAGGAGGGCCTGTACGACATTGGGTGCCCCAGGTCTCGATTTTGAGACCTGGGATTGGCCACCGCCAGGCTTTGAAATCATGCGGTCAAAGACCTATTTTATTTAGCGCGTAAATTCGCCGATGCGCGCGACGCAAACGGCCCGTCGTCCGCAGCGCGGGAATCCTGCAAGGCTCAGTCGCCGTCCCCGTCCTTGTCCGTTTTCTTCTCCCGCACTTTCAGCATCGCGGGCACCGGCTTGTTGCCCATCGCGTCTTTCCACAAAATAATGTTCAGCTTCTCTACCGGCGCCCGGTCCTCGTGCGTAAAGTCCATCTTCATGCTGGCCCTCGCGCCTTCCGCATGACGCGAGTTCGCCGTATAGATCAGCCCGTTCTTCTCGTTCGCATAATCGGCGGAAAAAGGCGTCTGATCCCCCGGCCCTGAAAACTCCGATGCGATGATCGGCGCAAAGGCGTCGTCGCTGTTCATCGGCGGCAGCCCCAGCACCGCCTCAATCGTCCGCACCAGACTCACCGTCGTATAAAAATGGCTGTCCACAAACGGCTTGCCGTCCGCCCCATGCGGCGCATATTTGCTGACGATGTACGCCGTGCTCCGGTGCGCGTCCACGTGGTCCGCTCCGTTCTGCGCGTCGTCCTCCACAATAAAGAACGCCGTATCTTTCCAGAACGGCGAGTGCGAGATCGCGTCCACCGCGCGCCCCACCGCCAGATCGTTATCCGCCACCGACGACTTCGGCGTCGGCCCGCCCGGCCGCGTGCCCGCCGTGTGATCGTTCGGCAGACGCAGCGAGATGAACTCCGGCATCGTGTCCTTGCCCTGTTCCTCGTCCGCTATCCACACCTTCAAGTGCCGCAAGAAAATGTCCACGCGGATTTGGTCCGGCACCAGCAGCTCAAAATCCGGCGCCTCCGGCGCAAAATGCCCCACCAGCTCCGGCTTCGTGGCTACGTTCGCCGCCAGCCGCGGAATCGCCCACGGCCACTTGTTTACCCCGCCGCCCCACTCCGCCGGAATCGGCTGCCCCGGCTCGATCGTGGGATGCGCGCACTTCGGCCCATTCAACATCGGTCCCAGTTGCGGATTCTCCACTTCCTTCGCCCCGCAGAACGTCGACGAAATAAACTCCCCGAAGTGGTAGTAAGTCTTCCCATGACGCGCCAGGTCCCCCCACAAGTAGCCGCCCTCCGGGTCGTTCACGTCGGAGATATTCTGCTTCAGCGGGTACCCGTCGGCCACCACGCCCTCATAGTCGTAGGTACGTTCCCCGCCGCGGTAGGTCTGTTGCCACGTCTTCTCCAGGTAATCCGTGCCGATGGCTGCGTTCGACCACACGTGCCCGTCCCCTGAAACCTCGCCCGAATCGTAAAAATTGTCCAGCACCCCGAACTGCAATGCCAGCTCGTGCTGGTTCGGCGTAATCGCCGCGCCGTACATGGTCAGATCCTTGTCGCCGTTGCCCACCGGCTTCCCATCCTGCTCCAGATCGCCAAGAATCTGGTCGTAAGTCCGGTTCTCTTTGATGATGTAAATCACATGCCTGATAGGATTATTGTCCGGATTACTGCCCGCATTCGCCAGGCCCGCAAACTCGATCTTCTTCTCCGCGGCTTTGATCCGGTTCGATTCAAGCGCCACCTCGGTCCACCGCGCCAGATTCGGCGCAATGTCGGACTCGTCAATCGCCGCCAGCGACCCATAAAGCAGCGACGGGATGTAGGTCGATTTGCTTTGATGGCGCCGTTCGCGCGGGTCCGCCGTCTGCCTCTGCGGAAAATCGTTCGGCCCCGTCCCCTTGCCCTTGTCCGTGGCCACATACAGCTTGCCGCCCGACGGCCCCGCGACAAACACCATCGAAATCGGCATCCAGTCCGTGGGGATGAACCCATCCGGCTCCACCATTCCCTTGCGCGCCGCCTTCACCGTCAGCTTCTTCGTGTCGATCGCGGCCACGCTGTCCGTCCCCATGTTGGCCACATAAAACCTGCTCCCGTCCGCGTTCAGCGCCAGTGCCACCGGCTCCGCGCCAAAGTAGTTCTGGTGCGGCAGGCGCGTATCGAAGTAGCCCTTCACCGAGAACTGTTCGGCGCCCACGTTTACGGCCGCTACAGCATCTCGATTTTCCAGAGCCACATACAGCGTCCGTCCATCCGGCGAGAGCGCAAACGCACACGGGTGCGTCCCCGGCGCAACGGGATTGCCCGGCTTCAGCAGGCCGAGCTTCCGCCCCACCGTTCTCGTAGCCAGATCCAGCTCCACAATCTGCGAAGCATTCCAGAGCGCCACATAGGCCCGTTTGCCGTCCTTCGATACCTGAAGCGCAATCGGATAGGTCGAGGGCACCGTCGCGCTCTCCGAAAGGTCGAACCGTTTCTCGATCGCGCCGGTCGCCGCGTCCATCAGCAGCACATCGTCGGAGAGATTGTCCGCCACCAGCAGCTTCTCCGCGCCGTGTTCTTCAATCACCGCAATCGCTGCCGGGTACGGCACGCCCATGTCGCTGTCTTTCGAGTCCGGCAGCCGCGTGGTCCTTCCCGGAGCCAGTTTCTCAAGCGGTATGCGTAGAAACCGTTCCGGCTCGACCTTGCCGTCCGTGAAGCTATAGACCACGATCCCGTCGCCGGTGTCGCCCTCTCTTTTGCCTTCCGGATCGGTCAGCGAAGCCATGCTCGCGTAAATGTGGCTCCCGTCGCGGCTGAAGGCCAGCCCTGAGTAAAGCGTCTGTTTCGCCTCGCGCACCAGCGTGCGTTTGTCGGGAAAGTCGGCCAGCGCTCCGGTCTCGGTATCGAGCACGGCAACAGACTCTTCGTAGTCCGACTCGTACGTCCCGTAGCCGTCGTTCAGCGTCACCACGTACCGCCCGTCCGGCGAGACGGCCATCGACACAGGCTCGCTGTTCAGCCGCTGCGGATGCCCCGGAATCTCCCCGATCAGCGCCTTGCTCGAAGGCAGATCGATGGTCTGTGCCGCAACCATCGCCGGCGCGCAAAAAAGCACTGCGCAAAAAAGAGTCAGCAGAAAATTCCGATTCATACCCCACCCCTGGCGACGCGTCAATCGCCACTTCACTACATACCCCACCCCTGGGCGACGCGTCCATCGCCGCTTCACTCCGTGCCCCATCCATTTCACGGCTTCATCGTGAAATGGGTGGGAAGTCTCCACAGCCGAGGTGCATCGATCCCTGCGTCATCCCTAACCCTTTATTTGAATGCCGATGATCCCGCCGCGCCCCGGCTTCCGATTCATACCCCACCCCTGGGCGACGCGTCAATCGCCGATTCACTCCCGTGCCCCATCCATTTCACGGCTTCATCGTGAGATGGGTGGGAAGCCGCCACAGCCGAAGCGCATCGATCCCTGCGTCTTCCCACTATTTGAATGTCGACGATCCCGCCGCGTCCCGGCCTTTGCTTTCACGCCGCCGGCGTAGCATCCTTGCCGGTCGCCGCCACAACGCTCTTATGGTGCCGCACATCCGCCCCCTGCACCCAGAAAATCACGTCCTCGGCAATATTCGTTGCGTGATCGGCCACCCGCTCCAGGCTGCGGCAGATCATCAGCGCGTTCAGCGCCTGCGGAGCCATGTGGCACTGCTCTTCCATCACCTTGGTCAGCGCCTTGTACGCCGAGCGGTTCATCGCATCCACCGCGTCGTCCATGGTCAGCACGCCGCGCGCAGTCTCCGCGTCCGCCTCGATAAACGCCTGCAGGCTCTTGCGCACCATATCGGCGGCCAGCGCCGCCATGCGCGGAATGTCCACCGGCAGATTGGCCGCGCTCATCTGCTCCATGCTCCGCACCCGGTCGCTGATGCTCTTGGCCGCGTCGCCCACCCGCTCCAGGTCCGCGTTGATCTTGATCACGCTCAAAATAAACCTGAGGTCGATGGCCATCGGCTGCTCCATCGCCAGCAGGTCCAGCGCCGCCTGGTCGATGTCCCGCTCCATCCGGTTGATGGCGATCTCGCTCCGGCTCACCAGGTCGCACACCGACAGGTCGCGCGTCCGGTACGCCTCAATGGCGCGCTGGATCGCCTGCTCGGCCAGCCCCGCCATTACCAGCAGGTTCTCCTTCAAATCTTCAAGGCTTTGTTGAAAGCGTATCCGCGTCATCCGAACCTGCCCGTGATGTAGTCTTCCGTGCGCTTGTCGCTCGGGTTCGTGAAGATCTTGTGCGTCGCGTCGAACTCCACCATCCGTCCGTTCAAAAAGAAGCCCGTCTTCTCCGCCACGCGCGCCGCCTGCTGCATATTATGCGTCACAATCACGATCGTGTATTGCGACTTCAACTGAAAAATCAAATCCTCGATCTTCGACGTCGAAACCGGGTCCAGCGCCGACGCCGGCTCGTCCATCAGCAGCACCTCCGGATCGACCGCCAGCGCCCGCGCAATGCACAGCCGCTGTTGCTGGCCGCCCGACAGGCTCGCCCCCGACTTCTTCTTCAAATCGTCCTTCACTTCGTCCCACAGCGCCGAGTTCTTCAGCGACTTCTCCACAATCTCGTCCAGCGCGCGCCGGTTCTTGTACCCGTTCAGCTTTAGCCCCGCCGCCACGTTGTCGTAGATCGACATGGTCGGAAACGGATTGGGCCGCTGGAAGACCATCCCCACGCGCCGCCGAATCTCGACCGGCTTCAGGTCCTTGTAAATGTCCAGATCGCCGATCTTCACCGTCCCCGTCACCCGTCCCACCGGATTGGTCTCGTGCATGCGGTTCAGGCAGCGTACAAACGTGCTCTTGCCGCACCCCGACGGCCCGATCAGAGCCGTAGCGTGATTGGCAGGAATGTTCAGGTTAATGTCCTGCAGCGTGTGGTTGGTTCCGTACCACGCATTCAGGTTCATCACTTCGATGCCAACGCCCACTTAGCTCGCTCCCTTCCAAACCCTGCGGCTGGCTACATTCCGCGCCAATAAAACCACGTCGGGCGCATTCTTATCCTCGGGAGGCTCGGCTTGTGGCTGAAGTTGACTTTGGGAGATGCGTCTTTCCGGCTCGTTCGCGTCCATCTCACGTAGGCTAATCGCCGAATATGAATGGCAGGTTACAAGCTCGCAAAATCAACCACAGGTTGCGGAAATACTCGCTCGAAGCATCGCTTTGTGTCAGGGCACGACTTTAGTCGTGCCGAAGATGCTCATTTTAAAGACTCGGGCTTTAGCCCCTGCTTCGCTTGCCCTGCGATTCAAGCCGAATTTGGCCCTTTTTCCGCAAGCTCTTCAGCCCCTGCTGGACGCTCTTTCCGCCGCGTGCCCCACCCTCGCGTCGTCTTTGTCTTTCCAGCCAGGTTGCGGTTCATCCCAAGTCGAAGCGCATCTATCTCCGCGGGTGACCCGGATCACAGATGCCGCCGTAGCCATCCTGATACCTATGTCCTTTGAGCAGCATCGATAGAATGGGATATGTATCGGGTTTCGTTGCTCGACCCTGCGCACGCCGGTCCACCAAAAGGAGAACAAAAACGGATGCAACCCGTAACCACCGAGGTCCAGAAGGTTCCTGCCCAGCCGGCCCCGGTCGCATACTCTCGCAGCAACCCATTTGCGGCCACTGTGTTAGTGAACCGCCTGCTGACCGGCCCGGCCTCGGAGAAAGAGACCCGGCATATTGAGATGGCGCTCGAAGAATCGGGCCTGCAGTATCTTCCCGGTGACTCCGCGGGCATCCTCCCCGAGAACCGCAGTGACCTGGTCGACGAAGTGCTGCGGCTTCTCGGTTTCAGCGGCCAAGAGCCGGTGACCGACTTCTATGGCGGCGCGCTCGATCTGCGCACGGCGCTGGCCTCCTGGCTGATGATCGGCAAGCTGTCCAGTTCCACCGTGCGCGCCTGGGCAAAACTGGCGTCCGGCGCGGAGTTGGCGGCACTGGTGTTGCCGGAGAACAGAAGCAAACTCGACGCCTATCTTTGGGGCCGCGAGTTCCGGGATTTGCTCGAGCAATTTCCGGCCAAATTGGAGGACCCCCAGCAGCTTTTCAAAATCCTTCCCCGTCTGGCCCCAAGACTATACTCGATCTCGTCAAGTCAGGCGCTTTATCCGGCAACCGTCCATCTATCGGTGCGCGTTGTGCGCTACGAGACTTACCACCAGGAGAGGCTCGGAGTCTGTTCCGGAGAGATCGGCGAACGCGCGCCCGTAGGAGCCTCGCTCCCCATCTTCATCCACTCCAACCAGTTGTTCCGCATGCCCGCCGACCTTGAAGTGCCGGTCATCATGGTGGGGCCGGGCACCGGGCTGGCCCCGTTCCGCGCCTATCTTGAACATAAACAGGCCGGCTGCGGACGCTGGCCAATGTGGCTCTTCTTCGGCGATCAGCGCGAGCAGCAGGATTATCTTTATCGCGACGAGTTGCTCGCCTGGCTCAAGAACGGCGTGCTGGAGCGGCTGGACACCGCATTCTCGCGCGATCAGCCGCAAAAAATCTACGTGCAGGACCGCATCCGCGAGCAGTCCGCGCAGCTATGGAGCTGGCTCGAGCAGGGCGCATACTTCTATGTCTGCGGCGATTCCAAGCGCATGGCGCCGGACGTGGAAGCGGCGATGCTCGGCGCAATCGCGGCGCACAGCGGCAAGGGAGCGGACTACGCGTCCGAGTACCTGGCGCAAATGAAAAAGCAGAAGCGCTATCTGAGGGACGTGTACTGAGTCCGCTGGATCGTTCCGCCGCCATCGTGGGTGCCCATCCATCCTCACCGTGGGCACCCCATCCATCCCCACCGTGGACGCCCCATCCATCCCCGCCGTGGGTGCCCCATCCATGCGGCCGCTTTTGCCGCATGGGTGGGAAGCCACGACAGGTGGGTACACCTCCTCGGGAATCGCTATAAATCGTTCCTCATTCCGTCTGTAATTTGAATCACGAGCCATCGCGACCATACCGCTAATATGCGATCCAAATCGCTCCACACCCGCAGCCATCTACGGCCCCGCATCGCCCTTCAACCAGCAAAATCGATTCAGTTCAATCCAGTAACGTTTTCCTGATGAGCCGGAAACGTGTTACAACTCCTCCATGGCTAAGAAGAACAGCGTAGCGCCGCCAGGCCACGTCAACCTGCGCGCCCTTGCCGAGTATCTCGAACTCTCGCAGACAACCGTTTCTCTGGTCCTCAACGACTCCCCCTCCGCCAGGTCCATCCCTCAGGACACGCGCAACCGCGTCACCGAGGCCGCCAGCCGCCTCAACTATCGCCCCAATTACTTCGCCCGCTCCCTGCGCCAGAGCCGCTCCATGAGCGTCGGCGTCCTCGCCCCAGACCTCAGCGAAGGCTACTTCACCCGCGTCATGAGCGGCGTCGTCGAGGAGCTCACCGCCGCCCACTACTTCTACTTCACCGCCTGCCACGACTGGAAGCGCGACCTCATCGAAGCCTACCCCCGCATGTTGGTCGAGCGCGCCGTCGATGGCTTTCTCTTCCTCAACACCCAGGCCGCCGACGTCGCCGTCCGCGTCCCCGTCGTCGCCATCTCCGCCCACATTGCCGCCCCGGGCGTCACAAACATCGTCCTCGACCACCACGCCGCCGTCCGCCAGGCCCTCGAGCACCTTTACGCCAACGGTCACCGCCGCATCGCCTTCATGCGCGGCCCCCGCGCCATCCCCGACTCCGAATTCCGCTGGGAAGCCATCCAGCAGGTCGCCCGCGAGCTCGCCATCCGCCTCGATTCCAATCTCGTCATCCGCATCGACTCCGCCGGCTGGTCCGCGAAGACCGGCCAGCACCCCATGGCCCCCGAGATCGGCCACAAGCCCATGCAGGCCCTCCTTGAGCGCACCCGCGATTTCACCGCCGTCTTCTGCTTCAACGACATCTCCGCCATCGGCGCCATCCGCGCCCTCAAAGACGCCGGACTCGCCGTTCCCGGCGACGTCTCCGTAGTCGGCTTCGACGACATCCTCTCCGCCGCCTACTCGACGCCCTCGCTCACCACCGTCCGCCAGCCTCTCCTGGAAATGGGCAAACGCGGCGCCCAAGTCCTCTTGGAGCGCATCGCCGACCGCGAAAAAGCATTCCCCTCCGAAATCGTCATGGCCCCCGAACTCGTCATCCGCGAATCCACGGGACCCGCGCCAACTCTGTGAGTCGCAATGAAGATTCGTCAAAGATCGGCGCGGTCGACCAACCTGTAGAGAGCGATCACGCCAGCCATCTCAATGCTGACAGGAATGAGGTGCTTGGGGCGGGGCAGTTCGGAGCCGCCTGGGAAAGCGCGGCGGCCATGGTCCCATGTCACGGCGTTATGATGTTCGGCAGAAGGGTGCTATGACCCGCGTCATCGTTCTCGCTCTACCCGCGCTAATTGCGGCCACCTCGATACGAGGCTGTCCCAGCGGCAATGGCCGTCAGCTTGTGTCCATCACAATCAGCCAGACTGCGAACGGGGAGTCCATAAAGTTCACCGCGAGGGGCAATTTTTCCACGCCACCAACCACGGTCACGCCTCTAGCGGTGAGTTGGGGGATTGGCCCATTCGCACCACCCCCACCGGGAAGTCTGCGATATTCGCTTACAACTCAGCCCTTTGTGTTCCATTGCGAAGGTCCCGAACCAGTCTTGCCAGTTACCGTTTTCGCACCTTCCGATCCGAACGCGCCGATCCGCGGATCGAGGCCGTTTAATGACATGGTCACGGCGTCAGCCGAAATTCAATGCCCGCAGAAAAGGGGCATTTCGCCATTGATGAAATAGGTGCACGGCCGAGTTTCTCATTCCCGCAGAGTCTACAGGCCGCACGAAATGCACTTCTCCCTCCTTCAAGAGAAGAATTGTACCAACGTTGAGCACGATTGCCCCGTGCATTCCACACAAGCCGCGAACCCTTCACCGGCAAGCCGACTCCAGCCACCGGCTGATATAAACCTGCGCGTGCGCCTCGCCGCAATAATGCCGTGCGCCCGGCGCATCCGCCGCCTCCTTGGTCCACTTGAAGATCGTCAATTGCGCATCGTTACAGTGGATCGCAATCCAGTGCTGCGGATTCTCGCTCTCATCCCCACAAATCTCGCACTTATAAATCGTCCCAATCATTACCCGGCCTCCAGAGAAAAACTCCAAATCGGCTCGACCAGCCTGCCCCACTCCACGCACGATCCGTACTCACGAATCCGTTTTCTATTCCCTATTCCCTGTTCCCTATTCCCTGCTTTTCTACTCCAGCATCTGCAAATTCAGCGGCTCCTCCAGCAGACAATCCATCGTCTTCATCCGCTTGAGCGCCCGCGCCATCGCCGACGACTTGCAAGGTTCCACCGTCACCACAAACGGCAGCGCATCCGACGGATACCCCGGCTTCTGCACGATGGCGCGTATGTTAATCCGCTCCGCCGCCAGGGCTCCCGTAATTTCGGACACGATCCCCGGCCGGTCCCGCACCAGAAACCGGATGTAATGCGGCGCCTCGAACTCCGCGCTCACCTTCGCCGGCGCCGACGGAATCTCCACTCTCTTTGACCCATGCGCCAGCGCCAGCAAGTCGCTTACCACCGCCACCGCCGTAGGATGCCCGCCCGCGCCGTGCCCCGAAAACACCACATCGCCCCCGTACCGCCCCGTCGCGATCACCATGTTCTCCGTGCCCCGCGACCACGCCAGCGGCGATTCCAGATCGACGAGCATCGGCCCCACCGTCGCCGCCACCTGTCCTTCGGTCTGCTCCGCTCGGGCAATCTGCCGTATCGTGCACCCCAAATCCCGCGCATAGCTGAAGTCGACAGCCGTCACCGCCGTAATCGCCAGCGGCCGAATCTCCTCCGGGTCGATCGCTACCCTGAGCGCCAGCCGCATCAGGATCGCCAGCTTCGACCGCGCGTCGAACCCGCCCACGTCCTCCGTCGGATCGGCCTCCGCGTACCCTTTAGCCTGCGCCTCTCTGAGCACCTCGGCGTAATCCGCGCCCTCGTCCATCCTGCTCAGGATAAAGTTACAGGTCCCGTTCAAAATCCCTTCAATGCGCGTAATCCGGTCGCCGGCCAACCCTTGCTCAAGCCCCGGAATCACCGGAACCCCGCCCGCTACCGCCGCCCCGTACTTCAGGTGCCCGCCTTTTTCCGCCGCCAGCCGCTCCAGCTCCACGCCCTCGAGTGCAATCAGCTTCTTATTCGCCGTCACTACGCTCTTGCCGCTCGCAAGCGCCCGTCTTACCCAGCTCCCCGCCGGGTCCAGCCCGCCCGCCAGCTCCACAATCGCATCCACGTCCGAGCCCAGCACTGCATCCGCGTCCTCGCTCCAGCTCACGCTCGCCGGAACCCAATCCACGCGCTTCCGTTCCACGCCGCGATTAAAGACATGCGACAGCTCCAGGCCCACCGGCCGCGACTCCACAAGAATCCGCGCCACCGAACTGCCCACCGTCCCAAACCCGAAGATCGCAATCCGCAATGGACGGGCGATGCGCACTTCCGGCGAAACTTCAGCCGAGCGAACCTCTGAGTCTTTCAATCCAGACAATGGAAATCTCCTCGCAAACTGCGAATCGAAGCCGGTGCTTCTCCTCTCGATCATACCCGACACCGAAGATTCTCCTGCGCTGCCGCGCGCAACCTCGTGTAGCATTATGACCAAGATGCAGCGCGGCATGGCCATCATCCTCGTCCTGTTTTTCTCCCTGGGACCGCTCGCGGCTCTCTCGCCGGCGGCCGAGGACGCCTATCTGCCCCCCTGCTGCCGCCGCAACGGAAAGCACCACTGCGCCATGTACATGGCCATGATGGCCGCACGCACGCCCGTCCCGCCCGGTGCTCCACCCATCGCCAAGGCTCCTTCGCACTGCCCTTACTATCCGCAACATCTTGCCGTATGGTGGAGCACCCCGGCTCATGCGCTGGCCGCCGCTCCCATCGGCCTTCCCGTTTTGCTTGCGCAGCCGCACACCCCCCCCGCCGGCCGCGCCGCCGCCCGCTTCGCCCAGATCCGCTCCCGCACCGTCCGCGGCCCTCCCGCACCCTCCACAGTCTGAAATTTCGTTGAAAGCTCTACATCCTCGGGGTTCGCGATCGCCTCATCCGGACCATTGAAGCCGAATCGGGTCTTTCGGAGCGCTTATTCCGCCTCGAACGCTCCGTGCCCCATCCATTTCGCGCTTTTTGCGAAATGGGTGGGAGGGCTAAACGCCAACCGGCCCGGTATACAGGTAGGTCTTGCGTCCCGCGAGGATGAGGAGTCGGAAGCCGTTCCGCGACAGATCGGGCCTCGTCATGCACAAGCCGCCGGTCGGGGCCGGCTACCTAATGCGCCACGGCCAGCTTTCAATGCTTCCCATGCCCCGCCATGGCCACCACGCGCCGCGGCAATCCCGCGACGTCCGTCTGCTCGCAAGCCCCGTTGCCTCCGGAGGTCCAAGTCATGCGCCGTCTATCTATCCTTTCTATCTTCGCCGCACTCTTCCTTCTCGGCGCCTCCATCCCCGCCCGCGCCACTGTCTTCGCCATCGTCCGCGGCATCGTCCACGACCCCCAGCACCGCCCCATCGCCGGCGCCAAAGTCACCCTCCAGGCCGCCAACTCCGCCTTCGTCCTCCACGCCGTCTCCAACTCCGACGGCGCTTTCGAGCTCGACGAGGCCCCACTCGGCGTCTACTCGCTCTCCGTCACTTCCGAGGGCTTCAAAACCGTCACCCAGACCGTCACCCTCGCCGCCGGAACCAATCCCATCCTGCACTTCGAGCTACCCATCGGCGCCGCCAGCCAAACCATTACCGTGAGCGGCGAAGCCAGCGCCTCCGACTCCGTCACCCCCACCACCCTCGTCACCCGTCAGATGATCCTCGAAACCCCCGGCGCCGACCGCACCATCGGAACCGAAATGATCACCGACTTCGTCCCCGGCGCTTACATGACTCACGACATGCTCCACATGCGCGGCGGCCACCAGACCAACTGGCTCATCGACGGCGTCGAAATTCCCAACACCAAAATCGCTTCCAACGTCGGTCCCCAGATCGATCCCAAGGACATCGACGCCATGGAAACCCAGCGCGGAAGCTACGGCGCCGACGTCGGCGACCGCACCTACGGCGTCTTCGATGTCGTCCCCCGCAACGGCTTCGAGTACAACCGCAACGGCCAGCTCTTCTTCCTCGCCGGCGATCTCGACACCGGCGAAACCCAACTCTCCCTCGGCAACCACTCCGAGAAGACCGCCTGGTACACGAGCGTCACCGGCTCCCGCTCCAACTACGGCCTGGCCACGCCCGTCGCCGCCATCGACCACGACACCACCAACTCCGAAAGCGGCTTCGTCTCCGTCATCCGCAACCAGACCCCCAGCGACCAGCTCCGCCTCGACGCCCAGGTCCGCCACGACTACTTCCAGGTCCCCTACGACCCGTCCAGCACAGACTACGAATGCACCTCCGGCTACTACTGTTCCTATGGACTGCGGGACGGCCAGACCGAGGACGACTCCTTCGTCATCCTCGACTGGATCCACACCCTCTCGCCCAAAGCCCTCTTCGACGTCGCGCCCTTCTACCACCTCAACGTCTCCAACTACGATTCCAACCCCAACGACCTTCCCGTCGCCACCACCTGGCACCAGAAATCCAACTATGCCGGCGCACAGTCCGACTTCCGTGCCGAGATCGGTCCCAACAGCTTTTCCGCGGGCATGTATTCGTTCGCCCAGGTCGAAGACGACCTCTTCGGCGTGCAGGTCAACGACGGCAGCGGCCCCTCCCAGGCCAACACTCCCGGCAACGCCAACGCCGGCCTGGTCGAGTTCTATCTCTCCGACCACCTGCGCCTCGGCCGCTACGTCACCCTCCTCGGCGGCGAGCGCCTCTCCATCTTCCGCTCCGAGCTCGACGAGTCCGCCATCTACCCACGCATCGGCGCAACCGTCGAAATCCCCCGCCTCCACTGGGTCTTCCGCGGCTTTTACGGCCATTTCTTCCAGCCCGCGCCCATCCAGACCGTTTCCAGCTCCGTGCTCAACTACGCCGGCAGCCTCGGCGGCGGTGAAAACACCTTCACCCCCATCCCCTCCGAGCGCGACGAAGAGCACCAGTTCGGCGTCCACATCCCCTATAAGGGCTGGGCGCTTGACGTCGATACTTTCAAGAATCGCATTAACAATTTCCTCGACCACTCCAACCTCGGCGAATCCAACATGTACTTCCCCATCGCCGTCGATGGCGCCCTGGTCCGCGCCTGGGAGATGACCCTCCACTCTCCGCAGCTCTCCCATTACGGCAGGTTCTACGTCACTTACTCGAACCAGATCGCCGAGCAGCGCGGCAACATCATCGGCGGATTCACCTGCTCCTATCCGGACGACCCCGCCTGCGACCTCGGCCCCGACTACTTCGCCGTCGATCACGACCAGCGCGACACCCTCAACACCGGCTTCGTCGCCAACCTCCCCGCGCACACCTGGTTCTCGTCGAACGTCTACTACGGCTCCGGCTTCTCCAACGGCCTGGCCGGCTCCGGCGAAGGCCCCTGGCAGGGCAACTATCTCCCCGTCCACACCACCTTCGGCATCTCCGCCGGCCACGCGCTCGGCGAGAACTGGGACGTCTCCGCCTCCATGCTCAACGTCACCAACCACCGTGTCCTGCTCGACAACTCCGTCACCATCGGCGGCTTCCATTTGAACGCTCCCCGCCAGATCTACGCCACCCTCCGCTACAAATTCAAATTCTGACCCGTTCGCACCATCACCCCGAGGGTGCCCCATCCACTTCACAGCCCCATCGTGAAATGGGTGGGATGCCCCCACCGCCTCAGCGCGTCGATCTGCTCTACCGAGTGTGCCCCATCCATTTCACAGCCCCATCGTGAAATGGGTGGGATGAACCCACCGCCTCAGCGCGTCGATCTGCTCTACCGAGGGTGCCCCATCCATTTCACAGCCCCATCGTGAAATGGCTGGGATGACCCCAAAGCCTCAGCGCGTCAATCTGCTCTACCGAAAGTGCCCCATCCATTTCACAGCCCTATCGTGAAATGGGTGGGATGAACGCACCGCCCGCGACCAAACCACTAAAATAAAACCGAACCCATTCGGAGCACACCCATCTTGTCCACCACCCCCCAAGTCGAGCTCTTCGACACCAGTCTCCGCGACGGCCTCCAGCAGCCCGACCTCGAAATCTCCATCCCCAACGCCATCTCCCTCCTCCAGCGCATGTCCGCCTTCGGCATCCGCTACGCCGAAATCGGTTTCGCCGGCGCCAACCGCTTCGTCTCCGCCCTCACCGAGGCCCTCGAATCCGCCGAAACCGGCCCCATCCGCCTCGCCCTCTTCGGCCGCACCCGCGGCCGCAACACAACCGTCGAGCAGTGGCCCGACGTCCAATTCATCCTCGCCCACAAATCCCGCATCCCCGCGGCGGTCATCGTCGTCAAGTCGCGTCTGCTCGACGTCGCCCGCTCCCTCGAGACCACCCCCGAAGAAAACCTCCGCATGATCTCGGAAACCGTCGACAGCCTCCAGCAATCCGGCCTCGAGGTCCTCATCGATCTCGAGCACGCCATGGACGCCGCCTGTGGCCGCCGCGAAAACGGCCTTCCCTGCGACCCCGCCTTCGCCGCCCAGTCTCTCCACTACTTCCACCAACTCACCGCCCAGTGTGCCGCCCAGCAAGTCAGCCGCATCGTCGTCTGCGACACCAACGGCGGCGCCAACCCCGAAGAAGTCTCGCGCGTCATCGCCGGCCTCGTCGCTCAGCACCCCGCCGCCCGCATCGGCTTCCACGGCCATCAGGACCGCGGCCTCGGCGTCGCCAACACCCGCGCCGCCATCCTCGCCGGAGCCACCCACATCCAGGGAACCCTCCTCGGCACCGGCGAGCGCTGCGGCAACGTCAACCTCACCACCGTCATCGGCGCTCTCCAGCTCCGCGGAGAAGCCCAGTTCGTCCCTCCCGAGTCGCTGTCCGGCCTCACCAGCCTGGCCCACTCCGCCTACGCCGCCTTCGGCCTCGAACCGCCCCACGGCGCGCCCATCGTCGGACCCGGCGCATTCGGCACCTGGGCCGGCATGCACGGATCAAGCGAGAAAAAAAATCCCGGCGCCTATCTCTGGTGCGACCCCGCCCAGCTCGGCGCAACCCCGGCGATAGGAGTGAACTCCCAATCCGGCCGTGCCAACATTGTCCTTTTATCTGAAGCCCTCGGCGTCCCACTCTCGTCCGACCAGGCCCAAACCTTAATGGACCAGAACCAGGCCATGATCGAAGGCGGCGGCTACACCTCGAGCGAAGTCTCCTTCCGCCTGGCCTGCATGAGAGTCCTCAACACGCTTCCCGACTGGTTCACCGTCCGCAGTTGGCGCGTCTTCGACGAGTCCGACGAAATCGGCAACCACTACGCCATCGCCTTCATGACCCTCATGCTGGGCGAACAGAAACTCGCCACCACCCGCGCCGAAGGCTCCGGCCCCGTCGACGCCCTCACCAAAGCCCTCCGCGCCGAACTCGAAAAACCCTTCCCAGCCCTGGCCGAGATGCGCCTCGGCACCTTCACGGTCACAGCATTAGACATCAACGCCCACGACTCCGCCGCCCACGTCCGCGTAACCGCCAGCTTCAACGCCGATGCAAACGCCCCCTGGGTCACCGCCGGCGTCAGCAGCGACCTGAACCAAGCCGCCCTCAGCGCCATCGTCGACGGCTTCCACTACTGGCTCCTGAAAAAGATCGGTTAGGGAATCCTTAATCACGTAGTTTTGAAAGGACAAGGTTTCAACCGCGCCGCCGCCGACGCAAAATGCCCACTGGCCCGTTCCCTCCGAGACTCGCACAATCATGCATCGAGCGTGGTCCCCCCGGCCAGCAGCGCTAAACGTACTCGGTTAACATCGTCCCGGTAATTCAGAATCTGGGCGCGAACGCTGCCCGACCGATACGTCGGGGGCTTCATCCCCATGCTCTCGTCAGATTTTCTCCCATGGAGCCGGCCGAGCAGGCCTGCGGCTAACTGCGCACAGTTGCGGTAAGTCACAGAAAAATCGGCCAGAGACCCTCTGGTCGCAAGTTGAGCCGCTGCGTCTTGCGCCAGCGCGCAAAGGGCCTCAGTATGCAGAGACGCTGTACTGAGGTTTTGGTGATAGCACGAAAGTGTATCGGGGTAGTCCGCCACGCTGCGAAAGTTGGCAGGAAACCAGACGGCTCGGGAACGGCTTTTTCCATAGAGGATGTGACCCAGTGGAGCCGACGCGCCGGGAATCCTGCATGTTACCAGAGCGTTCGTCTCAGGTTGGATGATTTTCCATTTTGGCTTCCATCCAGTCAGCCCCTCGAGGGCATAATGGACGGGGCCATTTTCAGGTATGGGGTCCGTGACAGTCTGGTCAGATGCGTCGATGACGGTTGCAACTGAGAATTGTTCGCCTGCGTTTTCCATCTCCACATCTGCTCCGTAAATAACCGGGGCGAGGTGTCGCCGAATCTCGGAGGCGAGCACAGCCGGTGAGGCGGTCCCAGCGTCGGATCCCATTTTCCAGGCGATGTTGGAGTGATTTCGAATCTCGATGAGGCGGCTGACGGCCAAATCAAGCGCCAGCGTGAGCTTAAAGGTAATGTCGATCAAGATTCCCATACCCCAGGGATACAGAAAGGCCCTCGCGTCGACCTTGCCGTCGCTCAGCGCAAGGCTGGCAACCACGGATCCGAAATCGAACTCGATTGGAACAAGCGCGCGGCGTAGGCCGCCGGGTGTGGTGTCCGGAATATACCGGTTCCAAAAAAGCTTTGCATAGCCATCGCGCCACGGGAGGCGCGAAAACCTCTCATTGCGAATAGCAGCCACGTACTCATTCACGAAACTTACGTCGTCGAGCAGGAAACTGCATGGAATAGCGGGTGGATTTCTGGATTGCAGCAAGGCCAGCGCGGGCATGAAATGCATGCAACACAGACGAGCTTCGCGCAATTCAATGGTATTGACATCGAGCATGCTTTGGGTCAGGATCATAGGTGACTCTCTTTTGATGACTCAGTAGAGTCGATGCCACCCGTAAGGGTGGTTAGCGGGGCCCGGGGTCTTCGGATCACGGGCCCTGTCTCATTTCACCCCACAATAAGTTGATCGGGCGCTGGCCCGGCTATGGCGTCGGTCTTCAGGTGATACGGCCCTGGAAACACCGCCGTTGAGTCGAATTCAAGGACAGCAAAATGGTCAGCCTCGTTGATCAGTTTGACCAACTGCCCGGGATCGCGGGTCAAATTGATGATATCGTTGAATCTCTCCTGGAAATTCTGCGAATTCGTCGCCTGCTCAGCCGTCTTTCCAGCTTCCCAGTTAACGGAAATATGCGGAGTGACCCAGACCAGCGTCTGACCGTCAGCTATCGTTTCAAGCGTAAGGCCGCTAAGATCGACTCCGTTCAGTTTGAATCTGACGCCGGGACGCAAAAGGGGAAGATTGTTGCGGGCAATTTTCTCCAGCACTTGACGCGGCGTATCGGAGGTCGTAACTATGTGGTCTCTGATCCATTCGGATCGAATCAGTGCGTAAATAACAAAGGTAGCCAGACCAATGAGGATGCTCGAGATCCAGATGATTCCAATATCGCCGATGCCATAGGTGAGCAGGCAGTTAACGCCGGTAACAAGATAATAGGCTGCAACGAACAAAGCTGAAAGAGAGAGAGAAATCACCCAGAAACCGGGCGAGCTAACGGACAGACTGGGAAGGCTGGACTGGTTTTTGACGCCCATCCATCCTGTGCTGAGCAGAAACTGAAGAGTGAAGAGAAGCAGGCAGCCGGGGAGTGCGAGAAAAGAGGGGACGCTGAGCGCCTTGAGTATTTCGGACTCGAAGAAAACCCCGACAGTTACGGTTTTGGTCAGGACGAAATGACTCTGATTGGTCTGGTCCTCACGGGCCCATCGAACGTCAACGTCGATGACTGCACTCTGAGACCCCGGCGTGACGCGAAAGCTGGCAGTGAGGTCAATGGGTTGCGCAAATTCTGAGTGCGGCGAGACCTGAAAGTCGCTCACGCTTCTAATGATTAAGCCACCTAGAGTCGGCTGGTGCTGGACGGACACCGTTACCGGCACATCAAGATTATTCGTGACAATAAGGTTGAGCCGGGCCGGCCGTTGTTGTGAAATAGGGTCCGGTGTACCCTCCAGCGAAACGTCGACTGGCTTTTGTGAGCCCGCGGCTCCAACGTCCACGGTTGTATAGAGAACTCCAGGTACATCATTGGCTTTGAAGTTGGCTCGAAACACAACCGAGCCTGGCAGATGCGCGGACGAAGGAATCTTCAACTCAATGGGCCAATCGACTTCGCCTTTCGGAGGGGCTTCGAGTACGGAAATCTTGTTTATGACCGCAACAATTCCATCATTGCTGAAAGCTGTAAGAGAAACCTGGCTAAGCTCTTGGCTGGTGTCGTTTTGGAGCACGACGTCCGCGTGGGCGTCGAACCCAGCCGACTCCGTCGCAATGGAATTGGGATGGGCTTGGAGGCTCTGCGCAGCAGAAAGGGTAGCCATAGAGATCAGACCAAACGAAACACCTCGCGCTAGAGTGGAGAGTCCGGAGGCGCTCTTCGCTGATCTCATGCTAGTTATCGCTCATTAGAGCACAAGAGTCTATCCGGCGGGGAAATATCTAACTGCCAGCCAGGGCAATTGCATTTGGATTTGGAATCCTTCAGGGCCTA
The DNA here is from genome assembly GCA_050745765.1 of Occallatibacter sp. Lineage (GTDB taxonomy): Bacteria > Acidobacteriota > Terriglobia > Terriglobales > Acidobacteriaceae > Telmatobacter. The sequence goes on along the minus strand of JBOGLX010000138.1, from coordinate 25,078 downwards.
AAGGCATTTTCCTGGCAGCTTTCTACGGCACGGTTAAAGCGGTGCCCTTTCAAAACAAATTCTTCCCATATCTTGAAATGCGAATGCCCGTGCGCCGGTCAAAACCGGCAAGGTGTAGTGAATAAAAGTTTCATACGTTGAAGGAGTAGCGAACCACAATGGCCCCGGGTCATGCGTTGTCGCTCGTGAGAGCGGCGGCGAAGCGTTGACAGGGGAACGTACAGGCCGGGTATTGAGCCGCGAAATCCATTCCCTGCCGCGCAAGCGGCAGGCACTCCGGGACGCCGACGCTCTGGGCATAGGCGGAAGGCAACGCTGGGCGCACCGCTCACGCGAGGTGCATCTAGGTCCCGCGCGGTCCCCCCGCTCCGCGAACCCGAGCATGTACGGAAACACCTTGTGCGGGAACCGGGGGATCCCGCGTCCGCCTGCGGAAGCGAGAACCACAGGCCGCATCGGGAAGTCGAAGGACGTACGCCGATGATGGATGGACGCGGGAAGTCGGACAGTTCCAAAGTACCTGCGAAGTCGCCGAACAAGGCCGGGGTCCCCACGGACAGGTCTTCGTCGCTGGGGTGGAAGGCCTGTGCGCAGAGTGTTCATCCCGAAGGTGGGTAAACCGGGCGAGCTTCGCTCGGCGTTCCCACGCTGGAAGACAAGATCGTCCAGAGCGCCGCCGTCGAAGTGTTGAATGCCATCTACGAACAGGACTTCCGGGGATTTTCGTATGGGTTCCGGCCGGGGCGCAGCGCGCATCAAGAGTTGGATGCGTTGGCCGTTGAGATCGAAACGAAGAAGGTGAACTGGGTGCTCGATGCCGACATCCGGCGGTTTTTGGATCGTACTTCATACTGCCCCCATATTCATGAAGTAGCTGCAAACAGCCTGGGTTGATCGTCTACTACTTTGATTCGCAAGCCTTTGCGGCGTCCGCTGGTGACAAGCATGGCTTCGAGTTCGCCACGCTTTACACGCTGCAACACGGTCTGACGCGAGACGCCCAGTTTCATGGTTGTTTCCAGCATGGGCAGATACTCCGGCGGGGCCTGGGGCGCGATGCGCGCCCGCAGTTCTTCGGTGATGCGAATCTGCCACGGCGCGCCGGGAGTGACCTGTTCACCGGCGATGAAGCCTTCCGCCAGCCAGCGATGGATGGTGGAGGTGTTCATGCCCAGGATTGGCGCGGCCTTGCGGATGGAGACGACTTCGCCCTGCAGAGGCTCGGCTGGTGACTGAAAACGCGGGATGCCGCGATACCGGCGCAAACTGCCGACGCGTAGGGCGGTGAAGCGTTCCCCGTTCGCCGTCTTGCGCTCCTGACGATTCAGGATGCCGGCGATGACCTCGTCGGGATAGAGCGCCGCCAGACGGCGTAACAGCGAAATCGTGTCCTCGCTGGTGCGAAGACCGCGCGGCAGAGAACGCGGCAGGGGAAGATCGATTTCGGTCAGCTCGCCGCCCCGCCAACGTAGCGTCAGATGGGCCCGATGTTCGGAGCGGTAAACAGCTACGATCACTTCTTCCAGCAGCGTGCGCAACAGTTCCTTGCGATCGCGATCCGTGGTGGTAGGCGCTGTCCAGACCTTGCGCAGATCGGAGCCCAGAGCACGGACCCTGCGCCTTTCTTCCACACTGAGTGTGCGCGGACGCTGTTGCTGCCGGCGCTCCAGCTCCGCCTCAGCCGCGGCCAGATCGCGCAGCCGTTTCTCCCACTCGGTTTCCAGGCCGCGCGCCACCAGTCTGTTCTCCGGCTCCACAGCGCGATACTGCCGCTCGGCGCGCTCGGCCTCGTAGCGCGCACGTTCTACGGCAAGCCGCCACTGGCTGAGCGCGGCATCGTGATCGGCTTCCAGTTGCTGCATCGCTTGTTCGGTAGCTTCCACCGCAGCCGGCGTCAACGCCTCCAGAAAGGCTTCCGTTACCGACTGGTCGATCTGGATGCCGCCGACGTTGAGGCAGTAAACGCCGCGTCCCTGAACGATGTCTTTGCCCGAGCAGTGATAGCCAGGCGAGGCGTTTCGGCCGCTATAGTGTGTATGCAGATGGCGGCCACACTTGCCGCAGAGGGCCAGACCTTGCAGCAGTGCGGCGCCTTCTCTCACTGCGCTACCTGCCTGATGAGGTCGAGGATGAACGTTGGCGTCGATGCGCGCCTGATTGGCCTGGTAAGTTGCCCAGTCGATGAAACCCTGGTGGTGATCGGGAAGAAGCACCGCCCACTCAGCCTGAGGCGAATCCAGTGCTTCCCAGAGATAGCTTTCCTCCAGGAGCAGATCGAAAAGGCTCGGTTGGTTTTCCTGCATGTTGGCCCTCCTCCTTCACCGCCTCGCTGGCCGGAGCCGCATGGCGGTTGAGGAGAGCGTCGATGATGGCGCGTGCATGAAGCAAGTCCTCGACGGAACCCAGCGCCGCTCGCGCCTGAACAGGAAAAGCGTGCCGAGGCGAAGTTACAGCGCCATAATCGGTCCACTCTGCTGGGATCATGGACTTGCTGCCGTCGGGCAAAATCAGCACCAGATACAGGCGGCCCTTACGATGGATCCTACTGAGAACCTCGAGCGATCTCGCTTCAAAGGGATGGTGACTGCGGATAATCGTGACCCGCTCAGGAAGGTGATGATGATGGGTAGCGTGTCGTGGCTTACTTCGATAACATGAGCCATGAATGGACGCTGAAGTTCATCGAGCATCGCGTAGCCGACCGGCGCGTGGTGCGGCTGATCCAGAAATGGCTCAAGGCGGGTGTGCTGGAAGAGGGCAAGCGAGTACAGAGTGAGGTGGGGACGGTTCAGGGGCGGGAGCATCAGCCCGCTGTTGTCCAATATCTCTCTGCACTACGTACTTGACCTCTGGGTCCAGCAGTGGAGACGGACGCAGGCGCACGGAGGGGTGATCTTCGTTCGTTTCGCCGACGATTTCGTTGCCGGATTCGAGCATCGACAGGAAGCAGAGCGGTTCCTGGCCGAACTGCGCGAGCGATTCGCCAAGTTCGGGCTGGCGCTGCACGCCGACAAAACGCGCATCGTCGAGTTCGGCCGCTGGGCGGAACGGAATCGGCGCAAGCGCGGCGGCGGCAAACCGAAGACCTTCAACTTCCTGGGCTTCACGCAAAGTTGCGGAAAAACCCGGAAGGGATGGTTTACGGTGCTGCGGCAGACGATGCGGCAGAGGTGGCAGGCCAAGCTGCGGGCGTTGAAAGACGAACTGCGGCGGCGCATGCACACGCCCGTTGCGGAACAGGGAGCGTATCTACGTGCGGTCCTGCTCGGTCACTTCCGCTACTATGGGGTGCCGAGGAATGGCCCGGCGCTAACCGCTCTCCGCATGGCGGTGGTGCGCTTGTGGCACGCGGCTCTGAACCGCCGCAGCCAAGGCCATCACCTGCCGTGGCGCCGCATGAGGCGTTTCACCATACGGTGGCTTCCGCAGGCTTCGATCTGTCACCCTTATCCTTCTGTGCGCTTGGGCGTTGCTACCCGAGGTGGGAGCCGGATGCGGTAATCCCGCTCGTCCGGATCTGGGGAGGGGGCCGTGGGCAATCACGGTCCCTACTCCGACTGTACTCGGTGGGGGCAAAATCCCGCCCGATTCCTCAGGCTTCATGAGTCTCCCGGCAGCGGCCCATACGAATTTTTCCACATCGCGGGCTGCTTTCGGTATTCTGTCCGTATCTTTCCCGGAGGTAATGGAGCCGAATCTCCCCCGGCGGCCCCGGCGCAGCGTGCGAGCCGGCCTGGGAGGCGATAGCTTGTCAATGTACGGGTGATTGCTTCAAAATGCCGTCTAAATGCACAGCACGTTGCCGGCGGCGGCTAAGCCGCTTATAGACTTCGGCTGCCGAGGACCGGCTGCCGGGGAGAAAACGAAAGGTAAAGTATGAGTGAATTGGACAACGCCCCCAGAACCTATTCCGGCGCATTTTTGGGCGCCATAGCCGCAGCCGTGGCGCTGGCCCTCGCGGGCCTGATCTGGAGCTTCGTGCTGAGCGGCCGCATTGCCCGCCAGGAGGCGGCGCTGGCCGAGGCCAACACACAGAGCACCGCGCTGGCCGCCAATCTGCGCGAAACCGATGCGCGGCTGCGCGTGGCCACCGACGAGCTGAGCCGCTCGCTGGGCCTGACACAAAAACAGCTTGACCAGCGGGCGCAGCAGATCATCCGCCGCGAGGACGCCGAAGACGCCAGGGCCAAACAGCTTGCGGCCGCGCAGCAGCAGACCGCGCAGCAGGTCAGCTCCGTCTCAGGCCAGGTCTCGGACGTTAAGACCGATGTGGGCGGGGTAAAGACCGAGGTGGCCAAGACGCAGAGCGATCTGGCCGCCGCGGTCAGCCAGTTGCAGTCGATGCGCGGCGACGTTACGGGCGCCAACACCCTAATCGCCCGCAACCACGGCGAACTGGTGGAACTCGAGCACCGCGGCGACCGGAACTACTACGAGTTCACGCTGGACAGGAACAAGAAGAAGCCGGTGGGCACCGTGAGCCTGGAGCTGCGCAAGGCCGACCCCAAGCATAGCCGCTTCACGCTCTGGGTTTACGCCGACGACAAGCGCTACGAGAAAAAGGACCGCAACCTGAACGAGCCGTTGCAGTTCTACAGCGGCCGGCAGCCCATGCTGTACGAGATTGTGGTGAACAACATCAAGTCGAAGAACCAGATTTCGGGGTATCTCTCGACACCCAAGAGCGCCCCGGCGCCGGCAAACGTCCCCGGCGGTCAATAGCCGCAATTGGCAGCCGGAAGCGGCAGTCAATACTCGATAACGGCGGTCTGGGGCGTGAGCTTGAGGATTGGCTGATAGCGGAAGCCGAAGGTGAAGTCCAGCGCCTTGCGCGCGTCCCACTGCTGCTTGTCCAGGCGGAACGAGGCCACCATGGTGCCTTCAATGGTCTGGCCGGGGTTGATCAAGGTATCGAAGGGCAGCGCGGGCCCGTGGGGTACGGGAATGTTTCCGTAGGCCATGAAGATGCGGTCGTATTCCGCAGGCAGGGCAGCGTAGCTGGAGTGGATGCCATCGGGCAGGGTGACGTTGGTCATAATGCTGTTGAGATAGAGCGGGACTTTGCCCTGATCGTGGATCTTGACGTCGGCGAAGATGAGCATCTGATCGAAGCTCTCTTTGGCCATCTGCGCGCCGCTGGCGTCAATCCCGGAGCTCTCCGCGTGATGGGGCCACGCCCAGACGGCGACGATCTGTCCGGTGGCCGGCGGCGGCTTCTGGCCGGCGATGATGTAAGCGGCGACGATCGCCGTGACCACAACGATGGCCGCAATCGACGCCCAGACCACGTGGCTGGAACCTTTGGTGAACGACTCGCCTTTGGCCGCATCATCGAGTTGCTGGGAATTCTGCTGCAATAAGCTCATGCTGCCCCCACACCCGCCGTGCCGTTATATTAGCCCCAATTGGATGGCTCCGGCCACAAGGCGTTGGATGCGGCTGCGGAAAACCGGAATTTGTCGAGCATTCAACTACGTCCGTGAGCAATTAGGGCGTTCGGCCTTTTCACAACTCGCGAGGCGTTTTTCATGCCGCCATTTGGGACAGGAATCCTGGATCCGCAGGGCCGCGTTTTTGGCGGGTCCGCGATTTGTCCCGAAACTTGCCCGATTTGGAGCATGGTGACCCGCCTTGTCGGAGTACCTCACGTCGGGTTAGGGTGCAAGGGATGCCTATAGTAATAACCCTCATCTCCACGGGCGGAACATCGGCGCCGGTGTTATTATCTTCGGTGTCCCGGCACTTTGAGAACGGAGGCGGTGCGTATGAAACGCCTGATTTTGATTGTTCTTCTCTCGCTTATTTTGCCCTCCCTTCCAGTTTCTGCCGAAGGACATCATAAGCATTTGTTCCTATGTAGGTCACCACTTCTTGCCTTTGATTTTTGGTCGTCTTTGCAGAACCTACAAAAGCAGGGGGTAACTATAACCCCTAAAATCGCCGAAGAGGTTTGCAACGGAATGAAGGCAGGGCAAGAGCCCCAATGTATTCGCGTTGAGGCTGACGCGTTCAAGCCGATTACAAGTGGATGGGGTGGGGCGCTCGCGATGACTGACGGAAAGACTAAAGTGTGGTTCCACAATCCCGATGCGGGAGGGTGGGTCCATTCGCGCCAGCTTTTAGTCGCTGATGATCCCAAAATCTCCGTGACGCGTTCTGAAGGTCCCTTGCGGAGCGTCCGCTGCCATGTCGAACGGCATTGGCCACTAAGCAGAGTTCGTTTAAATCACTCATGAAGCCTTTCGTCTTAATAGAACTGTCCACCTTGTCCACCAACTTAAGCAACGCGGGAAGAGATTGCGCGCCCTCTACCTCGGCAAAAGGCATTTTCCCTGACAGCCAGGATTGCAGTTGACGCTCGAAGAGGGCTCCCACGATAAGAGCAAAAGCGCGCCGCATCTCATGGCACAACTCATTGTGCGTATCTACTCGTGCAGCCTTGAGAAATGTCTCCATATCCGTCGCTTCCACACCAAAAACGTCGTCTGTCGGCACGAACTCCGCAAGCGCGGGCTGGACGACTCTGGTGTAAAGTCTGTGAATATCAGCCTGCGCGATAAGCGCCCCGCGGTCGGAATTTTCCGCAATCATCGCGCTCCATTAGGACCCATTGAGAATAGCGAGTATGCGTTACACAGCGAGGCAATTTCCTTCAGATCTTTTTCAACCCGAGGGTCGTATTCAACCTTCCAAGCCAAGGTTTTTCCGCAACTGGCTAGAGGTCATACCGGGTTGAGGGTCGGCAAGCCGTTCTTGCGCTGTGCGAAGATCGTCCGCCTCTTCCCGATAATGCTCCACAATGAAATCCCGGACGTAATCGGACAGAGGCATGCCTCGCGCCTCCGCGGCGGCGGTGAATTGCGTCTCTATCTCTTTCGGCATGTCGAGCGTTAGGGCCATGCCAAGAGTCTAGCGGAAAATGGCGAGGCAGGAAAGGCTCATTCAAATCCGCCCGGCGGCGCGTAACTCGCCAATTTCGGCATCGTCGAAGACGCGGGAGCGAATGAGGAAGCGCACGCCCTCAGGGTTGTCCAGCGAAAACTGGCCGCCGCGGCCGGGAACAACGTCCAGAATCAACTGCGTGTGCTTCCAGTATTCGAACTGGCTGCGGCTCATATAAAAAGGCTCGCCGTCCACCTCGCCCAACTGCACGTCGGAGTCGCCGACAAGGAACTCGCCGCGGGGGTAGCACATCGGGGAGCTGCCGTCGCAGCAGCCCCCCGACTGGTGGAACATCAACAGCCCGTGTTTCTGGCGCAGATCGCGGATCAGGTGAACGGCCAGGTCCGTCGCCAGGACTTGCTGGGGAATTTCAGGCATGGATGCACCGAATTCCGGCGGGCTTCGTAGCTCCCTCAGGGGCTAAAGCCCGCCTTTAGCTTGGTTGGCCTTCGGCACGACTGAAGTCGTGCCCTGACACGTTTCCCAACTCGGGAACATTTTTCTGTGTCCCGGCTTGCTGACAGAGCGATTCCGTACATGATCGGTGTCAGTCCCAGGTCTCAGAATCGAGACCTGGGGCACCCGCTTCGCTCAAATTCCTATTTCCTATTCCCTATTCCCTGTTTTTTAGAAGAAGCCCAGCTTCTTCGGGCTGTAGCTGACCAGCAGGTTTTTGGTTTGCTGATAATGGTCGAGCATCATGGCGTGAGTTTCGCGCCCGATGCCGGATTGCTTGTATCCGCCAAACGCCGCGTGCGCCGGATAGGCGTGGTAGCAGTTGACCCAGACGCGGCCGGCCTGGATGCCACGGCCGAGCCGGTAGCAGCGGTTGGCGTCGCGGCTCCAGAGTCCCGCGCCGAGGCCGTAGAGCGTGTCGTTGGCGATCTTGAGCGCGTCCTCTTCGGTTTTGAACGTGGTCACGGAGACCACCGGGCCGAAGATCTCTTCCTGGAAGATGCGCATACGGTTGTGCCCGCGGAAGACCGTCGGCTCAACGTAGTAACCCTCTTCGAGCTCACCGCCCAAGTGCGCGCGCTTGCCGCCGATCAGCAACTCCGCGCCCTCTTTGTGGCCGATGTCGAAGTAGCTGAGAATTTTTTCGAGCTGCTCGGTGGAAACCTGCGCGCCGATCATGGTCGTGGGATCGAGGGGGTTGTCCTGCTTGATGGCCGCCACGCGCTTGAGCGCTCGCTCCATGAAGCGGTCGTAAATGCTCTCCTGGATGAGCGCGCGGCTCGGGCAGGTGCAGACCTCGCCCTGGTTGAGCGCGAACATGGCGAAGCCTTCGAGCGCCTTGTCGAAGAAGTCGTCGTCTTCCTGCAGCACGTCTTCAAAGAAAATGTTAGGGGATTTGCCGCCCAGCTCGAGAGTGACCGGAATCAGGTTCTGGCTGGCATACTGCATGATCAGCCGGCCCGTAGTGGTTTCGCCGGTGAAGGCGATCTTGGCCACGCGCGAGCTCGACGCCAGCGGCTTGCCCGCTTCAAGGCCGAAGCCGTTTACAATGTTGAGCACGCCGGGAGGAAGCAGGTCGCCGACCAGCTCGGCCCAGACTAAAATGCTCGCCGGCGTTTGCTCAGCGGGCTTCAGCACTACGCAATTGCCGGCCGCGAGCGCCGGCGCCAGCTTCCAGGTGGCCATCAGAATGGGGAAGTTCCACGGAATGATCTGGCCGACCACGCCGAGCGGCTCGTGGTAGTGGTAGGCCACCGTGTCGTGGTCGATCTCCGAGATGGTGCCCTCCTGGGCGCGGATGCAGCCGGCAAAATAACGCCAGTGATCGACGGCCAGCGGCAGATCGGCCGCGGTTGTCTCGCGGATGGGCTTGCCGTTGTCCCAGGTCTCGGCCAGCGCCAGCAGATCGAGGTTGTCCTCCGTGCGCTGCGCAATCTGGTTCAGAATCACCGCGCGGTGCGTGGGGCTGGTGCGGCCCCAGGACTCGCGCGCCGCGTGAGCCGCATCCAGCGCCCGCTCGATGTCCTGTGCAGTCGAGCGCGGAATCTCGCAAAAAGTCTTGCCGGTGATGGGCGTGATGTTCTCGAAATACTGGCCGGAAACGGGTTCCACCCACTTGCCGCCAATGTAGTTGCCGTAGCGCCGGCGAAAGCTCACCTGATCGCTGAGCTTACCCGGATGCAATGCCGTCATAGTCGCCATGGTTCTTTCCTCCTCGGGGGATTTCGCGCCGATCTCGATCCGTGGTGCGGTCTTTCGGTCGCGCAAGGCCCTGCTCTACGAGTAAAAGGCGTTCCGTAGGAGAAGTGCCCCGATTGGGGGCGCCGGCTGCGGAGCCGTTCGGCCGGAAAACCGCACAAGGATACGCGGCGGAAAAATCATACACCTGCCAGGCTGTGGATGGGCAGCGCGGTTGTTGGCAACACTAAAAAGTCCGGCATCGTTCTCAGATTTTGGCCGCGGCCGGCGGCCGCGGGCGCCGCAACGGCTATAATGCAACCGAGTCCGGCGAGAGGCTTGGCCCCGCTGCTGCGGGAGCCGTATACAGCCACTAAACGCAAGTCCAAACAATTCTTGGATGTGCGCATGACTGAGCGTTCTGGCGCTCGGCGCCGTGGCGCGCGTCCATCCCCGGAGACCTATTCTATGCGTTCCTTTTTGTTCTTTTTGCTGCTTGCCGTCCCGGCTTTTGCGCAGCGCGCCCCGCTGCCCACGCTGATGATCGATGGTTCGTTTCTGCAGAGGATCGAGGCGCAACCCTCACCCGCGATTCTCAACGCTGTTCGTTCCGAGGCGGACAAGGCTCTCCATGCGGGACCGTTCAGCGTGATGGACAAGAAAGCCACACCGCCCAGCGGCAACAAGCACGACTACATGAGTTATGGTCCGTATTGGTGGCCGAATCCGAAAGCCAAAAACGGACTGCCCTACATCCGCCACGACGGCGAAGTAAACCCCGATCGTTACGCGGTTTCCGACGATCGCGAGTTCAACGAATTGGAAGGCGCCGTTCACTCGCTTGGGCTCGGCTACTACTTCACCGGCAACGAGGCCTATGCGGCGCACGCCGCCCTGCTGCTGCGCACGTGGTTTCTCAACCCCGCCACGCTCATGAATCCCAATCTGAATTATGCGCAGGGAATTCCCGGCATCGTCGCCGGCCGCGGCACCGGCGTCATCGATCTGCACCAGATGTCTCTCCTGCTCGACGGGATCACGCTCCTCTCCGGTTCCCGTGCGCTTACAACAGCGGACAAGGCGGGCTTGCATAAGTGGTTTGCCGAATATCTCCGTTGGCTTGAGACGAGTAAGTATGGGCACGATGAGTCTGACGCAAAGAACAATCACGGCAACTGGTTCGACGTGCAAGCCGTAGGCCTTGCGCTGTTTGTCGGCGACAAAGACCTGGCTCGCGGCATCGCCGAAACTGCGAAGACCAAACGCATCGCTTCGGAGATCGAACCCGGCGGCAGCGAATCTCGTGAGCTGGTCCGCACCAAGTCTTACTCCTACTCCATCTTTGCGCTGGACGCGCTGATGAGGCTTGCACAGGAGTCTCAACTTGCCGGCGTTGACTTATGGAGTTATCGCGCGCCAAACGAGGCCTCGATAAGAGCGTCGCTTGACTATCTGCTTCCTTTCGCAGCGGGCACAAAGAAGTGGACGCACAAGGCGATCAACGGCGTCGATCCCGACTGGCTGACAGAACCGCTGCTTTATGGCGCGCTTCATTATCGCGATGCCGATTATTTGGCCAGTGCAGTCAAGTTCGAGAAAAAGCCAAATGCGGAGTTATTGCTGCTCCAGGCCAGTGCGAAGCAGTTACTCGCGAGGCATTGAGTTATGCTTCGACGATGAAAGGAGTACAGCCAAAGCCATCGAGAGTTACTCGCCTCAGGTTCGATGGCGGCGTATGGGCCGAGTGAGCCGATAGGCCGCCATCGCTAACCTATGCATTATTCGTTCGCATCCTGTCGCATCGCTTGGCCGAGCGCACCGCCGTCACTTCGATTTCGACGAGTCCCCACGGAGCCGCCAGGGGATGTTTGTGGAGATGGTGCAAATGCATATGGCCGCTGAATGACGGCGTCAACGCAATCGCCCACTCCCGAATCGGCCGACGGAAAGACCGCCGCCAAGCATTCGCGATCTGAAAGGATTTTAGGCGCCGCCAATAAGTTGTTCGTCCATGCCGGCATATCTTGGATAAACTAACGGTATGGCCGTCAGACTGAAGGACATCGCCAACCAACTTGGCGTGTCGATTGTAACGGTATCCAAGGCGCTGCGAGACCGGCCCGACGTCGCCAAGGCGACAAAGGCGAGGATTCTGGACCTGGTTAAGCAGATGAATTACCGTCCGAATCTGACCGCGCGAAGCCTTGTCACCGGCCGCAGCTTTCTTGTCGGGCTTGTGGTACCGGACCTCGTGCATCCGTTCTTCTCCGAGATCGCCAAGGCTCTTTCCGGCGCGCTGCGCAAAAAGAATTACTTTTTAATCGTCTCCTCGTCGGAAGGCGATCCCGCGCTCGAACAACAGGAGATCGAGCACATGATGGCTCACCGTCTGGATTGCTTTGTGGTGGCATCGTGCCAGCGGAGCACGGAGAAGCTCGGCAAGATCGGCGAGACGGGCGTTCCCTTCATTTTGCTCGATCGAAGTTTTCCCGGTTATGCTTGCAACTTTGTTGGCGTGGATGACTACAAAGTTGGCGAACTCGCCACCGAACACCTGATCGCGCAAGGCCGGGAACGCATCGCGCATATCCGCGGACCTGAAACCAACGTCGGCAACCGGCGGGCTATCGCCTACCGCGAAACTATGCAGCGGCACGGCCTTTCCGCGCCGGACAGCTATGTGATCGCCTCGGGTGAGGCGGGCGGCTCCGACGGCGAAGCACGGGGCAGAGTAGCCATGGACGCCGTGCTCGCCCTCAAGCCGCGCCCCGATGCGCTTTTTTGCTTCAACGACACGGTTGCCGTGGGAGCGATGGTCAGAGCGTTTGAGGCCGGTCTGCAGATTCCGCGCGACCTTGCGATCGTCGGCTGCGGAAACTATCACTACAGCAGCAAATTGCGAGTGCCTTTATCCAGCGTCGACCAAAGGCCGCATGAGATCGGGGAACGCGCTGCCAAAATGATTCTGGCGCTGCTGGAAAAGCCGGCCACGGCGCGGCCGCGCGCCACGGTCCTCGAGCCCAGGCTGATTGTGCGCGAGTCGTCTTCATCGATCCAAGCCAACAGAAAGAACTGACCTGCCCTTCGAGCCCTCGCCGCCGGCCTGCTTGTTGTGCGGCGCAAGAATGAACAAATCCGCGTTTGCGCCGCCCCATCCTTCAGGCGAAATACTCGCTTCAAGATCGATGCGGCGGCGCAAGCAGAAGACTCGTCGGGCTGTCCGCGGTCAGAACGAAATCTTGCCCGAGAACTGCAGGATTCGATTGGCGTTTCCCGTGGCCACCGAGGTAATAACCCCGAGGCTCGATGGAGTGGTTGTTGTCGACCCAGGCGTGTTGAGCACCGGATGGTTGAGAGTATTGAATGCCTGCACTTGAAGGCTGAACGCCACGGTATCGTGGATGGGGAAGTCCCGCATCACCGATGAGTCGAGGTTCCAGAAAGTCTGGCCCTGCAGGGTGTTGCGCCCCAGATTGCCGAATGTGCCGATAGCCGGCGTTTCAAAGGCGCAGGGATTGAACCACTGGGTACGCGTGCGCGTTGAACCCGCGGGAGGCGTGCACCCAGGATTGGCGGCAATGGACCCGCTCTGGTAGGGGTCGCCCACCTGGTTCGCCCTCACGTAGGTGCTGGCGTTGCCGGTTTCGGCAATGTCGCCGCCTGACATGACGGTGAAGTTCTGGCCCGAGCGGCCCATCACAATGCCGTTCAACTGCCAGTTGCCGATGATGTAATCGGCCACGCGATTGCCGGTCGAAACCAGCTTGCCGGTTCCAAAGGGAAGAACGTAATTGAAGTCGCCTGTAACGATCTGCGGAATGTTGAAGCTTGCCGGTCCGCGGCTGCTTTTTGGGTTGTAGGGATCCTCGGGGACCCCGCCTTCGACCCCGAAAAAGCCATCTCCGCCCTCGTCCAGGGTCTTGCTCCAGGTGTAAGAGACCATGTAGCCGAGCCCAGAGCTGTAAGTGCGCTGCAACGAGGCCTGCAGGGCGTTATAAGAGCCGCTGGCTCCGGCGTGATCCCATGACTTTTCCGGAGGAGCGTAGGGGTACGGCTGTCCGCCTACGCCCGCCGCCTGGCGCGTGGCGAAAGAAGCATACGCGCATCCAGCGCCGCAGGGAGTGCCCGTGTTGTAGTAACCGCCCACATCCATCCGGTGCGTTGCCGAACCGACATAGTTAACGCTGAGAATGGTCCTGCCCGGAATTTGCTGCTCAATGCCGAGGTTGAACTGCTCGGAGTATGGGTTCTTCCAATACGGACTCACCATGTAATTCACGTTGGAAGACGTAAACGGAGTCGCGGCTGGAAGGTTGCCGCCATTCTGCGCAAAGGGATCTTGCGCGGAAGTGTAAACGGTGCCTGGCGTGTTGGTGTTGTTGATCTGCAAGGTGCCGGTGTCGGGCCAGGACCCCTGATAATTCTGGGGCATCTGAATCAGGGCTGACCAGTTATCCCAGAAAATGCCGAATCCGCCGCGTACCGACATACTGTTGTTGACGCGGTAGGCGAAACCAAACCGCGGTCCGAAGTTCATTTTACTGCCGTGCATGATTTTTTCGCCGGTGGCTACCAGCACATGGGCCGGCAAGGTTGCACTGGGCAGGCAAGGCGCATGGCCGCGCACGCTGCACAGCGGAGGCAGCTTCTGGACGATGTAATTTCCGTCCGTGAAATCGAAGTCCCCGGTCTCGATGCTTCCCTGCAGGCCGATCGAGGCGTCGGTTCCATAGGCAGGAATCACGCTGCGGTCGTAACGGAGTCCATAATTCAGAGTCAGTGTGGGCGTCATCTTCCAACTATCTTGCACGTAGATGCTGCCTATGCCGCCGGGACGCTCGGTGAGCAGGACGTTGCGTTTGTTTTCGCTGTTGGGATAATCGAGGAGGAAATCCACCAGGCCAAATCCTGCCTGGCCGCTGACGTTGGCGATCGTAGCTGGGGAATCCGGGTTCTTGGGAAAATTCGCCGTGGATGCGCCGCTGAAAGTAACTGAGCCCTGGCGCAGCTCGGCCGTGTAGTTATCCTCGTCCCATCCGCCGCCGGCCTGCAGTTGGTGATTCTTGACGACCTTGAGGACGCTGCCAGTCCACTCGTGAACGCTCGATATGTTGACGGTTGGACTGTTTGACTCGCCGCCGGAAAACCCGTTTGTAACTCCCTGCGACACCAGCAGAGCGGCGCCGCCGACAAAGTCGTCGCACATATCCGTCGAGCATCCATAGGTCTGCCACAGGTTATGGTTGTCGAACAGAGTCGCGCCAAAACTCGAAATATGCGAATGGGCGTATTGCAACTGCATGCTGGTGGTGGGACTGAAAACGTGGTCCCAGCTCACGCCGTAGTCCTGCGAGGGGTTTTCAGAGACGCTGAACAGAGTGGGCAGCGTGCTGGGTGCGGTCTGCCTGGTCTGGAAATTCGAATAGCGGGCAAAGATGAAGTCGCGCGTGCCAATATGCTGGTCGATCCGGACAGTGTAGTTGTAAGTGACCTGCCGGGTGGGCGAAGTGATTTGAAAGTTATCCACGGTCGGGCTGATTCCAGGAATGGTGTATGGCCCGTTCTTCCCGAACACAGCGTTGATGAAAGCCATCGAGTCCGCATTGAATTCGGAGACTGGAACCTGGTTGCCCAGATACGCCGGCCGAGCCGGAGTCGGCGCATCGTTGGCCACGGTTGGGTCCCACAACTGGCAGTTGCCCGCATCCGGAGTTGTGTCATTGGCGCTGCAGGCTCCGCCTTTGGTCACGCCGGTCGAGGCGCTGCTGAAATCGGCGTATGGGAGATCCTGAGCACCGCCAAAGGTGGACTCGCCCAGTTGCGCCGCGGTGGGAATGAGGATCTTGTTCGACCCGGCAATCGAGTAATGGGTTTGTTCGTAGCCGATCTCGAAGAAGGTCTTGTCCCGGCCATGATAGAGGTGGGGAATCGACACCGGCCCGCCCATATGTCCCCCGTAAGTATCCAGGTGATAAGAAGGCGGCGCCGTGAAAAATGGCTTGGCGTCGAAGCTGCTGGCGCGCACGTACTCCCATCCGCTGCCGTGATAAGAGTTGGTCCCTGCCTTGCTCGCCATGTTCACCACACCGCCGATCACCCCTCCGTACTCCGCCTCGCTGTGGGAATTGATCTTGAACTCGGCAATCGTGTCGATGATCGGAGGCACGGCGTAAGCGTTGTACCAGGCGTTGTTGTTGTTCATTCCGTCCAGCAGGTAGAGAGTAGATCGGTTATAGGCGCCGTTAATGGAAGGAAAGTTATAGCTCGATCCGCTGACGTTGGGTGTGTTGCTTGCCGAGTGGTTCTGACCGGTGCTGATGGGGGTCACGCCCGGTGTCAGGTCGAGTAGTTGGGTGAAGTTGCGCCCATCCAACGGCAAATCCGTCACCGGTTTTTCGCCGATCACTGAGCCCAACTGCGCCGTAGAGCTCTCTACTTCCACGTCGGTCGCCGTTACCGTAACCGACTGCTCCACGCTCCCTGCCTTGAGGACGGCGTTGATGGTTACCACCTGCGCGACGCCCACCGGGAACGGTGCGATGGTCTCTTTCTGAAACGACGGCGCCGCAAACGTCAACGTGTACCGCGCCGGCGGCACATTGCCGAAGAAATAGTCGCCGGTTCCGTTAGAAACCGTGTCGCGCTCCACGTTGGTGTCGGCGTTCTTCAGCGCCACCTTCGATCCGGAGATGACGGCCCCGGTGGAATCGGTGACCACGCCATTGACGCCGGAGGACGAGTTCTGGGCCAGCGCTCTGTGCTGAGGGCCGAACAATACGGCGAGCACCGCGCACACTGTCGCTATTCTCATCCGGTGGTACGGAGAAATTGTGATGCGGAATCGTTCACTATGCATGATTGGCCCCCAAGAGTGGTTATTGCGGATGGTGATCCGATGCCGCCACGATCACGTTGAATCATCCGTGGTCCAAAGTGCTTGTTATCGTGCCCGCGTTGTGCCCGATGATCCCCGCGAGCGCCCGGAACTGTGAGAACTGGGAACCGCGAACCCTTTCAAAAACATTCGCCGCAAGAGAATCGGTGCATGTAGCGTTGTACGAAATCGCTAACGTAAACGCTTAGTTTTATCGTGAAAAACACAGTAACCGTTCGCGCAATCGCTTGTCAAGATAATTTTTGAGGCTGCAGCGGCAGCATTTGATTCTGAGGTGTCGTTCGGGCGGGAACGCACTCATCCCGCCAGACTCAAAGCGGGAATTGCAAGCCTTGTGGCAGCGCCGCGCTTGACGCCCTTTCGGGGCAATGGAGTCGAAAATTCGATGCTACAATCGATAGGGTACATGGCGGCTATAGTTCAGCGGCAGAACGCCTGACTGTGGCTCAGGATGTCGTGGGTTCGATCCCCACTAGCCGCCCCAACAGCTAACTATATTATTATCAATTATTCACGCATTTCGCCGCCTTCCTATGGGGCAATATGGGCCAACCAAAATTTTGAATTTTTGGCATAATGCTTGTATATGCCGCTCTCCCTCTATCGACGCCACCGCCAGGAATGCAAGGCCGCCTACCCGCACGACTTCCGCAGCTCCGAGTACGATGAGCGCAGGAAGGGCTGGAAACGCTGCGAGTGCCCCATCTTCGCATCCGGCACGCTCAACAGGCGCTTCAAGCGGCACAACACCGGGCAGTGGGAGTTCGAGGCCGCGCACGCCGTCGCCGCCGCCTTGGAGCGGGCCGGATCGTGGGTTGTGGCCATCGAGCCAGTTGCGCCCGTTTCTTCGTCCGAAGAGCCTCGGACCGCGCGAACGAGCGTGGAGGATGCCGCCGAAGCCTTCGTTGCCAAATGCAAGAATCGCAACATCGCTCCCAACACGCTGGCCAAGTACCGCACCTTCACCAACCAGCTTTTGGCCTATTGCCTGGACCGCGGCTGCGTCTATATCGACCAGCTCACGGTCAACGACATGGACCGCTTCTATGCAACCTGGAAAGATGCGATTCGGTCCAAAGCCAAGAAGCTCGAACGGCTGAAGGCGTTCATCAAGTTCTCTGTCAAACGCGAATGGCTGACAAAAGACATAGCGGATGATCTCGAAGCGCCCGAAGGCGCTTCGGTCACCGTTCCCAAAACCCCTTTCACGGATGAAGAACTCGAACGCTTGTACGCCGCCTGCGACGAGATCGGGCCACAGCTCAAGCAGGGGCCCGGTTGTCGCACCTGGGGAGGCGAGGACGCCAAGGACTTCATCTACCTTTCCATCTATACCGGCCCGCGCATCTCCGACGCGGCGACTTTCGACATATCGAAGCGCCTCACCGGCAACGACGTTTTCCTGCGCATGCACAAGACCAAGCGGCCGCTCTTCACATGGATACCTGATTGGCTCGTTGAGAGGCTACGGGCGCGGCAACGGATACATGGACCGCTGATCTTTGCCGCCGGAGTTACGCGGAACGCAAAACAACTTTGCGATATCTGGCGGAACAAGCGGCTCAAGAAAGTCTTTGAACTTGCTGGACCGTGGGAATCGCCGCCCCATCCCCACAAATTCAGGCACACATTCGTCCGCATTCTGCTTGAGAAAGGTGTGCCCGTCCCCGACGTTGCCGAACTGATCGGCGACAGCGAGCAAATCCTTCGCAAGCATTACGCCGCTTGGATACCGGGCCGTCAAGACCGCATTTCCCGCATCCTGAAGAAAGCTTTTTCCGACCAGCCTAAAGGCAAGGTGGCCAAGGTGGTATCGATCCGCTGAAAGAAGCGTTCGAGGAAAAGATGGGCCCGAGAATTAAATGTTCGTCCGTGATGAGGAAAAACTCTATGTGTGCCTGGGAATGAATTCGTCGCCGGCTGCCAAGCGTGAATGTATCCGCTCCGCCACCGAGGCGGGGACGCTGTAGGTCGTGTGATATTTACGTGGCCCGAGTCTGATCTTCATGACACCCGGTTCATCCACCAGGATCTTCCGCAAAGTCTCACGGCCAATTCCCCACAGGTCGCACAACTCGGCGATCCGGTAATGGCGTTCGAAAGTCACGCTCTGGGTACTCATCCTTGAGTCCTCACGCATGCTGGGCATATCGAATCTTCTGCCGGCCGATGGGCACTTAGCCGCCGATCACGCTCTGCGTATCTACCTTGATACATCTTTAGCCATCTGTCCAACAGTTTCGACAGAAGAGGGTATCGGTCCGACCGAAAGGCCCGCGGAATCGGGTAGCCAGTTGACGATTTCTGTGGAAAACTATAACAATTTCTTAACGGCATGGTTCGGCGCTCGTTCCGTTTATGTACGAGACATCGGTTATTCCGACCGGTTTCGGGAGATTCCCCCATGAGCGTGTACGACCATCTGGAATATCGCCACCTGAAGTACGTCGTCGCCGTGGCCGAGACCGGCAGCATGAGCGCGGCTGCGGCGCGGTTGCATGTCTCCTTGTCGGCCATCAGCGAACAAATAAGCGGCATCGAGGAAATCTTCGAGATTCAGATCTTCGAGCGGAAGCCCGATGGCTGCACCCTCACGGCAGAAGGCAGAGTGCTATTTACGTTTGCGCTGGCGAGCCTGGAAGATCGCGAGCATATCGTTCAGACGCTGCGGGCCATCCGGGCAGGAACCTTGAGGCCGCTGCGCCTGGGCTTCTCTCCTTTTGTCGAGAAGAGCCTGCTTGAAGCCGTTACGGAAACCTACCGCCATCTTCTTCCGGGATGTGAAATCCTGCCACAGAGCGAAGAGACGGACGAGCTGGCACTCGGTCTGCGCGGCGATAGTCTCGACGCGGCCATTGTGACCCTTCCGATCGACACCGAAGAACTGCGGGTCAAAGTGCTGGAGCGGGAACGGCTGGTCGTCTGTCTGCGCCGCGACGATCCTTTGGCTGGCGATGTCGCGATCTCCCCGGCGGCGCTCGATGGGAAGCTCAGCATCTTCGATTACCAGCACTACCATCCGGCGGCGTATGCCAGGATCGTTGAAATGCTGGATGAGCTTGGCATTGCGCCCCGCTCATCTACATCGACCATGAATGGCGAACACATTCAGTGGATGGTCAAGGAGGGCATGGGCTATGCTCTCGTGCGCGCTGGCCGGCCGCTCATCGAAGGGCTTGTCAGCCGTCCCATTGCCGGCGCCCATTGGACCATCGATTCGGCCTTGATCTCGAAGGCGGGAAAACAACATCCGGCTCTGCCCTTGCTCGTTCGCGAGTTGGCAAAGCGAATTCCTTCAGGTTTAGAAATCGTTCCCAAGACACGGCCGATGGCTTGGCGGACTCACGAAACGGCCACACGCGACGAAGACCAGATGAAGCTCGTCTCTGAGGACAATGCACCGGACGATCGCCGCAAAGAGGGGGGCCTTCGGCCGGACCGATACCGTCATCGGAAATAACTGCTGGACGAGCACAAAATCCCGCACTAAGCTCCGGCATATTCACGACTGAAAATTCAGTCGATGGAGGTGCCGATGTTCCGCCGTAGTCGTGTCGTCCTTGCCCTTAACCCAACCCCCACATTCCCCCCCCGCTACCGCCTCACGCGACGTCGGGCGCGACTGATTTTGAAGCGAAGACTTCTCAGCGCTGCGCATGTGATGGGACCGACGCTTGTCGCGCTCACATTCGCGGGCGTTGCCCACGTCGCCCACGCCCAGGGAACGATCGATTTCTCCGGGGCAAACACGCTCATGAACAGCTTCAAAACATTCGCAGTTTATGCCGGAGCCGTCATTTGTTTCGGCGGCCTAATCTTCGCCGGAATCCGGATGATGAGCGGCCGTTTCGCAGAAGCCATTCCGGGGCTCTTCGGCGCGCTGTTCGGCGCCGCCGTGCTGGGATGGGGCGCCGGCTGGATTGGCTCGCTCACCGGGCAGACGATGCAATAGGTGGCGGCCATGACCAGGCGGGGAGAACCGTTACCCATCAATCAAGCGCTGAATCGACCGAGGGCCAAGCTCGGCCTCGACCTCACAGCATGGATGGCGATCGTATTCGTCTGCGTAACGGTTTTCCTCGCAGGGTTTCGCCTGTTGGCGATAGTGGCTTTTCCCACGCTCGCAGTCATCGCATGGCTGATTGTCCGCAAACACCCGAAGATGTTCCAGCTCTGGGGCCTGAGCCTCAGCCAGAGATCCTATTATGACCCGCGCAAACACTGAGCAAGCCAAATTCGCTCCCTGGTTCGCCAAGGCGGGGGCCGCGTGCAGCATCGTTCCGATTGCGCGCTTCGTCAACGAGCTGATCTTCGCGCTGAAGGGCGGCGGGTATGGCTGCCTGTTTTCTCTTGCCGGGATCGACGAAGAAGGCTTGACCGACCGGGAGCTTGAAGCGCAGATGCGATCGATTGAAGGCGCTTTGCGCGGCCTGCCCGAAGGATCGTCTTTGTACCAGTACACGCGCGTCATGTCCGGCTTCAACCTGCCCAGGAAAGCGCACTACGCCAACTCGGTTACACAGGTTTTCGTGGAAGACCGTCTTACGTTTCTCGAAAAGACGGCGGGCTTCCGCCGTATCGATCTGCATTGGTGCCTGACGCTCGAGCCACCCAAGTCGGCTGCTTTCGCCCTCAAGCCCAAGGAACACGCCGCCGACACGTCGCGGATGCTGGCCGATCTTGGAAAGACGGCCACGCTGCTAGAGGGGCATCTCTCCGGGTCTCTGGGCCTGAAGCTGCTTGAGAAGAACGACACATACCGATTTTTCAGCTATCTCTTCAACCTCGAAGAGTGGGCGGCCAAGGACAGCTTGCACTGCGATACCGGCGTGGACCGGCAGATCGTCAAAAGCCCGGTTGAATGGCGCAGCGACCATATTCAAGTCGGCAAGCGCCACATCCAGATATTTTCGTTGAAAACGACACCGGAAGCGTCCAGACCGTGCCTCTTTTCCAGCCTCATGACGCTCGATTGCGACAGCGTATTGTGTTCCACATGGCGGCCGAAATCCACGGCCGCGGCGCGCAGCGAGATCGACGCCCAAGAGAAGTTCATCTCGTTTTTCAAAGTCGGCGTGCTGACGCGCGTGATGAGCGGACACGATTTCGCATCGCTCGACACCGGCGCCGGCGCCCGCGCCGCGAACACCCATGTCGACGACCTGGGCGAAGTCATTCGCTCGCTTGACAAGAAAGCCCAGGGCGAATACTCCCTTCGCTTGCTTGTAGCCGCGCGCAGCCTGAACGAGCTGCGCAGCATCGCACCCGCGGTTCATCGCGTCTTCGTCGATGCGCGGGCGCAGGTCACGGAAGAAACTCTTGGGAACCTCTCCGCGTTTTACGCGATGTTTCCCGGCAACCAGAAGTTCAACGTCTTCCCGATGTGGCTGGCGGAAGACCACCATGCCCGTTTGTCCTCGATTTTCGCGCCAAATCTCGGCCATCCCCGCTCGGAAGACCTCGACAACGAATACCTGAACGTCTTCGACACGCGCACACGGACGCCATTCTTTCAGGACGCCTATGTGGGCGGCGTGCGGGTGATGCTCATCATTGGGCCAACGGGCAGCGGTAAGTCGGTTCATGGCAACCTTGCCGTTGCGCACGAGCAAAAATATGGCGGGATCACTTACATCTTCGACATCGGCGGCAGCTACGAGAGCGCTGTGGAGCTGTACGGCGGGCGCGTGGACCGCATCGGCAAAGGCGGACCGCGCGTAAATCCCTTCGCGCTGGAGCCCACCGAGAGCAATGTTACGTTCCTTTACTCGTTCGTCAAGCTCCTGCTCGCCAATGGCGGCGCTGACCTGGAGCCGGAAGACGACGACGTGATCCACAAGGCCGTGCGGGACATGTACTTGCTCGACCCGGAAAACCGTCGCCTATCGAATCTCTACTTGCCGAAGAAACTTGACCGTTACCTCTCGAAATGGGTCCGGGATGGCGTCTACCACGCGATCTTCGACAACGTGGAGGACACCCTTTCGTTGTCTCGTCTCCAGTGCTTCGACTTCCAGGGAGTCAACAACGAACAGTATTCGGACCTGATCGAGCCGTTGATGGTCTGGTTGTTGCGCCGCATCAACGATGTTCTCTACAACCCAGCGAATCTCGGCGTTCCCAAACACATTTTGATTGAAGAGATATTTTCTTCGATGAAGAACCGGCAGTTGCTTGAGGGCGCGCTCGCCTCGATCAAGACCGTGCGCAAGAATCTCGGCGGCGTCACCTTGATTGGGCAGTCCGCCGAAGACCTCGGCGCGAACGCCGATTCGATCGTGAACTCCTGCACATCGTTTCTGTTCCTCAGAGACGCGACCTTCAACCGGAAACGGTATGCGGAGCTGTTCAAGATGAACGAGCAGCAGATCGCTCTGTTCGAGAGCCTCCAGGACCGCGAGGCCCTTTACATGCGCCGCGATGGACTAACCAAAGTTGTCATCTTGAATCTCGACAGCCGCAGCTACGCAACATTCACCACCAGGCCAAAAGATCGGATGCGCCGCTCGAAACTGATTGCGAAATACGGACTCACCGAGGGCATCTCACGTTTTGCCCAGGGCGAGTCCGCATAACCGAAAGGACCTACTGTGAAACCGCTCATCCCTATCGCCGTGATTCTTGGACTCTTGCTCCCAGCCGCTTCCGCGATCCATGCGCAACCGGCGCCGAAACACCTTGAGCCGAGCGCGCCGCGAAGGGTTGTCGTATCCTCCACCGCCCCTCCACCTGTGATCCGCGCAGCCCTGCTGCAATCGACGCTGATCTTGCTTCCTCCGGAAGAGAAGGTTGCCAACGTCTTCGCCGGCGACACCGTGGATTGGGTCTTCGATGGCGGCCATGTCGCCAGCCGCTTCATCAGTATCAAGCCAAAAGTAGCGGGCAGCGAGACCGATGTCCATATCATCTCGGACCATGGCAATGAATACACGCTGGAGCTTGAAGAGGTCTCCGGCGACCCAGATCCTCACTTCGATTCCAAAGTCTTCATTACGCCGGGCGACCAGGCCGCGAAAGACAAATTGCTTGAGCTGCCCGTATTTGTGCCCGCGTCAGAACTGGACCAGGCTAAACAGGAAATCGCGGCGGCCAAAGCAGCCGAGGCCGCCAAGTTGAAGGCGGAGCAGACAAAAGAAGAGGAATACCGCAGCCGGTATCCCGGCACGCTGCGCTTTGACTACACCTGGGACAAGTCGAAAGGCGATGCCATCGGTCTGCACGAGATATGGCATGACGACAAATTCACCTATCTGCGCGGCCAGTTTCAGGAAACGCCCGCGCTCTACGAGATGAAGGACAAAAAGCCGTCGCTCATCAACTTCGATTTCAACAATGGCCTGTACACCGTGCCGAAGGAGCTGGATCGCGGCTATCTCATCATCGGCAAGCAGAAAGTAGAGTTTCACCGCACGGACGGGGGAAATTAACCATGCCGGAGCAGAATGAAAATCCGCCCGCAACCGTTCCCAACCAGCCCGAAGCGAAAGCGCCCGTGCGGAAGACAATGCCGGCGATCATTGCGCTGGTAGTTATCATGGCGATCATCGGCATCGCCAACCTTTCGAGCCTGCTGAAGGGCAACAAGAAAACGGCACCGGCCGGCACCGTGCCTGTAACGCGTCCCGCGGCGCCCAACGCGCAGGCAGTAAACAGCTTCGAGACACAGCAGCAGTTGCAGGCGGAACGCGATGCCCAGGAGCGGCAGCATCAGCAGGAGACGGACGCCGCCCTGCAGCAGCTTGAGGAGGCGGAGGGCATTCCAGGACCGGAAGGAGCGAGCGCGCCACCCATGACCGCCGCGCAGCGGGCGACGATCTATGGCGAAAGTCCCAACGCCCCCGTCATCACATCGGACGCATCCCAGGAGCGGGCGGAGGCCAAGCAGCGCGAGCTTGCCAAAGAGAAACAGCATCAAGATGCCATCGACAGCGATACCGTAGCCATCGACTTCGAGCACTCCAGCGTCGCTACGCCCTCTGTGACAACTTCACCAGCGACAAGGCCGAACGCAGCCAGTGCAGCACCCGCTTCCGTACAACGAACAAAAGCCGCAGGCGATAGCGATCCGATGGCCCCGTACGGTTTCGATCATTACCAGGGCAACCTCTATCGCATCTTCGAGGGAACCATCCTGGAGGGTGTCGTCACCAACCACATCGACGGCGGTTTCAACGGCCCCGTCCTGGTGATGCTCACGACCGATTATTACTCCCACGATCACCAGCACCTTTTAATGCCGCAGGGCACGCGATTGATTGGGACCGTCGAAAGTGTGGGCAACGCGCAGCAGCGCAAGCTGTTCGTCACCTTCCACCGCGCCATTTGCCCGGACGGGTTTTCGCTCGACTTCGACAAATACATCGGCCTCGACCAGATTGGCACCACTGGCCTCGCCACCAAAGTCAACCACGGGTACTTTCAGGCGTTCGCCGCCGCTGCCGCCATCGGCGGCCTCGGCGGACTCGCGCAGATCGGCAACAACGGCAGCATCCTCACGCCGTCCACGGAGATTCAAAACGGTATTTCGGAACAGTCCGCTGTCGAAGGCGAACAGGTGTTGAATCATTTTCTCAATCGCCTGCCGGTTATCACGCTCAAGGAAGGGTCGCGGGCCCGCATTTATGTGGACCGCGACATTCTTGTCCCGTCCTATGCGGAGCATCGCATGGACCCCACTCTTTAACCCTATGTCCGAAAGGAGAGCTTTCAAAATGAAGAATCGCCGGAAATGGATCATCGGCAGCGCGGTACTACTACTCGCGGCCACGCCCAGCTTCGCGCTCTTCGGTATTGGCGACATCGTATTCGACCCGACCAGCTATGCCAGCCTTGTCTCGCAGCTCACCACGCTCGAAACACAGTACAACATGCTCAAGAACAACATCGAGCACTTCTCCTTCAAGCAACAGTGGCAGACGGCGCTAAACACGATGAAAAACGCCAATGTCCGGAATATGTTCGGCGAAACCAATGGCATGACGGTGGCGCTGAATACCAACTCTCCATCGGCGTCGTCTACCGCGTGGACGGCGGCCACCGTTCCGGTCAACGGCACGACGACCACGTATCTTGCCGGACAGACGCCGGGCAGCACGCAGCTCTCTGAAC
>JBOGLX010000137.1:0-24621 GCA_050745765.1 Occallatibacter sp. | reverse complement strand
GAACAACGCCTGGCCCTCGATGATCTGGCACCTCTACGACTACAACCTGGATGCGGACGCCGGATACTTCGCGGTGAAGAAGGCATGCGAGCCGCTGCACATCCAGTACTCCTACGACGACCAGTCGATCGAAGTGGTGAACAGCACCTACAGCGCCGTCACCGAGCTTCACGCCTCGGTTCACGTCTACAACCTCCAGTGGAAGCAGCTCTACAACAGCGAGGCGACGGTCGATGCAGGCCCCGACAGCGTGCAGCGCGTCTTCGCCATTCCCGAAAGCATCTTCGAAGAAGCGAACAGAATCTTCTTCATCGACCTCACGCTGTCCGATGCCGCCGGCCATGTTGTGAGCCGCAACTTTTACTGGGTTCCCGACACGCTCACCACCTTCGATTGGGAGCAGACCCAGTACACGCACACGCCGGCCTATCGCTATCCTGACCTGACCGCGCTCACGCATCTTCCGCCGGCAACCGTCGCTGCGCACGCGGAGATCGATAGCACGCTGCGGGGCCGCGAGATTCGCCTCCACCTGGACAACACATCGAGCGCGCTGGCATTCCAGATCAGCGCGGCGGTACGTACCTCATCGGACGATCTGGTTGCTCCCGTCTTCTGGTCCGACAACTGGATCGAGCTCACGCCCGGCGAGTCCATCACGCTCACCGCGCTGCTGCCGGAAGACGCTCCTGCGGCGCCAGTGGTTAAGATCGATGGCTGGAATATCGCGCCGGCAACCATCGCACCCCAGGCTGCCGCCGCGGCACGGTAGCCGCGCGCTTCA
Organism: Occallatibacter sp.; assembly: GCA_050745765.1. Classification (GTDB taxonomy): domain Bacteria; phylum Acidobacteriota; class Terriglobia; order Terriglobales; family Acidobacteriaceae; genus Telmatobacter. Next base: position 23,837 of record JBOGLX010000137.1, on the reverse strand, counting down.
GCGTGGGCAAAGCAGGCCAAAAACAACCCCCGGAGCCCCGTAGGGACAGCGCGATTCCGTAACAACCCTATTCCCTATTCTCTATTCCCTATTCCCTATTCCCTGTTCCCTATTCTCTATTCCCTGTTCCCTAACCCACCTTCTCCGCCACGCTCTTCGCTTGCGTAAATAGATAAAGATAATCCGGCCCACCCGCCTTCGAGTCCGTCCCGCTCATATTGAACCCGCCAAACGGATGCGCCCCCACCATCGCCCCCGTACACTTCCGGTTGAAGTACAAATTCCCCACAAAAAATTCGCCGCGCGCATAATCCATCTGCTCCCGGCTCGACGTATAAACCGCCCCCGTCAGTCCGTACTCCGTATTGTTGGCGATCCGCATCCCCTCCTCGAAGTTGTCCGCCCGGATCACCGCCAGCACCGGCCCAAAAATCTCCTCCTGCGCCAGCACCGCGTCCGGCGCAACGTCGGCAAACACCGTCGGCTCCAGATAGTAGCCGCCATCCTCGCTTGCAGGCGCATTCCCTCCGGCCGCCAGCTTCCCTTCCCTCTTCCCGGTCTCGATGTAGCCGAGCATCGATTCCAGCGCCGCCTTATTGATCACCGGCCCCAGATTGTGGTTCGCCGCCGGATCGCCTACCGTCAGCTTGGCCACGCGCTCCCGCACCCGCTCCACAAAAATGTCGTAGAGAGGCGCTTCTACAATCGCCCGCGAGCACGCCGAGCACTTCTGCCCGCTGAACCCGAACGCCGAAGCCACCACCCCCTCCACAGCCGCATCCAGATCCGCATCCGCGCACACCACAATCGAGTCCTTCCCGCCCATCTCCAGAATCGTCCGCTTGATCCATCTCTGCCCCGCCTGCGCCCGCGCCGCCCGCTCGTGAATCTCCAATCCCACGGCCTTCGACCCCGTAAACGCCACGTACCGCGTCTTCGGGTGCTCCACAATGGCGTTGCCAAAGCTCGCGCCCGACCCTGGGCAAAAGTTCACCACCCCATCCGGCAGCCCGGCCTCTTCCAGCACGTCCACAAATTTCGCGGCAATGGTCGGCGCATCGCTTGAAGGCTTCAGCACCACCGCGTTCCCGCACACAATTGAAGCCGCCGTCATCCCCGCCATAATCGCAAACGGAAAATTCCACGGCGGAATCACCGCGCCCACGCCCAGCGGAATGTAAAGCAGCTCATTGCGCTCGCCGGGCCACTGAATCGGCGTCGTAGCCCCGTTCAGCCGCAGCGCCTCGCGCGCATAGAACTCCAGAAAGTCGATGGTCTCGCCCACATCCGCGTCGGCCTCGGCCCAGTTCTTGCCAACTTCATAAGTCAGCCACGCACAAAACTCAAACTTCCGCCGGCGAACGATCTCCGCCGCATCCAGCAGCACCGCGGCCCGCACCTCAGCCTTCGCCCTGCTCCACGTCTCGAAAGCCTTGAGCGCCGCGTCCATCGCCAACTGCGCGTGCTCCGCTCCCGCTTTCTGGTGGACGCCCACAACCTGCGCCGGCCGCGCCGGATTCAGCGACCGGATCTTCTCGGCAGTCTTCAGCCTCCGCCCGCCAATCGCAAGATCGTACTCGCGCCCCAATTGCGCGCCCACGGCATTCAGCGCATCCCGCATGGCCCGCGCATTTTCAGGCAGTTTGAAGTCGGTAAACGGCTCATTCGCAAAGGCGCCCTTCGGCGCCCGGGGAGCAACAGCAGTAGGCAGAGTCGCGGTAGTCATAACAGATTAAGTTTAGTCCCAAAAATGCCTGTCCTCTTGCGGGAATTGAAATGAGATTAATTTGCCCACGCTGGTTCAAATGGGTTTGCCCCTGATTCCAGAAATACGGCGGCCCCGTTCAGGCGGCCGCCGTGCAATCGACAGGGCCGTGCAACCGACAGGATTGATCTGCGGCTATTTGGCTGCAATGACCGGAAGTCTGAGGTCAATTGGCTTGACATTCAAGATACTATGGATGCGCTCGCTCGCCAGGTACGTAGCGGCAAAGCCGGTGTCGCCGGTCGCCTGCACATCGAAAAGGCAGCTGGCGTGCAGCTTATCGTCGGAAACCGCCTTGCAGGCTTCTTTGGCAACCGCCGCGCTCACCGGCCTCACCACGCGTCGATTGGGAATCGTGCACGTCTTGGCGTTCTCTTGAGGCCACGCGGCGTTTGTGAAAGTCGCCGTCGATGTCCTGGGAGCATAGTCAAAGAGAGTGTTCTTGCTCGTCACGCGCCATGCATCGCCAAATTTGTTGTAGAGAGTCGCGTAACGCTCAGGCAAAGTGGCAGGCATGGGACCTACCGACGCTCCCGTCGGCAGAGCTGGCAGCCAGCTTCCCTTCGGAACGGCCCCCGCGATTCCGCGCTCTGCGGTTCCTTCGCCATCGCTCAGAAGCCCGGTTTTTTCGAACTGCACATTGAGGAGCTGCATGGAGTCGTAGCTCCCTGAAGGAATCGCGGTCAGGATCTTGCCGTCGGGGAAATCTACTTCGATGCCCCCTCCGGCTGCGGATTTTTTCACCTGCGCGCTGTCTCCCAGACTTACGCCATCCGCTCCCAGCGTCGTAACTTTCCCGTCGATGCGCAGATCGAATGGGCCTTTGCCGTAGGCTGCGGTGAAGCTGGGCTCATAGGTAACGCGGTGCGTTCCCACGCGCGCCGCCACCGCCGTATTCATGGCCAGACAATTGACCAGCCCATCGTTGTTCGTACCGCTGGGATCGTAGTTGCCTGGCGCCAGAGTCGGAATCGGCGTTTGACGCGTCTCAATCTCTGCTCCGTCGGAATCGAGCAGGGCCACAAACTCGCCCGCCGCCTGGAAGTTGAAGTAGATATCGTTGACCGTGGTCACATGCGGCTCCCCGGTAATGCTCGAACTGCCGCAGCTTGCAGTGTGAGTGTGCGAAGTATCGTACACTTCCATGAACTCGATGGAAGGATCGCTCCCGCCGTACGGGCAGCAAACCGGCGAGGTGGTTGAAGGTACGAAGTTGAGATTGTTCGATTCGCCTGTCGTACCGCCGTTGAATACGCAAACCGGCTCGCTCGTCGAACCATCGGTCACTGCGAGCTTCGCGACAAGGGATGTACCGTCGTTCAATTGGGCTTCCGAACCGCCGCCATTTCCTACCACGTTGAATTCTGCCTGGTTCCAGACGCTTGCGATATCCGTAAAGCTGTCCGGGACGGTTGCCGTATAAGCCACGCCGTCATAGGTCACCGTGGCGTCGTCGGTTCCATTTGCCGTTGCCGAGCCCGACAGTGTCAGGCCGCCAAGATCGGTAATCGGCAACTGGCCGTTATAGATCACGGTTGCCGGCGTGTTCTGCACACAATCGTCGCCTACGGTATCCGCGCCTGCATCAATGAATCCGCTCGGGCAGGTGTCGGACGTGTTATTTGCGCCGTAGTTGAATAACCAGTATTCAATAAAGACCTCCGTCTGGTTCGTAAAAGTACCGCTTGTCAGCGATACAGGCGTGTTGGTCGACATCACATATTGCTGCCAGGCGGTACAGGACGAATAACTCCCGCAGGCGGCGGAGTGAGAGATATTGGTGTTGACCTGCAGCGTATATTCATCTGTACCAAGAATTCCCCCATCGCCATAGGCAGCAACACCGACGCCTGTCTCGCTTGCGACGCCGATCGCCGAAATGAAACTGCCCAGAACATTCGTTAACAAATGTCCTGAGGGCGCCTGGACAACAATGTCATTACTTGGGTAAGTGGCGCCTCCCACCTGGCCGAGGCTGCCTTCTTTCGAGTTCCGATTCCGAGGCCTCGCTGACCGGTATCCCGGCGGTGGAGCGCATTGAACTTCCTGCCATTGAGTGCTGGGATACGAAGCATGGAAGCATCCTTTTTTGGGTGCGGGCGTGTGATGCATTGTCTTCGCCCATGCCCGGCGAAGCAGTTGTAAATCTCGAGCAGGCGCCGCTTGTTCTGAAGCCTGCGCTTTGAGCTGCGCCAACTCCCCGGCCTTGTCTTGCCCTTGAGCATATTGCGCCCTGAGCGTCAAACAAACAAATAGCGCAATCAGGCAAGCCGGAGCGGCGGATTTCACCAGGTTCAGTTTCATAAACGTCTCCTTGCGTGAAGTTCAATCACGAGGAATAGTGCCCAAATCCTCGTGAGCGTTTCACTAACGTTCTGAAAGACAAATTTAGCTGTGCCGCCGATCTTCCCCGCCGCCCGCCAACTAGCCAACCTCACGGCGGGTGACCCAGGATGCTGGCATTGTCACAGGAGACGGGTACTCTAGGTCCGACTTTCGGACCTGGGAAGCCGCAAAACTACTTGGCCAAAGTACTAGCCAAATATATTTGGAATTTTGCCGAGGAAATTCGCTCGCGGATGAGGCTTTGTGTCACGGCACGACTTCAGTCGTGCCGAAGAACTCCCCAAAAGAATGCGCGCTAGGAAAAAACAGGCTGGCAGCCGCCGGCATAGCCAACTGAAGACGCCTCGATCCGCCGGCAGTCCAGTAAAGCATGCATACTGCAACGAGAAAAATAAAAAAACCGCGGTACCGACTTGCATGGACGCTTCCATACAACTCTTCGCGCTCGCGGAACAACGGCACTGGCCCGCGGGCTCTAGTTTCATGGTCAGGCTCTTCCGCAATTTAAATAGCGGTCGAAACCACGGAAGTTTGACTGGGGAAATACAGTTTATCACGATGCGGAGACCGTTACTGAATTGCGCCCACGGCGCGCGCAAGGTGGAACTAAGGTCATCGAGCCTGTTCTGTTTTCTTTTTCCACAGATTTTTATATTTCCTTTGCCTGAAGGGCGAACGGGATATTTCTTTCCTCCGAATAATGCGCTGGCCCTAAATAACTTAGCGGACAAGGGGCGAAAAAACTGCGCATCCTGCACGCTCTGATTCCGTGGACTTATCGCAAAACTTGAATCTTCTTACATGTTAAGAATACCCTTGAATCGCGGACTAGATGCCATTGGGCGCTTCTGACTTTCTGTCTTTCTTCGCTGTTCGAGATACTCGCGACCTAATAAATCTCTGGTCAATCCATTACTTATTTAGTAAGATGGTCGAATGTTTGAAGAACAGAAATCGACTTATCTGAATAGGACTCGGCCTGTGCGAATATATGCTCTCGCGGCGGCTTTGTCCCTTGCTGTGGCCGCGCTGCTCTTCACGGCTTTCACGCTGACGGTGCAGGCGGATGTTCCTCTCGCCCGGCCCGCTTCAACGCTGCCTCCAGGCGTTCCTCATGAAGCTCTATCACCGCCTCGTCCCGCACGGCCCCGGCATCAATCGCCGGCCGATCAACTTCGTGGCGTCGCTTCGTGGTACGGCTCGGTATTCGATGGGCGTCTTACCGCTAGTGGTGAGCGCTTCAACATGAACGCGATGACCGCGGCTCAGCTTACGCTGCCTTTCGGCAGCATAGTGCGCGTGATGGATCTCAGGAGCCATCGGTCGGTGGTTGTGTGCGTCGACGACCGCGGCATCCTGCCCGCTGGACGCGTGATCGACCTGTCCTATGGCGCGGCGAAACAATTGGACATCGTCCGGCCCGGCCTTGCGCCGGTGAAGCTCGAGGTTCTCTCTCTGGGCCATCCCCGCCACTGGAGCGATGGTGCATGCGGCTCAATGGAAGTCGCGCGAGCCAATCTCCGCTGAAGCAATTGCAAGTGGAACAATGAGCCGCGCTTTAACGTGGATCACGCCATCCTGATTTTGCAGCGGACCTTCGATGCATAAAAAGCGGCTGCGCGTTACTACGATGCGGTCGCGCTCGAAGACGTCCGGAGTCAGGATCGCGTTGGCGATGCCGGTTTCGTCTTCGATCGAGAGGAAGACGAAGCCCTTCGCCGTGCCGGGACGCTGCCGTGCGATGACGCAGCCGGCGATGCGGACAACGTTGCGATTGCCGCTTCGCGTTAGCTCTTCGGCGCTGAGAATGCCCTGCTGCCGCAGCGCGGCGCGATGATAAGCCATGGGGTGAGGGCCGGTAGTCAGACCCGTGCCTGCGTAATCGGCGGCAAGGCGCTCGTCGCCCGTCATTTGCCGCAGCGGCTTCGATGTGCGCGCTGCCGCATCAGCGGTTTGCGCGCTACGCAACAGTGGCCCCACCGCACGGCCTGCCTGCTCCACCTGCCACAGCGCGTCGCGGCGATGCTCTACTTCGCCGAGCGTGTTGAGCGCCCCGATGCGCGCCAATGCAACCAGTTCCTTGCGATTGAGTTCCGGAACGCGCCGAGCCAGATCGTCGGTCGTCCTGAAAGATCCGTCGCGACCGCGTGCGTTGATCAGCGCATCGGCCGACGAGCGCCGCAATCCCTTGGCGTAGTTCAGGCCGATGCGCAGGCAAAGCGATCCATCCGGCTCGGACTCCAGCGTACACAGCCACTCCGAACGCTGCGCATCGATGGGCCGCACACGCAGCCCGTGGCGCTGCGCATCCTTGATAAGCACGGCAGGAGAATAAAACCCCATCGGCTGATTGTTGAGCAGGGCGCATGTGAAGGCCGCAAGATAGTGCACCTTGAGATAGGCCGAGGCGTAAGCGATGAGCGCGAAGCTGGCCGCGTGCGACTCCGGAAAGCCGTACATGGCGAACGACGAGATGCCTTGCACAATGCTCTCCTGCGCGGCGGCGCCGATGCCGTTGCGCGTCATGCCCGCGCGCAAGCGGCCTTCCAGGTCCTTCATGCGCTGCATGGAGCGGCGCATGCCCACGGCGCGGCGCAGCTCTTCGGCTTCCGCGCCCGAAAAACTTGCCACGGTCATCGCCATGCGCAGCAACTGCTCCTGAAACAAGGGCACGCCTAACGTACGCTTGAGCACTGGCTCGAGGAGCGGATGCGGATACGTCACCGCTTCCCTGCCCTGCCGGCGGCGCATGTAAGGGTGCATCATTTTGCCCACAATCGGGCCAGGCCTGATGATCGCCACTTGCACCACAAGATCGTAGAAGCGCGTAGGCGCGTTGTGCGGAATCGAGGCCATCTGCGCGCGGCTCTCCACCTGAAACATGCCCACCGTGTCGGCCTTGCGCAGCGTTTCGTAGACCAGCGGATCTTCAGGCAGCGCGGCCAGGTTCGCTTCGTCTCCGTAGTGGCGCGGAATCAGCTCGATCGAGTCCTTGAGCACCGCCATCATGCCCAGGCCGAGCAGATCGACCTTGATCAGGCCTAGGTCGGCGCAGTCTTCCTTGTCCCATTGCACAACGGTGCGGCCCGGCATCGACGCGCGCTCGATGGGCACCACGCGGTTCAGCAGCCCTGCGCAAATCACCATTCCGCCCGAGTGTTGGCCGAGATGGCGCGGCAGATTCTGCATGCGCTCGCAGAGATCGAGATAGCGCGCAATGCGCGGGTGGCGAATATCGAAGCCGGCCTGCTCAAAGTGGCGCGCCATGGTGTCGTTGGCGCCGCGCCACTCCCAATGGCCGACCAGGCTCGAGAGCCGCGCAAGCTGCTCTTCATCGAAGCCCATCGCCTTGCCCACTTCGCGCGCTGCCGAGCGCCCGCGATAACTGATTACATTCGCGGTCATGGCCGCACCCAACGAGCCGTAGCGCTCGTAGATATATTGGATAACTTGCTCGCGATGATCGCCCGAGGGCAGATCGAGATCGATGTCCGGCCACTCGCCGCGGTTCTCGCTCAGGAATCTTTCGAATAGCAGCTCCATGCCCACCGGGTCGACGGCCGTGATTTCCAGCGCGTAGCACACGGCGGAGTTTGCAGCCGAACCGCGCCCCTGGACCAGAATTCCGTGCTGCCGGCAGTAGCAGATAATGTCCCAGACGATCAGAAAGTATCCGGCGAAGCCGAGTTTGGCAATAAGGTTGAGCTCGTGCCGAACCTGCTGGCGCGCTTTTTCGAGCAGCGATCGTTTAGCCTCCGAGCCATAGCGTTTGCACACACCCTCCTCGACGCGCGCTGCAAGAAAGCTGTCCATCGTTTCGCCGTCGGGCACGGGATAATGCGGGAATTCGTAACCGAGATGGTCGAGCGTGAAGCCAAGCCGCTCGCTCACGATGCGCGTGTTGGCAATCGCTTCGGGAATGTCGCGGAAGAGCGCGGCCATGGCGCTCGGCATGCATAGGGAGCGCGCGGAGTTCAAGGCAAGCAGGCGTCCCGCGCGATCGAGCGATGTGCGATGGCGGATGGCAGTCAGCACATCCAGAATTTCCCGGTCCTTTTCGTCCGCGTAACGAACGCCATTGGTGGCAATAACCGGTAGTCCAAGCGAAGCAGCGAGATTTAACAACGTCTGGTTGCGGCACTCTTCGTCACGCTGCCCGTGGCGCTGCAATTCGAGATAGAGATTGCCGCGGCCATAGAGGTCGGCAAGACGCTCTGCCGTTTGGCGTGCGCCGGCATTGCCCTCGCGTGCGAGCGCGGCTGCGAGCGGGCCTTCGTCACCACCGGTGAGGCAGATCAATCCAGCCGAAAATTCTTCCAGATCGTCGAGCGTGGCCGCGCCTTCGGCTTTTGTCGTCTCGCGCATTTTGAAGCGCGTGATGAGCTGGCACAAATTCTGGTAGCCGGTCTGCGAAGCGCAGAGCAGCAGCACGCGCGGCGGCTCATCGGGGCACCGATGCGGCAGCCAGCCCGGCGGCGTGAGTCTGCTGCCCAGCGAGCGCACCGCAATCTCCGCGCCTATGTGCGCGCGCACTCCGCATCGTTGCGCGGCAGTGTGGAAGCGCGCCACACCGTAGAGGCCGTTGCGGTCGGCAAGAGCGATGGCCGGCATCGCGAACTCGGCCGCACGCTCGGCCAGTGCTTCGGGCTGCGAGCCTCCATCCAGAAACGAAAAAGCGCTGGCCGTGTGCAGCTCGACATACTCTTCGCTTTCAGTCATAGAACGCCTCGATCCGCCACTGGTTGCGCGTGCGGTCGAGCACAAGCAGGCACGCAACCGTCAAGTTGCCATTCTGCGCCAGCACGTCCCACTCCTCGTCGTCCCAACCCCGGGCCGACCACCAGCAGCCGTTGCTTCTCCACGGGCCGTACGCCGCAGCCACGGTGTAAGAACGCTCGCCCGCGCGAAACGCCGTGGGCCCAGCGTGAAACGCCTCGGATTTTGACGCGCGCAGCACCACGCGCACCGGCACAGGAGGCCTAATGCGCCTGAGCGCCGCGCGCGGACGCTCCGCCTCCGGCGCCGTCGTCCCGCCTGCCGCGCCAAAGCTTTCCATGCGAAAACTCCCGGGCCGATGCGTATCTTCAAGCACCGGAGAGCCGACGCGATCCTCGCCTGCGATGGCGCCTGCGATGGCTTTGAGCCGCGCGATGGTCACATCCAACCGCGAAGGCTCGGGCATTTGTGGCGTAAACAACCCCAGCTGCACTTTGCTCGATTGGCCCGTCTCGGCCTCCAGCGCAATCCGCATCACGGCTGCCTGCGGCGGGTGCGCCGCGATCTCCAGTTGCACAAGCTTGAGCAGAAATTTGCGGTCAATCGTAGGCACAGCCGGCTGGATAGTGCGCCGGTACACGAATCCGCCTTCAAGTTCCATGCGCACGGTGAGCGCAGCCAGTGCAAGCGCCCGCGACGCTGCGCGCGCGGCCAGACAATCGATCGTGCGCGCGCAGACAAAGAGCAGCGCATCGGCGCTGTCAACCGGCGTATAGGGCGGCGTATCGAGATCGTAAACCTCTTCGAGCGCGAACGCGGCCTCGATGGGCTGAAACGTGTGCGGCAGCGCGCCGCGGGCAAGCTCGCGCCATGCGCCGGCCTGCGCTCCAAGGCGCGCTACCAGATCTGTTTCGGGCAGCGCGGCCAATTCGCCCAGCGTGCCAATGCCCCAACTCGCAAAGGTCTCCGCGTGTTCTTCGTCGAGATCGAGCAGCGCAATGGGCAGCCGGGCCAGCGCGGCGGCTTCCTGTCCGGCGGCAATCACCGTAACTCCGCACGAAGCCGGGGCCCCCAACGACAGGTCTTGGTCGTTGGGGTGGGAAGCCGCGGCCTTCAACCGCGCCGTATGAAAGTTGGCGCTCACGGCGATGGCCGCGCGGAAGCCTGCCGCTGCCAGCGAGGCATGCAGCCATCGCGCCAGCGTCTCCGGCGGGCCAAAGAGCCGCTCCGTCCCCGCGATGTCGAGCACGCAGGCGCAGGCTGTACCCATGTTCGCGGCAGGGCTCGCATCGGGGCTCACGTCTTCAATACGCGGCGAGAAATGCGCCGCGCACTCCAGCAGCGCGGCGCGTGCCGCAGCCTCGCTCTCCGCCGAGCGCGCCATCAACCGCAGGCCGGAGATGTGCTCGGCCTCAAGCCGCGTCATTCCCGGCGCCGCGCCCTTGAGCCGCGCCGGCCGGTTCAGCGAACACACTGCCTCAAGCGGCGCGCGGCCTTCGAGCACGGCCACAGGCTCGGCGCGCAGCTCCGGGCGCAGACGCAGCAATGCCTGCACGGGAAACTCCGCCGCATGCGCACATGCATAGAGACTCTTGCTCATGCGCTCTTCTCCGCATCCCATGCGCAGCCTGCAGGCCACGCTGAAGCAGGCAGCTTACGCGCGCCGCCCATCGTGGAGACGACCGCGCTCCGCCCGCGCTGCACCGCAAAGGTGAAGCCGTTCAGCACCGTCCCGCCGCTCGACTGCACCCGCAGCGGCGCGCATTCCAGAACCACCGCCGCGCTCGACTGCGCCAGCGCCATCTGCCCCAGCACCAGCAGCGAACACCGCGTGCGCGTCGCGGCCTGACGAAAGCGAAACCAAGTGGCGAGCGGAATGCGGCGGGCATGTTCGGGCGCTGTGCCGGCCAGGTCCAGCACGATGGCCGCAAAGCCTCCCCCCTGCAAAAGCAGATCGGCCGCGCGCACGGCCTGATCGAGTCTGGTCCACGGCTTCGTCCAGGGTTTCGTCGTGGGCCGCGTCAAGGGCCGCGTCAGGGATCGCGTCAAGGATCGCTTTAGGGGCTTACCCTGCGCCGGCTCGTTCGCGTTCCCACAACGTACCCAGAGCAGTTGCCGCAGCGCTACGCCGTTGGCCGCCGCCGATTCCGGATCGAAGGCGTCCTCGGCGTCCACCCACGCGCAGGCTCGGCCTTCCCGCGTGCATTGCGCCAGAAATGCAAGCGCCAGGCTCGTCCGCCCCGAAGATTCCGGTCCGGTAACCTCACTGATTGCACCCACCGGCAGCCCGCCGCCGAGCAGTTCGTCCACCTCGGCAATGCCGGTGGGCGCCGTCTCCTGGACGGCACGCGGAGCCGGCGTCAGCGCCGCGGGAAAGCGGCGTTCGAGGGCGTGTTCGATCTGGAGGCGTAAGGCGGCAGCGGCAGGCATAGTTTCGCTTTATGTTCGCCTATAGATTCGCGCATTCGCCGCGCCTTGTCAACGCTCCTCCAGTAATCTGTGAATACTTATTCATGGGCCGAAGTAACGTAATAGTTCGAGCCTGCAAGAGCCCACTTCGGTTTTGGCAAAGTTGGCCAATCGGCGTACACTCGACTCGAGGTGCCTTATGCCGACACGCAATGTGAACCTGCCCCCGGAACTGGACCATTTTGTGGCTTCGATGGTGGAAGGCGGGCATTATGCCAATGCCAGCGAAGTGATGCGTTCGGCACTGCGACAATTGGAGCGCGACGAGCGCGAGTACGCGGGAAAGATGGAGGCGTTGCGGGCGGCGATTGCGTTGGGCGATGCCAGTCCCGACGCCGAGCCCGGCGTATTCACCCGAATCCGTAAGAAATATGGCCTGCCACAGAGAGAAGTGTGAATGCACATCGTCCATATTTCCGCAGAGGCGCAGGCAGACATTGACGGGATTGCCGAATATACCACGAGCCAATGGGGATGGCGGCAAACTGATATCTATCTGGCTGAATTGGAAGATGGATTCGACCTGCTGGCTCGGAATCCTTCCATTGGCAGGCCATGCGATTCAATTCAACCTGGATTGCGCAGGTTTGAGGCCGGCAGGCACGTCGCGTTCTATCGCGTCGAGCCCGACGGAATCCGCATCGTTCGAGTGCTCCATCAACAGATGATCCCAACCAAACCGCGCTTCGACAAGTGACCGAAGCCGCGGCCCGTCCGCCCGATTGTCCACATCTCCACAGTCTTGCCCGCCAAACTGCACCGCTTTTGCTCCTTGAAGCCGCTCTCGGCTGGGACTAGGCTTCTAAATAGAGGAGGCTGGGAAAGAGCTCTCCCGGCGCGATCTGCACAAAAATCGAGGCAGAACCAAGCCCAAAACCCACGCCGCGCAAGGGAATTCGGACTTTCCACAGGCAAAATGCCCGTGTTTAGAAGCAAGATGCGGGGAATGCGAACAAAATACAAGATATTGTGGTTTGGGGTTGACATGCACCATAGACAGCGGTATTTTTTCATCTGCGGCTGTTAACGGATTGTAATGAAAGTCTGGCCTCAAGACCCCGCCGCAAGGCCGTTGAGAGGGAAACCGAGCTCGAAGTTCTACAATTCCCGTTTCCCGATCTTCGTGAAAAATTCGTGCTGCCGGCTCCTGGCTCCGCTGCCGGGATGAGGCCGGTGTTTTACCGATTTTGCCGATTTCGCCGATTGAGAGGATTCCATGAACGAGGCTCAACTTCAGACTTCGACCACTGTGGCGCCCCCCCCAGAGTGTGGGCTGACATTCGCGCGCCGTTTTTCGTCCGACGGCGTTTCCCCCTACGACGAGATCCAGTGGGAGCGCCGCACCGCGTCCATCACCGACACCAGGGGCAACACCATCTTCGAGCAGAAGGACGTGGAGGTGCCGGTAGACTGGTCGATGACGGCCACCAACATCGTTGCCTCGAAGTACCTGCATGGGCAGCTTGGAACGCCGGAGCGCGAGACCGGCGTGCGCCAACTGGTGAGCCGCGTGGCGGAGACCATCCGCGACTGGGGCCTGGCCGGCGGCTACTTTGCCACGCCGGTTGACGCCGCCATCTTCCACGACGAGCTGGCGCACCTGCTGCTGACGCAGAAGGCGGCGTTCAACTCGCCGGTGTGGTTCAACGTGGGCTGCGACCGGCTGGAGCCCGAGGCCGACGGCCAGAACTGGCACTGGGACCCGGTCACCGGCGGCGTCAAGTACTCGGCAACCGGCTATAGAAACCCGCAGTGCTCGGCATGCTTCATCAACGCAGTTGACGACTCGCTGGACTCGATCCTGACCTTGGCCAAGACGGAAGGCATGCTCTTCAAGTGGGGCTCGGGAACGGGAACCAATCTCTCGTCGATCCGCGGATCCAAGGAGACGCTCTCGGGCGGCGGCCAGGCTTCCGGGCCGCTGAGCTTCATGCGCGGCTTTGACGCCTTCGCCGGCGTTATCAAGTCGGGCGGCAAGACGCGCCGCGCGGCCAAGATGGTGATCCTCAACGCCGACCACCCCGACATTATGGAATTTATCGACTGCAAGGCCAAGGAGGAAGCCAAAGCCTTCTCGCTCATTAGGGCCGGCTACGATGGTTCTGGCCCGGATTCGGAAGCCTACTCGTCGATCTTCTTCCAGAACGCCAACAACTCCGTGCGCGTGAGCGACGAGTTCATGCGCGCTTATGAGGCTGACGGCGACTTTACAACCTACACGGTGAAGGACCACAAGCCGGTCAATACCTACAAGGCGCGCGACATCATGCGCAAGATCGCCGAGGCCACGTGGCTCTGCGGCGATCCCGGCATGCAGTTCGACTCGACCATCAACCGCTGGCACACAAGCAAGAACACGGCGCGCATCAACGCGTCGAATCCCTGCTCGGAGTACATGTTCCTGGATAACTCGGCCTGCAACCTCGCCAGCTTCAACCTGCTTAAGTTCGTCTCGCCGGCCGGGACCTTCGACATTCCCGCGTACCGGCATGGAATCTCCGTGATGATCACGGCCATGGAGATTCTGGTGGATAACTCGGGCTATCCCACCGAGGCCATCTCGCGCAACTCGCACGACTACCGCCCTCTGGGCCTTGGCTACGCCAATCTCGGCGCGCTGCTGATGGCCTTCGGACTGCCCTACGACTCGGCTGCGGGCCGCGACCTTGCCGGCTGCCTTACGGCAATTATGTGCGGCCAGGCGTACTTACAGTCGGCGGTCATTGCCGCCAACTGCCCGCCGCTGGCCTCGGCCACGCCGCTCACCGCCTCTGTCCAACACGAGGGAGGCGCCTGCCCCGGCTTCTACGTCAACCGCGAGCCGTTCCTAGACGTCATCCGCATGCACCGTGCCGAAGTCAACGAGATCGGCAAATCGCGCCAGAGCGGCGAGCCGTTCCTGGTGCCGCACGTCGATGCCCAGCTTGGGGCGCTGATCGGCGCCAGCCGCGAGTGCTGGGACGCGGCTCTTGCTTGCGGCGAGCGCCATGGCTATCGAAACGCGCAGACGACGGTACTCGCGCCCACCGGCACCATCGGCTTCATGATGGACTGCGACACCACGGGCATCGAGCCCGACCTCGCGCTCGTCAAGTTCAAAAAGCTCGTGGGCGGCGGCATGATCAAGATCGTGAACAACACCGTGCCCACGGCCCTCTTCAAGCTTGGCTACAACAACGACCAGGTCAACGCGATCGTCAGCTATATCGACGCCACGGGCACCATCGAAGGCGCGCCCGGCGTCAAGCCCGAGCACCTGGCCGTCTTCGATTGCAGCTTCAAGCCCGCCAAAGGCACGCGCTCCATTCATTACATGGGCCACATCAAGATGATGGCCGCCGCGCAGCCGTTCCTCTCCGGCGCCATCTCGAAGACCGTGAACCTGCCCCACGAGGCGAGCGTCGAGGACGTCGCCGAGGCCTACGCCGAAAGCTGGCGCCAGGGCATCAAGGCAGTGGCCATTTATCGTGACGGCTCGAAAGGCACGCAGCCGCTGAATACGAGCCTGAACTCGAGCCCAAACTTGAGCATGGACACGAAGAAAGAGCCCTCGGCTCTCGATGCCGCCGGCGCTCGTGTTCTCACTCAGATCGCCGCGGGCCAGGTTGCAGCGGAAGCAGACGTCAAAGCGCTCGAAACCCAAGTCCAAGCAAAGCCCGCGGAGAAGTTGGAGATAAGTGCGAAGCAGGTCATCGCCGCAGCCGCTGCCTTCCAGAATGCGCTCGACCAGATTGCCAAGGCTGCCGCGATTCCGGTAGTCTCGGCCTCTGCCCCCGTCGAGACTGCGCAGGATCAGGACCTGAACGGCCCGCCGCGCGCGGTGCGCCATCGGCTGCCCGCCGAGCGCGCTTCGGTCACTCACAAATTCTCCATCGCCAGCCACGAGGGCTACATCACCGTCGGCCTCTATCCAACCGGACAGCCGGGCGAGATCTTCATCAAGATGGCCAAGGAAGGCTCGACCGTCTCGGGCCTCATGGATTCCTTCGCGACCTCGATCTCGCTTGCTCTGCAGCACGGCGTGCAGCTCAAAATGTTGTGCGAAAAGTTCGCGCACACGCGCTTCGAGCCTTCGGGCTGGACCGGCAACGAGCAGATCGGCTACGCCAAGAGCCTGATGGACTACATCTTCCGCTGGCTCCATCTGCGCTTCCTGTCGGGCGAGCAGTTGGCCCTGTTTGCGGGCCTCGCTCCGCAGGCGCCGCAACTGCCCGCCTCGCCCAGCCTGTTGCCGGAAACCGAAGCCGAGGAGGACGCGGCCTCTTCGCAGCGGCATCTGGACAGGCTCGCCGAGGAGGTTGCCAAGCGTCTCAACCAGGTGAGCGGCCGCCCCGGCGGACCATCGGCAGGCGGAGGGATTGCCCCCGAGGCGCAACCATGGCAGTCCACGCCGGCAACCCCGATGTATGCCCCGGATCTGAAGGACCGCGGCATTTATCACGCCGCCGACGCCATGCGCGGAATGTACGACATGGGCGACGCACCAAGCTGCGGCACCTGCGGCGCGATCATGGTGCGCAACGGGAGCTGCTACCGCTGCATGAGCTGCGGCTCGACTTCTGGTTGTTCATAGGTACTTTACCCTGCTCTTACTGAGGCGGAGTCGAGGGGTGTTTTTGCCGGTATTTCGATCTTCGCCACAGGCTGTCGCGCGGCTGGCGCGCGGATTTATTGATCGGTGTAGGTGGTGCTCTTATTGGTCTTCAAGGTCAAATCCGCCCCGGACACCGGCACGTTGACCTTGATGTTCGAGTAGGTAAATTCCAGCGACTGCCCGTCCCCTTCGTCCAGCACCTGCTTCAGGTTCACGTCGCGCGTGGGATCGATCCACAAGTCGATCGAGTGAATCGTGCTGAGCACCTTGGGATCTTTCGGTATTAACTGCAGCTTGTCCGTATTGACGCCGTCGACCGTCTCCTCGCCCAGGTAGCTCACCGTAAACAGATCTTCCATGTCCTTGCCGCTGGCGCCGAAGCCCAGCAATGCATAGCGCATCATATTGGCGTTGCGATACCGCGTCACGTGATTCTGGTTCCGATCGTAGAGTTCGAACACGCCCTTTGAAACGGTATAGGACTGCGCGAATGGTTGGCCGTTGAATTTTGTAAGATGCGCCGCCATTCGGACATCCGATCCGTGGCGCTCGTAGTAAACCATGCCCGACTTGATGTCCGTTTCCGGAATCGGCTCGGTCTGGATGGACTTCCACTCGATGTCTGCCGACGCCGAATGAAAGTTCTTAGCGGCCTCGTCGAGCTGCTGAAGAACACTCTTCAAATCGCCGGCGGCAAAGGCCGGCCGCGCGAGAATCAGCAGCAGCAGTGCGGCCGCCGCGGCAAGTACAAATTTTCTCGTCGAATGCATACGTCTCATGTTTCTGTCTGATGCACGCGCGCGGCCGATGGTTCATGCGCCGAAGCTGCCGGTAGTGGGTCAGTTTGAACCTGTTTTGAAAGGGCACGACTTCAGTCGTGCCGCAAGTGCTGCAAAATGAGTTGGGCTTTAGCCCCTGGGGGTGCGTCTTCTGCAAACTGACCCACCACCAAGCTACCGGTGCGCCCACACTTTCCAGGCCAGCTTTCCCTGGGAATCGCGGACAGTCTCCCAACGATCGATAAAAACGGCGTCGCCGGTAACCGGCTCGATGGCCCTCGCCAGCGATTTCCGGACCACCCGGTCCGATGCGCCTGGGGGTACGTTCACATCCACAGTCTCGACAGTCACGATCACGCCGCGGCCGTCGTTGCCGATCACTTCGATGGGGTGCTGGGGGCCGCCGGGACGGCTGGGCTTGGCGCCGAAGTCCCAAAAATGCGGGGTGACGAAGATGAACAGAAGAATCAGCGTCACCATCACGTCGTATTGAAACGATCCGCGCGGGTGGGTCCAGTAGAAGTAACTCTTCAGAATCTGCCGGACGCCTTGCTTCGGTTGCGGGACTGCGCCGCTGCTGCTCAATGTTTCCATTTGCGCTTCCATTTGCTTATTCCCCGACTATTCTATCCATTCCGCCCATGTAGGGGCGGAGCGCAGTGGGAATCAGGACCGTTCCGTCGGCCTGCTGGTAGTTCTCGACAATCGCCAGCCAGGTGCGGCCCACCGCCAAACCGCTCCCGTTCAGCGTGTGAACAAACTCCGGTTTGGCTTTGGCTCCCGCCCCGGCAGCGGGCCTCAAGCGGATGTTCGCCCGCCGCGCCTGGAAAGCCTCGAAGTTCGAGCAGGAGGAGATTTCGCGGTAAAGCTGCTGGCCGGGCAGCCACGCCTCCAGGTCGTATGTCTTTGCCGAGGAGAAGCCGGTGTCGCCCGCGCAGAGCAGCACGCGCCGATAGCGCAGCTCCAGCGCTTCCAGAATCTCTTCGGCGTCGCGCGTAAGCCGCTCGTGCTCGGCGTCGGACTCCGCAGGCCGCGTAAACTTCACCAGCTCGACTTTTTGAAACTGGTGCTGGCGGATAATTCCGCGCGTATCTTTGCCCGCCGCTCCGGCCTCGGCGCGGAAGCAGGGCGTGTAGGCCGTCAGCGAGATGGGCAGCCGCGCTTCGTCCAGAATCTCGTCGCGATAAAGATTGGTAACCGGAACCTCGGCGGTCGGAATCAGCCAGTGGTCGCTAAATCTTGCGAGAGTGTCCACCTCTCCGGGAAAACCACTCTCAATTGTGTCCCGAACTGGATCGCCCTCACCTAATGGCTCTGCGCAACGGAACAAGTCTTCGGCAAATTTCGGCAATTGGCCGGTACCAAAGAGCGATGCCCCGTTGACCATGAACGGCGGCAGCACTTCCTTGTAGCCGTGCTTCTGCGTGTGCATGTCGAGCATGAATCCGATTAGCGCCCGCTCCAGCCGGGCGCCTGCACCCATGTAAACCGCAAACCGCGCCCCGCTCAGCTTGGCCGCGCGTTCCAGGTCGAGGATTCCCAGCGCTTCGCCAATCTCCCAGTGCGGCTTCGGCTGAAAGTCGAAGCTGGGCTTTTCGCCCCAGGTCTTCACCGTAACGTTATCGGCCTCGGACGCCCCACCCGGCACTTCGTCGCGCGTAAGATTGGGAACCCGCGCCAGCGCCTGCCGCAACTGTTCGTCGAGGTCCCCGGCGGTTCGGTCCAGCTCCTCGAGTTTTTCTTTTAGCGCGCGCGTCTCTTCCATCAGAGCCGCGGCGGCCTCGGCGCCATCGGGTCCGGCTTTGCGCAGCACACCAATTTGTTGGCTGAGCTCGTTGCGCCCTGCCTTGCATTGCTCGGCAAGCGTGATGGCTTCGCGCCGGCCGCGGTCGAGCGCAAGAAAATCGCCCAGCAGCATCGCGGGGTCGGCGCCGCGCGCGCGCAGCTTTTCTTCCACCAGCGCCAGATTGGCCCGGACAAATCCCAGATCGAGCATGGTTTCTTCAGTTTACTTGACCGCGCCGCCAACCCGCCTGTGTCCCGTAGGGGCGCAAGGAAATTAGCCCAGGACAACCCTGAGCGAAGACGAAGGGGCAGTCCTGGGTAAGCGCGCACAACCGCCGCCCGCGTCCCGTAGGGACGCAAGGAAATTAGCCCAGGACAACCCTGAGCGAAGGCGAAGGGGCAGTCCTGGGTAAGCGCGCACAACCGCCGCCCGCGTCCCGTAGGGACGCTGCGAAAATCGCCCACGATGGAGCGGAGCGCAATCCTGGGACCGTGTTGCCGCCACGTTTTCGCGCCCCGTAGGGCCGCAACGAAGCTTCGTACCGGCGCCGAACCGCGTCCACACGTTCGCCGCGCCGTCAAAACTACTTCACATAGTGAAACGCCTTATCCGGATAAGGCGGATGCGGCGGCACCGGGCGCGGGTCGGCCTTGATCTCCTGCTTCAGCAGCTCGATCGCCGCCTGGAGCTGCGCATCGCCGCCCGTGTACGTCGCGTGGGGCAGGTCGTCGACGACGATGTCTGGATCGACCCCGTGGCCCTCGATGAGCCACTTGCCATCCGCATAAACCCCCAGTTGCGCCGCCGTGGCGATGCCGTTGTCGATCTGCGTGTTGTCGAACGACAGCCAGATCTCGCCGCCCCAGGTCCTCATGCCGATCACCTTGCCGAGACCCAATCGTTTGAAGCCTTCAGTAAACGCTTCGCCGTCCGACGAGGTGTGCTGGTCGCACAGCACCACGATGTGCCCGCGAAAGGCGTACTGCATGTTCCACGAAGGGTTGCCGACGCGCGGCTGAAAGTAGAACCAGGCCCTGCGGACGAGGTCGCCGAGCAGCCATGAGTCGATGTTGCCGCCGTTATTGTGGCGCACATCGATAATCAGCCCCTGCCTGTCGAAGATGGGGTAGTAATCGCGCGCCCACTGGTCGATGTCCCCCGATTCCATGGCCCGCAGATGTACGTAGCCGATGTGGTCGCCGGACTCGCGGTCAACTTCCAGCCTGCGCGTGTACTCCCACTCCGCATAGCGCATTACGGTGTCCTGCTGCGCGGAGATCGGCTTGACAAGAACTTCGCGCACCTCGCCCTTGGCCGACTTCACCTGCAGCAGCACCTGCTGGCCGGCCTTGCCGCGCAGCAGTTCGCGAAGGTCGGGGACGCTCAAAGCGTTCTCGCCGTCGACCGAAACAATCGTTTCGCCTTCCTGGACCAGCGACTGCGGCCGCGCCAGCGGCGGCGCTTCGCCCGGCAGGTCGGGATCGTATTGGTAGATGTGCTCCACCACGAACCCGCCGGCCTTTTCGTCGCGGCGCAGGCTCGCTCCCAGCGACGCCAGGCCCACCTCGTCGGTGGGCTGGCGCTCGTCTCCTCCGAAAATAAAGGTGTGCAGGGCGGAGAGCTCGCTCACCATCTGCGCAATCACGTCGTTCAGCTCGTTGCGGTCGGCCACGCGGTCCACAAGCGGCAGATAGCGCTCGCGCATGGCCGCCCAGTCCACGCCCTGCATATTTTTGTCGTAAAAGTAGTCCCGCTCCATGCGCCACGCGTCCAGAAAGATGCCGCGGAACTCGGAGCGCGGCGTCGTAGACCAGGTCCAATGCGAGAGATCGACGCGCGCCTTGGCCAGCGTCTCCGCATCGTGCAGGGCCGCGCCTTTCACGGCGGCGTCGAGCACAAAGAAGCTGTCTTTCTGCCGCACCAGCATCTTCTTCCGGTCCAGAGAAATCTCGTAGCTGTTCACGCCGGAAAGAACCGTGTCGGGCTTGTCGCCCTTGTTGTCGATGGCCAGGCATTCGAGCGAAATGACGCGGGGAACGCCGTCGGCCGCGTTGAGCCAGCACAGGCGCTTGTCGGCGGCCTGCAGGCTGCTGTAATTGCCGGGCGGGACGGGCACGTCCTCGAGCCGCGTTTCCAGCTCCGTGAAGTCGATCTTCACTTCAACTTTCTTTTTGGCCTCCAGCTTCTTTTCCGCGGCTGGCTTCGCTCCAGCGGCTTTGTCTTCCGTTGAGCCGCCGGCCGCGGGCTTCGATTCGGCGGGTTTCGTTTCCGTCGACTCCGAGGCCGTTTCCGGGTGCAGCTCGTCCGCCGGCAGGAACGGCGACCGCAAACCGGGCTGGAGAGCCAGCTCGTACACCTTCATCTGGTGGTCGAAGTGCGGGTCGGGTTGGCGCGGTCCCCAGGGCGCCGGGACGGTGGTCTGCAAATTACGGTCGGAGAGAAAATAGAACCACTTGCCATCGGAGCCCCAGGCCGGGTCCTCGCTGTTATAGCGGTCGGATGTGATGGCGTGAATGTCGCCGGTAGAGACATCGAGCAGCTTGATCTGGTCGAACTCGTTGTCGGCCGATTCCACGTAGGCCAGCCACCGGCTGTCGGGCGACCAGGTGAGGGCGTCGAAGCCGCCGTTCATCGAGACGGCAATGCGCTTGTTCTCTTTGGTCTTGAAGTTATAAAGCCAGAGCTGCTGGTCCTTGTCGGTGCTTGCCAGCCATTGCCCGTCGGGCGAAGGCACGCCGCTGGTGCGCAGCACGTGGTCGCCGCTGGTCAGTTGCGCCGGCTGCCCCAGGCCGTTGCCGGGGAAGCTCCAGAACTCCGTTTCCCCGGTTGCCGTCGAGAGCGCAACAATGCTTTTGCCGTCCGGCATAAAGCGTCCCTCGCGATAGCGCACGCCGGATTCGTTCGCCACCTGAATAATGCGCCCGGTTTTGGCGGGGATTGAGAACACCGCGCCGCGCGCCGTAAACACCACCCGCGAGCCGTCGGGCGAAATGTGTACCGCGGTCAGGTAGTCGAGCGGCTTTTTCACCCACTGCACCTGCATCTGGTCGAAGTCCGATTCCAGCGTGACCGGAATCGCCTGCTCGTGGCCGCTGCCCACATCGAGCAGCCAAAGGTCGCCGGCGCATGAGTACACGATGCGCCCGCCGTCGAGCGACGCCGATTCCACGTCGAAGATGTGCTGGTGGCTCAGCTCCTTCACGTTTCCGCCGTCCGGGTCCATCGCGTAAACGTTCATCACCCCGTCGCGGTCCGACAGAAAATAGACGCGGCCCTTCCAGTACATGGGGTCTTTTGACGTGCCCGTGTAGTTGGCGGTCAGGTTGACACCCTCGCCGGCGCCCCCACCCGCGTCATCGTAGCGCCAGATGTGCTGGGCAGTGCCGCCTTTGTACCGCTTGGTGTGGCTGGACTGCGGGTACCAGCGCGTGAAGAACAGCGTCTTGCCGTCCGGGGTGTAGACGCCCTGGGCGGCCTGGGCAAGGGGAACGTGCTCCCGGTCGCCTTTGTTATCGATCAGCACCATCTCGGTGCCGGGCAGGGTCGAGTAGCGCGCGGTCGAAACCATGAGCCGGCCGTCGGGAGTCCAGCCCACCGGCAGCGCGTCGCCGTCCCACGTGCGCCGCTCGGGCAGCCCGCCCTGGATGGGAATGGTGTAAACCTCCCTTGGGCCTTCGGAATCGCCGCTGTAAGCCACGGTCGAGCCGTCGGGCGAGATGTGAGCATCGGTCTCGATGCCGGGGTCGGTCGTAAGCCGGTGCGCCTCGCCGCCATTTGCGCTGACGGTCCACAGATCGCCTTCGGAGGTGAATACAACGGTGTCGCCGTGGATGGCCGGCGCCGTGTAGTAGCCGCGATGCAGCGCCGGCGCCGCCGGGGCCTCGGCTGAGACTGGAGACACGGAAGAAAAGGCAAGAAGGCTGACGAGAATGGGCATCGCCTTGCGGCAAGAGTTCCTGCTCAGGGACATGGGGCTCGTTCTCCATTCCGGCATAGCGCCAATCCCGCCGCCAAATGCGGCAGGCGCCAACCGGTTCTGTGAGTCAGATAGGGGTCCTGGACTGCGCAGACAGGATACTACGCGCAAGCGGCTCTTCCAGCGCAGGCGGACTCAGGTTGCGTCCCGATTTGCCGGTGCTTTGAAAGCGCAGGGCTTCGCAGCTTGCGGAAAACTCCGTTCGGGCAGGGTTTTGTGTCACGATGCGACCGGGACCAAAATCTTCCCAAAATTACCTGCGGATCAGGGGCCATTTTTGCCTCTGGCCGCACCGGGGTGCTATGCGCTATTCTGTCGGTTAGCCCATGATTTTTTCCCGCGATTACATTGGGTATCTCGCCCGCCGCACGGTCAAGCACCTCATCGACGCCAAGATGATCACCACCAGCGATCGGAAGGTGACCGAAGAGCGCGTGAACCAGGGACTGCTCGATGAGGTCTCGCTCGAGGACCGCATCAACGAGGAGGTGCGCGTGATTCTGGACGCCTACTCGGAGGAGATGCGGAAGACGGGTGCGCAATACGCCGAGATGTTCAAGAAGGTGAAGACGGAGCTGGCCAAGAAGTACAAGGCGGTGCTATGAGGATCAGCCGCGACAAGCTCAACAAGCTGGCCCACACCGTGGCCGACACGTTGGCCGAAGTCGAGCAGGTGGGTTTTCTCGAGGACCGCAACACCATCCGCCAGGAGGCGCGCAAGATTCTCGAGATGCTGCTGACCGAAGAGGCCAAGATCGACACCGCGGCGCGGCTGAAGATCGCCAACCAGAAGAAGATCATTCTGGAAGGCTCGCAGGAGTGGGAAATCCTCTACCGGAAGTACTACAACGACGAGGTGCGGAAGCTGGGGATCTGAGGCAATTTGCCATGCAGGATGCGGAAAAACAGCGAATCGCGGGCAAATTACTTATGAACAGTAGTCACATCCCAGATCCGTATAGTCGAGTCCCCGCTGCCCGAAGCCAGCAGCGTGCCGTCCTCATTGAAGGCCACTACTGAGTTGATCGCCGCCGTCTGCCCTTGCAGCGTAGCGTAAGGCGCTGTCCCGCTGGCCACGTTCCACAGCTTGATCGTGTCGTCGTCGCTCCCCGAGGCCAGGATCGTCCCGTCCGGGCTGAAAGCGATAGACCGCACCGCATCCGTATGCCCCGCGAGCGTGCGAATCTGCTTTCTCGTCGCCACGTCCCACAAAACGATCGTGTCGTCGCTGCTACCCGAGGCTAGTGTAGTGTCCAACAAATAGATGGACAACTAAGAACGAGCGGCGTTATCTTTTGTCCATGCCTGCTCCCGTCTCTCGTTTGCAGCTTGACGACGCCGACGCACAACGACTTCGGCAATGGTTATCAGCGTTTGGCACCCCTCACCCGGTTGTCCTCCGCTGT
>JBOGLX010000136.1:0-7176 GCA_050745765.1 Occallatibacter sp. | reverse complement strand
CTCGAGCCGGGCCGTCGCCGTCCTGGCCGCGGCAGGAACGGCCGCGGTTATCGTGCCCCTGATTCTGGCGCTCCGGGCGTCGCTGTCGCATTACCCCAGCCGACGGAAAGCTTGACTCTGTGGGAGGATTCCCGAATCGGCGCGAGTACGATTCTGTCCGACCTGAGGCGAGTCGCACAAGGTCATGCAGATCGGCAAGTCGATCGAGGTCAGCCGAACCGAGTTTTCCGCCGGCGCTCTCCGCGAGGTTGCGGCGAGCACACGCGATGGCCGAGCACCTCAAAGAAATCGGTGCCCAGGTGGCCTCCGGCGCGCATGCCGTAGTGGTGTGCAACGGCGCGGGCTGGCACCAACCAGGCGAGCGACTGCGGGTCCCAGACAACATTACTCTGTTGCCGTTCCCGCCCTACTCGCCTGAACTCAACCCGATGGAGAACATCTGGGACTACCTCCGCGGCAACAAGTTGAGCCGGTGGGTTTGGGCGAACTACGAAGCCATCCTCGCCGCCTGCAAAGACGCCTGGTTGTTTCTGATCGGCGATCCAGATCTGGTCGATACGGCCGCGCATCGAGCCTCGACATCGATCAATCTTTGAATCGGCTCGTATCACGCGTGCACTGCTCGCGTAAATGACGTTGCCGGTGCTGATGTCTCACTGAAGGACAATCGGGTTGGCGTCGCCGGCAGTGCCCACCGTCCGGAGCAGAGCCCGGCTGAGCGGCCCGCCGCAGACGATGTGGTTCTCCATATGTTGACACCAGCGACATTTTCGGCAACCACGCCGCTGGCGTCAGGTTGACGCCAGTCGGGTCGTGCTCGGGCTCTGCTGGCCGTCGAACTAGAGCACGTTCAGCCTGGCTGAACGCGCTCCATGTTTGTTTTCTCGAGCAATTTCATCACCCTGACCGGCATCTGGCGATTCCAGTCAGGGTGATATTGCTCTAAACGAGCATCGCCGGGGTGCGTGCGAGCGCGGCGATCACATCTGCACGGCTGACGATGCCTACGACCCGTCCGTCGCGGAGAATCGGGACCCGCTTGACCCCATTGGTCACCATCAGCTCCGCGAGCATTGGGAGCGTGGTGTCTTCATTCGCGGTAACGACCCGGCGAGTCATCATCTCGGCGGCGGTCCGGGTATCATTGCGCATAGAGTCGAGGAAACTCTGGGGCAACGCCTCGCCAGCCGCCACCGCACCGAGCCACCAGTCGCGCCGCTGGCGAGTCGATTCCCGGAACGGACGCAGGATATCGCCTTCACTCACAATGCCGACAAGTGCGCCGTCCGGCTTACAAACGGGAACAGCGCTGATCTGCCGGTCTGTCAGAAGGCGTGCAATTTCCCTGACGTCCGCCTCGGGCAAGATAACCACGGCGGGCACTGTCATCACGTCGGCTGCGGTGACGGCCATGAATACACTCCTACGCCTTTGGAGGAGAGTATCAGGACGCACCAACGGACGCCATGACATAGATCAACCGAACTTGTTGCGAGGTGTTTGCGGACCAGCGGGCTCTGTTGCATAGTCTTCTTTGCCCCGCGACGGAGGGCTCGAGCGCGGGGGCCGGGCCGTGTCGGACTTCAATGGGGACCACTCTCTCATCGGGCCGCACCGGCGAACGCTTCCCGCTCTACGCCGTTCCACTCGATCCCGCGCAGCAGGTCGCGGGCGGAAGAGAGCACCGCAACGCCATGCAGACGGCCGAGGAGCATCTCGCCCTGGGAGAGGCCGATCACCGGGCTCGTGCAATCGATGAACTTGGCATCGATCTCGGCATCGGTGAAGGGGAGGAGAGCGGTGCCGCAGGCAGCGGCGCTGAAACGCTCGAGCCTTTCCCCATTGCGTGTGAGAACAGAGACGAAGGCGCCCTCGGGAGACCGGCGCAGCAGCTTGGCATCGTTCCAGCGCGCGCTCGTCAGCATCTCGACGCGGCGCATCATCTCGCCGAGGAGGGGGTCGTCGAGCACGGCAGGGTCGAGATGTACAAGCGCCACATCGCCGAAGACAATGGCGGCGGCAATGGCGAAGTTCATGCTGAACTGCGCTTCCTGCGCGGTGCCGGGGCGCGTGTAGGCGAGGTTCGCCGCAGCGCCCGGCGGCACATCGCAGATCACCCGCGCGACGTCGGCAGCGGCCAGTCCGTACTCGGTGATGAGCGATCGAATGCCATCGACGGCGGCCTGGGAGGAAAGGCAGAGCGGGGTCCGTTTGACGTCAATCCCGGGGTCGAGCAGCCGCCAGCTATTGCCAAGCTGATCGAACGCGCCATGGTCGAACACGCCGTCGTTGAAGAGAGCTGCGAGGCCGCGGCCACTCTCAATGGCATCGAGCGGGCCAGTGATACCGCGGGCGGCGAGTTCGGCGGCGACGACACCCGCTTCGGCGGCGCGGCCGCACAGCGCCGGCTTGGCATCGGTGCCGAAGCACGCCTTGACCCCACCGGTGCCACCCAAGACGAGGCCGAGCGCACGCGCCGCTTCCGCAGCGTTGAGATGCATCGCCCGCGCCGCGGCCACCGTCGCGCCAACCGGCCCGAGCACGCCCGTGGTCCACCAGCCCTTCTGGTAGATGCGGTCGGTGAGCGCGGCGCCCACCGCGTATTCCGCTTCCGCTCCGGCGACCAGCGCTGTAAGCAGCGCACTTCCCGGCAGGCTGCCGGCTTCCGCCGCGGCGAGCGCCGCCGGCACGATGACGGCGGAGCCGTGTACGGAGCCTGCATAGCAATTATCGTCGAAGTCGAGCGCGTGCGCACAAGCCGCATTGACCAGGGCCGCACCGGGAGGCTGCAGACGCCAGCGAGCGCCCAGCACGCTCGCCTCACCCGCCGCGCAGTGGGCGCGGGCAAATGAGCGGAGGGCAGCAGGCACGCGATGGCGGCTACCGGCGATCGCCACGCCGAGAGTATCAATGAGGCACCGGCAGGCCACGCTACGGACGGCTTCCGGGATCTGCTCATAGGCGAGCCGCTCCGACCATGCGGCGATGCGTGCAACTGCCGTTGCTGCGGCGATCTCTGCCATCGCTCAGCCCGCGGCGACCATTGCGTTGATCACAAGCCCTGCCCTCACACGGTCCACGAGCCCGAGCCAGCAGCTGCGGACCAGCAAGCCCTGGAAGCGAACGCGGGCCTCGGTCATGTCGAACCAGCGATACCGTTCGGGCTCATCCTGGAGACTTCCTTGAGGCGCCGCGGGATGGCGTGCATGTCCTCCGGGTTGCCAGAAAGCGCAAGCGAGACCGCCGTTTGTGTTCGGCAGGAATCGGCGAGCAGCGCCCGGCCCCCACCAGGCTCGCAGCGCACCTGTTGGGGTGGTGGTGAGTAGGCCGGCGGGATTTCACCGCCAGCCTCTCGCAGAACCCAGCGTGAGACTCTCGCCTCACTGGGCTCCCATCAGGCAGACCCGCCTCTCATGCCGAGTTGCCAATGTACGAAGATGTCGGGGCGCGTTCGCGCCAGCTTCTCGAGGAGGCGGGCCGCCCGAACTTTGTGCGCCTTGAAGCGCTTGAACTTCCGTCGCGCCCAGCCCAGCAGCGTCATATTGACGTACCGGAACAGAGGGTACAGCGCCGAAGGCGTGTATCGTCCGTAATACTCGATCCAGCCCCGGAGGAGCGGATTGAGCTTCTGAGCGACGTCAGCCAGCGACACATGTGTGAGCCGCCGGATGTTCAAGTCCCGAATCGTCGCGCGCATGGTCCTCAGCGCAGCGGGGCTGACCGCTGGGGTGAACCCGCCGATGACTCTTCGGTCGAACGGGCGCATGACCCGTCGAGGCCGAAAGCAGTACCCAAGGAAGTCAAACTTGACGTTTGGGTATGCATCACGGCGATTTGCAACCTTGCAGCAAACGATCCTTGTCTTGGTCGGATGCAGCTCCAGGTGGCATTCCGCCAGCCGGGCATGAAGCTCCGCTTTGAGAACCTCGGCTTCTTGCTCGGTCCGGCAGTGCACCAGCCCGTCATCGGCATACCGGCACCATGGGAGGTCGGGATGTGTCCGGTGCATCCAGAGGTCAAAGGTGTAGTGCAGGAACAGATTCGAAAGAATCGGGCTGACCACACCCCCTTGCGGAGTACCACGTGTTCGCTCGATCCGGATTCCGTTCTGCTCCATGGGTGCTGTCAACCATCTTTCGATGTAGAGCAGCGCCCATTTGCACGTCACATGCCTCCGAACTGCCTTGAGCAAGAGAGCGTGCGAGATGTTGTCAAACAGACCTTTGATGTCAAACTCTAAAACCCAGTCATACTGCCAGCACCGCTTGCGCGTGACGCCTATCGCATCCAGAGCCGATTTTCCCGGTCTGTAGCCATAGGAGTCGGGCAGGAATACTGGGTCCAAGTCCGACTCAATCAGCTGTTTGACCACCATCTGCGCGATCCGATCGCTCACGGTGGGCACACCCAAAATCCGTTCGCCTCCATTCTTCTTCGGAATGGAGACGGCCCGAACCGGCGGCGGAAAGTAGGTTCCCGAGCTCATCCTGTTCCAGAGCTTGTAGAGGTTCCCCTTCAAGTTGGCTTCGAATTGCTCGATCGTCTGACCATCCACCCCGGCCGCGCCCTGATTGGATTTGACCGCTTTATACGCTTCGTACACTCGCCACTTCTCGATCATGAAGGGCTTGTCCGTCGTATTCGTCGTTGTCATCCTGTTTCCAGTTGCTTCGATTCTTACGACCACCTGACCCGGCCCCTTTGCTCCAGCTCCATTACAGAGCCTTCGGCGCTCTTATGGGCCGATCCGCCCCAGACCTTGGCTTCGGTACTCTCGCCTCACGGTGTGTGCCGCTTGGGCTTCTCCCTTGGCATCCAAGGCCTGGTTCCCGCAGTTCCGCGCAACAGCCTGTGCCCGACTCCTGCCCCCTATACGCCGGCCGCCGTCCGTCCAGTCATCAGGCTCCCGACGGACTCGTCCCAGAGGTGTGGACCGCCCCTGGTTTCGACGATACGTATGGTTATCGACGCGTCTTTGAGGGTTTGCTTTCGCTCAGCTTTCGGACACCCACCTGCCCCGGGTCTCGCCCGGGACTTTTCTTCCGACGCTCACCACCACGGCTCTTGACCGTAGCGGCTCGGACCGGCTTGAGACCCGCTCCTGAAAGCCGATCTCGATGGGCCAACCATCATCTCTTGCGCAGCTTCACGCCACGGCTCAGTTCATTTCGAACTCCTTTCCGTGCCTCTGCGGCACACATCCACCATCCCCACAAGGAAGGCGGAGAATCACGACGCCAACCCAATTGCAACTCTCACACTCACGATCACGTCTTCGCCGTCCCTGACGACCTCAAACATTCGCAGGCGCTGCCGCGGATCGGCCAACAGACACCCGCTACGCACATCATACTCGTACCCGTGCCAAGGACACTGAAGAACCCAGCCATCGTAGGCTCGATATTCCCCTGGCGCAACCATTTGACCGGAGGTCAAGCCGAAACGGCCGCCACTCAGGGAAGCTCCCTGATGTAAACACCGGTCTACGAATGCGAACAGCTGACCATCAAGGGTGTGTACCAGCACAACCGGGATCGTACCCAGGCGGCCCGTTGCCATAGCCCCCGGACACGGGCACCTGATTCGGCAAGTACGGCTCATCCTGGTTGCCCATTCTGAACGGGCGCAGTTCGCAATTTATCGCACCACCGCAGAGCATTGTCCCGAAAGATCTTCCTCTTTAACGTTTCAGGCAGGCCGCCAGGAAAGGACGAAAATGGCGAATCGAAATCCCAATGAGGGTAATCTGTCGAAAAACACACAAGTTCGTCCGAT
The DNA here is from genome assembly GCA_050745765.1 of Occallatibacter sp. Classification (GTDB taxonomy): domain Bacteria; phylum Acidobacteriota; class Terriglobia; order Terriglobales; family Acidobacteriaceae; genus Telmatobacter. The sequence continues at coordinate 1,401 of JBOGLX010000136.1, read as the reverse complement.
TCCAACTGCTCGAATACCTGCAAGAGTTGCGCTGCCGTAAGCTGATCCATCGGCTGCGTCGTGAATCGGACCTGGTCACGCACCATCTGACTCGGCAGCCTGGTCAGCCACGGCACTTCAGCGCGCAGTTCACGATATCGCTGATCCATGTGCCAGAGGAAAGACGGCACCCAGGCGAAACCTCCTTCGACCATAATAAACTTCAGCCGAGGAAATTTTTCGAACACTCCGTTGAATACCAGGCTGGCAAGCTGACACTGAATAGCCTGCGGAAGGCAGGTCGTCCACTCGACGTAGTATCGGCCCCAGCCGAGACCGGAGCGCGGATTTGCAGGGTGCATGGCGAGCACGAGGCCATGACGCTGCGCGGCTTCGTATATGGGATGATAATACGGCTCACCGAACGCGCACTGGCTCACATACATCATTGCCTGAACCATTCGCGGATGCGAGGCTAACCGGTCGATCTCTCGAACTGCCCTTTCCGGATCATGCGCATTCAGGTGAATTGATGCCACGAGTCGGTCGTCACCAGACAGCCACTTGTCGACAATCCAATCATTGTAAGCCGACATCAGCGCGGTCTTGAACTCAACCCAACTCGGATCTGTTCCCGAGGCATTCAGATTTACCGCGCCACAAAGAACGCTAAACTCCTCGTTACAGCCATCGAGTAGTTGCGCACGTAACAGTTCGATGTCCGACCCTGCGCGGGAACCGTCAGCCGGTTTGGCGTCCGCCCGGTCCCCCCCGCCGGCGGTCAGCTGACGGTGTGGGCGGGGAAATTCCACAGCGTACCCAGCTTCCGTAATGTACCGACGGAATTGCGGTTCCAGATATGGTACCAGTTCCGTCAACGCCCGGGGACGCTCGTGAACGTCGCAGTCCACGATTCGGAACGCGGTACTACCTTGAGATCCCGGAACGGTGCTTGCAGGTTGTCGCTCCGCCATAATGCTTTCTCCGTAAGGCTCTATTGCCGCTTCGAATCGCGTATGCTCCAGTGTGACTAGGAGACCCTCCGAGCATCTACAATTCGCTCGGCGAAGGTGCTGCGACCCGATCCGTCATCCGGCATGAGCAAAACCTTTCGTCCGTAGGGTGGTGACCACGTTTTGCTGCGTCCACCGCTGGTGCAGGATTTCGTGCCGGCGGGGACCGTCGCGCACGACGTGAGCGATGAAGCAACCGATCAGGAGGTTGAACCGCAGCGGTCTGAACCCGCGAAAATCCTTCCTATCCGGCAAGCTGCCATTCCTTGAACCGGGTTTCCGTGGCCTCGAGGTTCTCTGCCCACCAGGCGTCGTCCTTCAGGAAGATCTTGCCTTTCAGCGCCGGATTTGTCGGCAGGTTCCTGGCAATACTGGGTGGCACCAGTTTTCCCGCCTCGGTGTTCGGCAT
>JBOGLX010000135.1:0-88973 GCA_050745765.1 Occallatibacter sp. | reverse complement strand
GTCTGCAGGATGCGACGATTGCGCTGTTTGAGCGCGCTGGCTGGCACATTTATGCAAATGGGCGTTCGTATTTTCCGAGTGTCGATGACCCTGAAATTGAGTGCATGCTGATTCGCGCGCAGGAGATGGCGCGCTACGTCGACCATGGCGTGCTCGATGCGGGGCTCACAGGCATTGACTGGGTGGTCGAGAGCGGGCTCGATCTGGAAAGCGTGACCACGCTGACCTACGCCAAGCAGAGCCGGCGCAAGGTGCGCTGGGTTCTGGCTGTCCCCGAAGCAAGCGCCTATCGGAAGGCCGAGGACCTCGAAGGCAAGATCGTCGCAACCGAACTCGTGGAAGTGAGCAAGCGCTATTTCGCTTCAAAGGGGGTCAACGTAACGGTGGAGTTCAGTTGGGGCGCAACGGAAGTGAAGCCGCCAATGCTGGCCGACGCCATCGTCGAGGTCACCGAGACAGGCAGCTCGCTCAAGGCGAATCACTTGAAGATCATCGACACGGTGATGGAGAGCGAGACGCATCTGATCGCGGGGAGGGCCGCGCTGGCCGATCCGTGGAAGCGGCAGAAGATCGATCAGATTGCCCTAATGCTGCGCGGCGCTATCGACGCGCAGGCGCAGGTGGGATTGATGCTCAACGTGAAGCGGGAAGACCTTGAAGGTGTGCTCGCCGTGTTGCCCGCGTTGAATTCTCCGACCGTTTCGCAGTTGAGCGACTCGGAGTGGGTCGCGGTGAATACGATTGTCGAGGAGCGCGTGGCGCGGGATGTGATTCCGCGGTTGAAGGCCGCGAGGGCGGCGGGAATCGCCGAGTATCCACTGAACAAGGTTGTTCTGTAGACCGGAGACGAACGATGAAGCTGATCCGGACCAAAGGACGAGGCGCACAGGCCGCTGAAGAAACGCTCGCCGTGCTTGAGCGCCGCGGCGGCGCGGCGCTAGACGCCGTCACGCCGGCCGTCAGGCGCATCGTCGGAGATGTGCGCAAGCGCGGCGACCGCGCGCTGCTGCGCTATGCGGCGCGGTTCGATGGTCTCGCGGGCGCGGAGACGCTGCGCGTGACTCCGGCCGAGATGGCCTCGGCCTGGGACGCGCTTTCTCCAGCGCTGCGCGATGCGCTGGCCACTGCTGCTGCGCAGATTCGTGGTTTCGCTCAGCGGCAGATGCCGGCCTCGTGGAATGCGTCGTCAGTCGCAGGACTTACTACCGGACAGCTTGTACGGCCGCTTGCGTCCGTGGGCTGCTATGTTCCCAGTGGACGCCACCCGCTGCCTTCCACTCTGCTGATGACCGCGATTCCCGCACAGGTTGCCGGCGTCGAACGCATTGTTGTTGTCTCGCCCCGGCCTGCGCCCGAAACGCTCGCAGCGGCGCATCTATTGAAGATCGGCGAGTTCTATCGGCTTGGCGGCGCACACGCGATTTCCGCACTGGCTTATGGGACGGCAAGCATTACGCGCGTGGATAAAATCGCCGGGCCGGGAAACCTCTATGTCACCGCGGCCAAGCGGCTTGTGGCTTTCGATTGCGCCATCGACATGCTCGCCGGGCCAACGGAGATCGCGGTCACCAGCGACCGGGGCCGCGCCGTGGACATTGCATCCGACCTTGTAGCTCAGGCCGAGCACGACCCCGAAGCGCTCGCCATCTTCGTTACCACGCGGCCCGACCTTGCCAAGGAAGTGATCGCCGAAACAAAACTGCGCAGCCGCGAAAATGCCGTCGCGCGTGAGGCTCTCGAACGCAACGGACTCGTGATTCTGGCCGCAACTTTCGCCGAAGCCCAGGCCATCACCAATCGCATTGCCCCTGAACACCTGACGGTGGATAGCCGCGCCGATCTTGCCTGGATCAACAACGCCGGCTCTGTGTTCGTCGGCCGCTGGTCGGCGCAACCGCTCGGTGACTATATTTCAGGGCCGAATCACACGCTGCCCACCGGCGGTATGGCGCGCGTGCGCGGGGGACTGAGCGTAAACGATTTTGTGAAACTGATTACCGTACAGGAGTACACAGCGCAGGGCGTGCGGACGCTGGGCCCCAAGGCAGCGATGCTTGCCGAGGCCGAGGGACTTGGCTGCCACGTCGAAGCAATTCGCACACGCCTGCAATCGAGGAGGTCCCGTGACTGAAGCTGCGGCCATCGTGTCTCCGGCGCCGCGCGCGCGCGTGGAAGCAATGAAGGAGTATCACCCCCCGCTGGGCAGCCGCGATGCGATGCGCCTGGACTTCAACGAGAACACCGTTGCGTGCTCGCCCAAGGTGCGCGAGGCGCTGGGCCGCATCTCCGCCGGCGCGCTCACCCGCTATCCCGAGCGCGAGCCGGTGGAGGCTATTGTCGCCGCGCATCTTGGCCTCGCTGCGGAGCAGGTGGCGCTCACGAACGGCGTGGATGAGGCCATTCACGTGCTCTTCGAAACTTTTCTCGAAGCCGGCGACGAGCTGCTGCTGCCCGTGCCCACCTATACGATGTACGAGGTCTACGCTTCGGCCACGGATGCGCGCTCCGTTGCAGTGCAGGCTACGGACGACTTGCAGTTTCCCTTCGAGCGGCTGCTGGCAGCGATTACGCCGCGCACCAAAATCGTCGCCATCGCCAATCCCAACAGCCCCTCCGGTTCCGCGGCCTCGCGCGCGCAGTTAATGGAGCTGGCGCGGCGCGCGCCGCAGGCTGTGCTGTTTGTAGACGAAGCGTACTTTCACTTCCACGGCGAATCGGTGATGGACCTTGTGGGCGTTGTGCCTAATCTTGTTGTGGCGCGGACTTTCTCTAAGGCGTACGGATTGGCCGGGCTGCGGCTTGGTCTGCTGGCAGGTCCGGCCGCACAGATGCGCTGGATGCGACGCGTGCTCTCGCCCTACAGCGTGAACTCGCTGGCGCTCGCGTGCCTGCCGCCGGCGCTTGAAGATACTCCTTACATCGATTGGTACGTTGGCGAAGTGCTCGCCGGACGCGCCGAATTCGAGGCCGTGCTCGATGCGTTGCGAGTGCGGCGTTGGCCCAGCCGTGCGAATTTTGTACTGGTAGAGATTGGAGCGCGCCACGCCGAATTTGTGAGACTGATGCGCTGTGCGGGCGTACTGGTGCGCGACCGGTCGAACGACCTCGGCTGCGACGGCTGCGTGCGCATCACCATTGGAACGCGTGCGCAGATGAAATTGGCCATCGCGGCCCTTAACGAGACCATGGCCGCGCTGCGCGCCGGAAACGAGGCGCATTGATGGCGAAACGTACTAAGGAAGCGGCGATTCAAGGCGGCAAGCGCACCGCAACTGTCGTCCGCCACACAGCGGAGACGTGCATCGACCTTCAACTAACAATCGAGGGCCAGGGCCGCTACAAAATCTCCACCGGTATTCGTTTCTTCGATCACATGCTGGAGCTGTTCACACGCCACGGCGCCTTCGATCTCGAACTCAAGTGCGACGGCGATCTGGACGTGGACCAGCACCATACGGTCGAGGACGTGGGCATTGCGCTGGGCGAAGCCTTCGACCGTGCGCTCGGCGATAAACGCGGCATTCTGCGCGCGGGCTATTTCCTCATGCCCATGGACGAGACGCTCGCCATCGCCGCCGTGGACCTGAGCGGCCGCGCCGCCTTCGCCGTAGACACGAAAGTGCGCACGCGCCTGGTCGGCGACTTGCAGACCGAGCTGGTCACCGATTTCTTTGAAGGCTTTGCCCGCGGCGCGCGTGCCAACGTCCACCTAAAGACCATGTACGGCCGCTCGAACCACCATAAGATTGAGGCCATCTTCAAAGCCTTCGCGCGCGCACTGCGCGTGGCCTGCTCGCGCGACAAACAACTCGGCGACATGCTGCCTTCGACGAAGGGCTTGCTCTGATGCGCGTAACCGTGATCGACTACAAAGCCGGCAATTTGACCTCGGTGCTCAAAGCGCTGCGTCATCTCGGCGCGGAGACTGAAGTCACCGACGGCGACCTATCGATCGTCGAATCCGCGGAGCGCATCGTCCTACCCGGCGTGGGCCATTTCGCGGCTACCGAGCGGCTTGACGCAACCGGCCTTACGCCCGCGATTCGCGCGGCAATTGCGCGCGGCGTGCCGTTCCTCGGCATCTGCGTCGGGATGCAATGGCTTTACGCGGGCTCAACCGAAGCGCCCGAGCAGCCGGGCCTGGGCCATTTCCCCGAGCAATGCACGCGCTTCCCTGAGGGTCACGAGAAAGTGCCGCACGTGGGCTGGAACTCCCTCGAATTTCAGAATGGTTCCCGCCTGCTCGCCGGCGTCGAGCCGGGCGAGTACGTCTACTTCACGCACTCGTACAGAGGCCCGGTCACGAACGACACCGCAGCTGTCGCGCATTACATCGAACCGTTCGCGGCAGCCGTCGAGCGCGGCAATGTGATGGGCGTACAGTTTCATCCGGAGAAATCCGGGGCCACCGGCCTTAAGATACTCAAGAGCTTTCTAGAGGTGGCTTGATGCAGCTGAGTTATGAGCTAACGCTCGCCGAATTCAAATCCGCGCTCAATCTCCATGCTCGCCAGAAGCTCGGCCGGAGAATTCACACCTTCATCTATAAGTTCGGAATCCCCGGAATAACAGCACTTCTTCTCGGTCTCACATTCTACACCTACATCACCGGCGGATCGGATGCGGCCGGCGATATGATTGTTTACGACATTGGGCTTGTGACGATCGTCGTGCTCGTCTTTGTTTTGCGCCGTTTTCGGATTCGCTCAGCATTCCGTTCACTTTTTCCTGCCGGTGCGAAAAATCGGACCACGTCCATTGCGATCAACGACGATCATATTCTCACTTCTGTTCAAGGCGTCGGAGAGGCGCGCTATCTCTGGACTGGCTTGTCTGCATTCGTTCAAAACAAACTCGTTGCCTTGTTCTACATCGGCGACGAGAGATTCCTCGTGCTTCCATTGCGCGCCATATCTCCTTCCCAACGCAACGAACTCAACGACCTGATCGGCCGCTACGTAACAAGAAGGTGACCATGCTGACCAAGCGCATCATCGCCTGCCTAGACGTACACGCGGGCCGCGTCGTGAAAGGCGTGCAGTTCGTCGATCTCGTCGACGCGGGCGATCCGGCCGCGCAGGCCGCGCGCCATGCCCGTGAAGGCGCGGACGAGATTGTCCTTCTCGACATTACTGCGACGCACGAGGACCGGCAGACGCTGCTCGACACCGTGAGCCGCACGGCGCGCGAGCTCTTTGTTCCCTTCTGCGTCGGCGGCGGCATTCGCTCGGCGCGCGACGCCGAGCAGGTTTTTAAAGCCGGCGCGGACAAAGTGAGCATCAACTCCGCGGCGCTCGCCGATCCCGCGCTCATCGAAGCCATCGGCCGCAGCTTCGGCGCGCAGGCCGTGGTCGTCGCCATCGACGCGTGCCGCTACCACGAGGCTGCCGATCCTGTGCGCGACGCGCAGGTCTTTGTCAGCGGAGGGCGCAAAGCGACGGGACGCCGCGTGGTGGAGTGGGCGCGCGAGGCCGAGGCTCGCGGCGCGGGCGAGATTCTGCTCACCTCAATGGACGCCGACGGAACGCGCGCCGGATTCGATTGCGAGCTGACCGCGGCGGTGAGCGAGGCCGTGAGCATCCCCGTCATCGCTTCGGGCGGCGCGGGAACGGTGGCGCATTTTGCGGACGTGTTTGCGCGCGGCAAGGCCGATGCGGCGCTCGCCGCCAGCATCTTTCACTTCGGCATCTCGAGCGCACGCTCGCTCAAAGAACGGCTCGCGCAGGCGGGCATTCCGGTGAGACTTCCATGCTGATTCCTTCGATTGATCTGATGGGTGGCCGCATCGTGCAGCTTGTGCAGGGCGAAAAACTGCGGCTGGCCTTTGACGATTTCGAATACTGGATCGAAAAGTTCTCGCGCTACCCACTGGTGCAACTGATCGATCTGGACGCGGCGATGCGGCAGGGCGAAAACTCAGCGCTGGTGGCGCAGATTGCGAAGCGCCTGACCTGCCAGGCCGGGGGCGGCATTAATTCCATCGAGCGAGCGCGGCAGGTGCTCGACGCCGGCGCAAAGCGCGTCATCGTTGGGTCAGCGCTCTTCTCCGCAGCGGGCGCGGTCAACACGGAATTCGCGGCGGAAATGATCGCCAGTGTCGGGGCGGAACGCATCGTCGCGGGCATCGATACAAAGAACGGGCGCATCGCCGTGAAGGGTTGGAAGGCGCAGGTTGCGCTCACGCCCGACGAGGCCATTCCGCAGCTTGAAGCGCACGTTGCCGGGTTTCTTTACACGCATGTGGACGGCGAAGGGCTGATGCAGGGTTTTCCTATCGAAACAGCCGCGCGCCTGCGCAAGCTCACTTCGCGGCAACTCATCGTGGCTGGCGGCATTCGCAGCCAGCAGGAAGTGGATGCGCTCGACGCGCTGGGCGCGGATGCGGTTGTGGGCATGGCGGTATATACGGAGCTGCTTGCGGTTTGAAGTATTCCAGCCCATCCATGGCCCGGAATGCTGCGATAGGATAGGAAAACGAGCCCGTAATTCGAGACCTCGCGAATCCCATGCTACGAGTCGGTTATCCAGCAACGGTGTCAGCGGAGCTGCTGCGCGATTTCCCTGAGGGAGTCGAACTCATCCCGGTGTCGGACAAAATGGACCGCGACGTTCAGATCGACGTCTGGATTACGGACCCGTATTCAACGCAAGCCATGCGCACATGGCCGCATCTGCGCGGCGTGCGGCTGGTGCTGTCGATGTTGGCGGGGACGGAGTGGATTCCCGGCATCGTCGGCCCGCACGTCACGATTTGCAACGCGCGCGGAGCGCATAATATCTCGACGGCGGAATGGACGATCGCGGCGATACTCGCGTCGCTCAAATACTTCCCGCTTTACTTTGAAATTCAGCGTTCCGGAGAATGGACGCGGCGGTTTGAGGCGAGCGGTCGCTACGCAACAATGAGCGGCGATGCGCGTGCGGTTTACCCTCCGGTGCTGCAGGAAGAGCTGACCGGCAAAACCGTGTTGCTGGTGGGCTACGGGGCCATCGGCCAGGAGATTGAGCGGATGCTGGCGCCGTTTCGAGTGGATTTGGTGCGCGTGGCGCGTACCTCGCGCGAGGAGCCGATGGTGCGCCCTGTGAGCGAACTGGACGCCCTGCTACCCGAGGCGCAGGTCATCGTTTTGATCGTGCCTTCGACCGATGAGACACGCCACTTGATCGACAGACCGCAACTCAAACTCATGCAGCAGGGCGCACTGCTGGTGAACGCCGCGCGGGGCCCGATCGTGAACACGGATGCGCTGGTGGAAGCACTGCAGACCGGGAAGATACGCGCCGCGCTCGACGTCACCGATCCTGAGCCGCTGCCACGGGGGCACCCGCTATGGAGCTGCCCCAACCTTTTCCTCACGCCACATATCGGCGCGGCAACGCCTCAATTTTCTCCGCGCGCCTTGAGGACGGCAGCGGACGAGCTGCGCCGCTACATGAACGGCGAACCGCTGCGCAACGTGGTTCAAGCTGCTGTCTGAATCACTGTCCGCTGCGCCCTGCGCGTTCCATTGAAGGGGCGGGCGAGTTCGATGCCTGCCCGTGTAGCGAAGATCGAGCCGCCGCACGCCGCCAATCGATGAGACCGAGGACTGCCAGCCCAACCAAGCCGGCGTAAAGCACGGCGGTCAAGCGCAAGTCTTTGTAGATATATTCGCCGACGTAGATGGCATCGACCACGATCCAGAGCCACCAGTTGGCGATGTGCTTGCGAGCGCCCCACCAACTGGCGACGAGACTGTAACTGGCGAGCGTGGCGTCAAGATAGGGCAGCGCGGCGTGGAGGCGACGGGCAATTATGCCAAGAACGAAACTGCCCGCAACTCCCAGCGCCAGCGCAACGGCCATGCTGGAGAAGCGCAGCGGGACCACGCGGACTTCGCCTTCTTCGCGCACGCCGCGCCACCAGTGCCACCAGCCGTAGAGCGTGAAGGCGATGAAGAAGACCTGCAACAGCGCGTCGGAGTAAAGGCGGGCGCGGTAAAAGACGATGAGATAGATAATGTCTGCGGCGAGCGTGATGGGCCAGCAGATGAGCAGGCGGCGCGTGGTGAGCCAGATGCCGACGACGGTGGTGACTACGCCGGCGATTTCGAGGCCGTGGACGGCAAGGTAGTTCAAGGTTTGATTGTCCCTCTCTCTTGAAAAGCGAGTATTTTTCCGAGGTTGGCTTTGGATTTTCAAGGCATGACGGGTCTATCCCTCCGATGTTCGGCGTGGGCAAGCATGGATGCCCTTGCTTGCCCACCGCTCCATCGTCGGGATGAGCCCGCCAGACTATCCCTCGGCATGGTTGCTTCCCGGCAGAGCCCGCTTCCGTTTCACCTGGAAGCCGATTGTAACTCCGCAGCGGTGGGCATCGCAGGGAAGAGTTTGTGTCCGTCGTACGGGGTTCGGGTTTTGAAGATGCCCTTGGATTTTTCTCATGGGTCAGCGTGGCGGCCGCCGTCCTCGAGACCCATCAGACCGGAGTTCTGGCAGTGGTCCGCTTGAATGAAGTCGTGGTTGGCAGCTTTGTCTGCTCCCTGCTTTATTGGGTGGTGAGTTTTGCGCAAAGCGAGGAGAGGCGCCGGGAATTCACTCCGCGGATGCAGGCTATTGTTTTGGCCATGGCGGGAACAGCGAGGGCCTACCGCGTTGCTCTTGCGAAGCCGAACGACGCATGAACACGAAAACAGAGTTACAAGCCGACTTAGTTCTCTGACCACATGAATTTGTTCCGGTTTAGATCTGAGCCATCCTAGGTTAGAGCGAAACCAGGGTTCCTGTGTCCTCTTTAGTATCGTTCGGGGCCGCTGGCCGCGGCATTGTCTTCAACGGCTTAAGGCAGCCTTTAACAGTCTTAAGTGAGGCTAAAATGGCTTAAAAACGGATTTATTGTTTACTACTTGATAACCTGGCGTATTTCGCAAGCAACTCATTGCATGTGGCTTACAATACGCAATCCACTGAAAATGGGGCGATTTGCGCCAACCCCACCCCCCCCCACCTTCAGAGAGGGTGCTTAAGCACGGATTTTTCGAGATCGCGGCGCGTTCTCCTTCGCCTGCTGTCAGACCTCGACGGGCTGTGCCATGCCCGGAACCCTCTACTTAAGAATTGTGCGCCAAAGGGGCATAATTAACTGCAAAACGGGCGGGAAGATTTTGCCGGCGTCCTTGGGATACACCTACTCTGGAACTGCTCTAGAAAAACCATCGCTCAGGGGCTGAAGCCCCGCTGGTTCTGTTGGTTTTACGGCACGACTAAAGTCGTGCCCTTTCAAAGCCACGAGTTATTCCGCAGCCTGTAAGGCCCGTTCTTTATTTTGGTGTATTTGCGGCACCCTTCGACTCCGCTCAGAGTTTGTGACCTTTTTGATTTTTCGCGGATTTTTGGTCTGCAAGTCCTTTCCTTGCAAAACCGATCTTCCGCAAGTCGAATAAAGTCACAAACTCTCAGGGCAGGCTAAGAGTCGTGCCCTGACACAAAACCACGCGCCGACCGAATTTTTCCGCAGCCCTTTTACAATTCCACCGTTCTTTCCCAGTTGTTAGGGATGACTCCGCCGACGATATATCTCGAACTCGCCTCATCCGGATGACAGACGAAGGCGCCATTGTCGAATTTCGTGAAGATCGGGAAGCGATCTCCCTCGTGTTCCCGGTAAGCGACGACGATTTCGTTGCAGCTGGTGGTGGCGCCTTTGTTGGCTACTGGCTTGGGCATGCTCCTTCCCATGGGTGTAGTAGGGCTCGTGTCGATGTTTGAAGGCTTCGCGGTCTTGGGCAGGATCGAGGTGTAGGCCAGGGCCTTTTGCTGACGCTCACGGTCGATGCCGGTCAGCTGCCCGTTCACGAGGTCTTCCTTCACGCCGTACCGGAACTTTGGAACGTCCGAGCCGGGACTGGAGACGTCGCGAAGGCCTGCTCCGATATCGACCGAGTCTGCGAGCTTGATGCGTGTCATCCTTCTGCGCATGTAGGCCACCTCTTCGTAGGCCTGAGGGCTGGCGGCGCGCTCCTTCTTGGCCGCAGCATTGAGCAAAAAGAAGAGGTACATATCTTCTTCCTTGCCCAGTGGCATGAAAACCGTGATGCGCACGGCCAGCTCGCCCCACTTCCATCTCACCTGCTTGTCGAGGGCCGGAATGGTGGGGACGCAAAGCGAAACGCTCAGATCGTGGAGCCCGTGCTTGTACTTGAGTCTCTCGCCACCATCTATGCCGAACTTGGCCGGATTCATGCGGTCCTTTAAGGCAATCGTCCCGACGCGGTATCGTTCTCTCTCGTAAGGAACGCCTTCTTGCCGGCCGCGCCAGGCCCCAAACGTGGTTTCGCTTGCTTTTCCGTTGTAGTTGCCGTAGGTGACGTCAAAGGGCTTGATCTGATTGACCGGCCTGTTCTGGTACTTCGCCTTTTCGATGGAGTTTTCGTCTTCCCAGTCAATTTCCGCGCCCGGCTCGTACTTGGGAATGGGAATCTGGCGGACCGTCATTCGGCCTTCCCGGAAAGCCTTCAGGAAGGTGTCCTGCCCTTCCCATGCCTTGTAGAAGGTCCACCAGTTCTCCATGGCTTTCAAGGTGAGAGGGACATTCGAGGCCTTGAAGGCGGTGCCCAGCCTCAACCTGTCCAACAGGATCATTCTGTACTTTTCAAGGCTCACGGCAAACTTCCTTTCGTCGCCATGAGAGGGGTCTCCCGGCGCGACATCGATTCAGTTCTCAGAGGATGAAGGATGGTTCCGGTTCAGTAAACTGCAGACGGACCCTGGGAACGCACGCGAACAATATACCACAAAGGCCGGTGGCTGGCCTCTGCACTTTGTGGCTGTGCACTTTCTGGCTGGCGTCCGGTAACGACCGCGGCGGGTCGCACGTTCCCGCGAAGGCAGTTAAAACACTGAAACTCGGTGGGAGATTGCTGATGAGAAGCCGACTTGAACGAAGCCGCAGCGGCGGCGGACGCTTACGCGTGTTCCTGAGCCGAGATTGATGGCTGGCGGGTGACCCCGGTCCCTTCATCCTTTCCAAGCCACAACTGAGGGCGCCCCCGGTCCCTCGCGAGACCGGGGGTACAGTTGAACAATCATCCTGAGTTCGTGGCCGCCTGGCCTGAAGGAGCTAAACTCGTATGAAGGAGCTAAACTCGTATTGTGATGCCGCACCCTTCCTGGAATGAGAGCTACGCATCGGGACAACTGCCCTGGGACACTGGGGAGCCGGAACCTCTGCTTGTCGAGTTCGTCGCTTCGGGCGCGGTCACGCCAAGCCCGTCGCTTGAAGTCGGCGCTGGTACCGGTACAAATGCAATCTGGATGGCGGAACGCGGTTTCGATGTACTCGGAGTCGATGTCTCGCCGCTCGCCGTCGAGAGAGCACAGGCCAAAATGGAGGGACGCGCACTGACTTGCCGCTTCGCCGCAAGAGATTTTCTCGCCGCGCCTCCGCCCGACGGGCCGTTCCAGTTCGTGTTCGACCGCGGTTGCTTCCATGTGTTCGATGAACCGGGCGAGAGACAGCGGTTCGCGGCACAAGTGGCCGCCGCGCTGGCGCCGGGGGGCTTGTGGCTCAGCTTTATCGGCAGCACTGAAGGTCCGCCGCGCGAAGTCGGCCCGCCGCGCCGCTCGGCACGCGAGGTCACCCTCGCCATCGAGCCGGCGCTGGAGATCGTGGAGTTTCGATCAGCCGAATTCCACGGCCACGGCGCAAAGGCGTGGTTCTGCCTGTCGCGCCAGCGCACGGTGCCGTCCCAGCCTTCCACGCGGCACGAGTGAGAGTCGGGCGAACGGGGCGCATTGCTGTTACAGACAACGCTCAAGGAGCAGACCGTATCACCGCGTATGCGGAATGATGACGCCACGGGATTTCTCAGTCCGCGTTGGCCGGCGTATCCGCGTAGTATCCGGTGCGGTAGCGGATGTTGAAATCGGCCGGTGCTGCGCGAGGAATCGTGACCGTGATGCGGTGGAAATCGGTTCCCGGAGCCTGGTGCTCGGGGTAGTAGCCGAGCAGGTATTGCGTGCGCAAGTCTTCGCTGACCTGCTGAAAGGCCTTGTCGAGGCCGCCCTGGCCGATGTAGAAGTACTTGCCGCCGGTCTGCTCGGAGAGAGCGATGAGGGCGTGCTCGCCGCCGAGATCGCGGCCGGCGCTGGCGGCTATGGGCACGTCGATGAGGCTGTAGATCATGACCTGGTTGCGCAGCGCCTGCTCGAGCGCCTGCGCGTAGGTCGAGTCGTCGACGGTGTCGTCGCCGTCGGAGACGATTACGAGCACCTTGCGGCCCGCTTTGCCGCCCAGCTTGTCGGAGCCGAGAACGATGGCGTCGTACATGGCCGTGGCAAAGTCGCCGCGCAGCTCGCCCAGTCCGCGGTCGATAACGGAGGGCTTGTTGGTGAAGGGCGTGAGCTGACGGACGTAAGTGGCGAACTGGATGACGCTCATCTGGTCCTGGGGGCGGAGGATGTCGCGGGCAAAGCGGCGCGCGGCGCCGGCCTCGGCCGGCAGGTCCTTCTGAACGCTGCCGCTGGTGTCGATGGCCAGCGCGATGTTGAGGGGCACGGCGGAGACGCGCTCGAAGACGGCGATCTTCTGCGGGCGGCCGTCCTCGGAGACGGCGAAGTCGTCGCGCGTGAGCCCGCCGACGACGGCGCCGTTGCGGTCGGTCACGTTGACGAAGACGCTGACCAGCTTTACGTTCAGGTGCAGGGTGGTTTCCTGGGCGGCCAGCGGCGCGGCAAGGAGCGCGATCAGCAGCCAGAGAGCAAGCGGCCGGCAGGGACAATTGCGGAAGGTGGGTCTGCGGCGGTGTAATTCGATGCTCGGCGGCTGACGGTCCCAGGTCCCAAAATCGGGGACCTGGGGCACCCATATGTTGTTGTAGGAGCCGACGGCCTCAGACCTATCTCTCATGCGAGGCCTCCGCGGCGCCGATTGCCAGCCCCGGCGGGAACGGTTCGCCATCGGCCCACACCGCGCCGTCCGCGAAGGTCTCCTTTTTCCAGACGGGCACGGTTTTCTTGAGCGTGTCGATCAGCCAGCGGCAGGCGTCGAAGGCCTGGGCGCGGTGCGCCGACGCAACCACGATCAGCACGCTGGTCTCGCCGATCTCTAACCGTCCCAGGCGGTGCACGATGGAGACGCGATGGACTGCGAACCGTTGGCGCGCCTCGGCGGCAATCCGGCGCATCTGGCTGACGGCCATCTCCTCGTAGGCCTCGTAGTCGAGATGGAGGGTGCGGCGGCCGCGCGAGTTGTCGCGCACGATGCCGTCAAAAACCACTACGGCGCCGTCTTCGCCGCGCTTGGCCTGGGCTAGAAGAGCATCGGCGGCGATCGGCTCACGGACGAGAGCGATGAAGACCGATGATTCGGCCTGGGACTCATCCGCAATGTTCGAGGCAGGCGCGGCGCCGCCGGAGACGGGGGGAAGCAGACCTACCTCGTCGCCGTCGTGCAGGGTCTGAGCGGCGGCGGCGTATTCGGCGTTGACGCTGACGGCGATGCTTGAGAGCGCACCGGCGGGCAGGCGCTCGGGCAACTGCTCGGTCAGGCGCTCGAGCAGTTGGGCCACCGAGGCGCCGAGGGGCAGTTCGACCGTGGCGGGTGAGCCGCCCAGCCAATCCTTGAGCACTCCAAATGGGATGACGCGCACCTGCATCTCTTGAAGAAGCATACCGCCTGAGAGTTAGACGCGGGACGGTGCAAAGCAGGACCGCGGGAGAATCGTGGGAGAATCAGACGACCTTGTAGAGGAAACCTGTGGGGCTTCCCCAAAGGGCGCGGCAGCGGTCGTCGTAGAAGACGCTGAATTCAATGCCGGACATATCGAAGTCGAAGAGGGGGACGCGGTCGAAGGTGCGGTCGCCGTGGAGGGAATACTCGTCCCCGCCGCAGTCGATCATGAGGGTCTCGCTGGTGGAGAGGCGCTCGGGATGGGTGAGGAGCATGCAGGCGATGGCGAAGACGCCGAGGCCGAACTCGTTGCCGGCCATGGCCACGCGGGCGCGGCGCGTCGAGCGTCCGCGATGCAGCATGCCGGCCTGCGCCGCCATCACCAGAATGTCGCTTCCCTGCTGCTGGTCGGCGAGAACCTTTTCGGCCATCACGGGTCGCTCGTGCTGGCGCAGGTATTCGGGTCCCAGGCGGCCGGCAACGCGGTTGGCAAAGCGCCGCCTGGAGCCAAACACACCCAGCGCCATCTCCACCGCCTCGTTGTAAGTGGGGGCTAATGCCTGCCAGCGCGGAATCGCAAACCAGGCTTCCGCACCCTCGGGCAAGTCCAGCCGGCCCAATTTTTCCTGGCATTTGCCCAGAGTGGGAAAGACCCTTCTGAGCTCGGTGACCTGCGCTTCAACGGGCCGAACGCGATAGTTTTCCGGGTACTCCCGGTTGGAACTTACCTCTTCGTCCCGATACTGGTCGCTCGCGGTGTGGCGCTGAATCATCTCGAGCACGGCGGCGGCGATCTCCGCCTTCAGCTCCTTGCTCGCTTCCAGTACGCAATCCGCATGCTGCCGGTCCAGTTGTTCGATGGCGGACAGATAAGCCTGCTGAATTGTCTCAGCGAGAAACTCCTGGAACAGCCTGTTCTGCCGCTCCGTCGTATTGCCCGACAGGTGCAACGGAACAATCATGTGGGTGGTTGCCATAGTCTCCGCTCGCTGGGCGCTCCCGCTTCGAATGCTGCTCCCCTTATCGGCGCGGAAGGAGGATTCTCCAGCGGGAAATGGGAAGGGATTTCCAATCTGGATGCTGTGGGCTGAAAAGGAACTGGACTTGCAGCGATCATGCGTTTCCCACCCTAGCCGCAAAAACAAAAACGCGGCGAGGGTGGGGCACCCGTTTCATCCGCCGAGGTCGGAAATGCCGCTGGGGGCTGTTACGGGAATCACGCGGAAACCGAAAGCGCGCCGGGGCCGCAAGGGCTTGCGGAAAAAGGGGTAAATTTGGCATGAATCGTAAGGCAAGCGAGGCAGGGGCTAAAGCCCGAGTCTTTAAGATAAGCATCTTCGGCACGACTGAAGTCGTGCCCTGGTTACAAAGCCATGCTTCGACCGAGTTTTTCCGCAGCCTGTAATGCCATGCCCTGAGCTTGTCGAAGAGTCGTGCCCTGACACGTTTCCCGGCTCCGGACGGGTTTTTCCGCAGCCTAGGAGGAAACTGTGAAAGGGATGGAGCGCCCAAGCTGGTGAAGATCGAGACACCGGCGGGACAAGAACTTCAGGCGGCGCTGCGACTTCAGGCGCTGACTTCAGGCGGCGCTGACCATGGAAAGGCGCTGCCCTTCGCTCGCTTCGCGCGATTGAAGTCCGGGCAGGGCCACGGTGAGCACGTCTTCGATGTGACTGGCGTAGTGCACGTCCACGCCTTCCATCATCTCCGGGGTCAGGTCCTCGTCCACGTTCTGGCGGTTTTCCGCGGGCAGGACGATGGTTTCCACTCCCGCGCGGCGCGCCGCCAGAAACTTCTCTTTGATGCCGCCCACGGGCAGCACATTGCCGCTCAGCGTGATCTCGCCGGTCATGGCCGTCAGCGGCCGCACCGGCGCGTCGGTGAGCAGCGAGACGAGCACCGTGGCCATGGTCACGCCGGCCGAGGGGCCGTCCTTGGGAATGGCGCCGGCGGGAACGTGAATGTGCAGGTCCAGCTCCTTGTTGAAATCCTCGGCCAGGCCCAGCGAGGGAGCGTTCGACCGCACCCAGGTCAGCGCCGCCTGCATCGACTCCTGCATCACCTCGCCGATCTGGCCGGTCATGGTGAAGCTGCCTTTGCCCTTCATCTTGTTGGCCTCGATGAAGAGAATGTCGCCGCCGGCCGGCGTCCAGGCCAGGCCTACGGCCACGCCGGGTCGCTTCACGCGCTCGGCCACTTCGGTGTCGACGCGCACCTGGATGCCGCCCAGGAAGTCCTTGATGACGCCGCGGGTGACGTCGAGCTTTTCCGCGTGCCCTTCGACCACGCGCCGCGCCTGCTTTCTGCACACAGTGCCGATGGTCTGCTCGAGTTTCCTCACCCCGGCCTCGCGCGTATAGTGGCGCACGATATAGCGGACGGCGTCCTCGGGAAACTCGATCTGTTCAGGCGTGATGCCGTTCTGCTCGATCTGCCGCGGGATCAGG
The DNA here is from genome assembly GCA_050745765.1 of Occallatibacter sp. GTDB lineage: Bacteria > Acidobacteriota > Terriglobia > Terriglobales > Acidobacteriaceae > Telmatobacter. The sequence goes on along the minus strand of JBOGLX010000135.1, from coordinate 72,878 downwards.
TAGCGGTTGGCGATGTGCAGCTTCTCCTCTTCGCTGTAGCCCTGCAGCGGGATGATCTCCATGCGGTCGATCAAGGGCGGCGGCACCGTGTCCAGCATGTTCGCCGTGCAGATGAAGAGCACCTTGGAGAGGTCGAACGGCACGTCCAGGTAGTTGTCGCGGAAGGTATTGTTCTGCTCCGGGTCAAGGGTTTCGAGCAGCGCCGAGGCCGGGTCGCCGCGGAAGTCGCGGCCCAGCTTATCGACCTCGTCGAGCATGATCACCGGGTCGTTGGTTTCGGCGCGGCGGATCGATTGAACGATCTGCCCCGGCAGCGCACCAATATAGGTGCGCCGGTGGCCGCGAATCTCCGCCTCGTCGTGCATGCCGCCCAGGGAGATGCGCTGGAACTTGCGGCCCAGGGCGCGCGCGATGGAGCGGCCCAGGCTGGTTTTGCCCACCCCCGGCGGGCCCACAAAGCACAGGATCGGACCCTTCATGTCGGGCTTGAGCTCGAGCACGCTCAGGTAGTCCAGGATGCGGTCCTTCACCTTCTTAAGCTCGTAGTGGTCCTCGTCGAGGATCTCCCTTGCCTTGCCGATGTCGACCTTGGAGCCCGAGCTTTTGGCCCAGGGCAGGATGGCCAGCCACTCGATGTAATTGCGGGTGAGCGAGTAGTCGGCGGCCATGGGCGACATGCGCGACAGCCGCGAAAGCTCCTTGAGGGCCTCTTTTTTCACGTCCTCCGGCATGCCGGCGTCGTCGATCTTTTTGCGCAGATCCTCGATCTCGCGCTGCCCTTCGTCCTGTTCGCCCAACTCCTTCTGGATGGCCTTCATCTGCTCGCGCAAATAATAGTCGCGCTGCGACTGCTGCACCTGGTCCTGCACCTCGCTCTGAATCTTCGAGCGCAACTGCTGCACCTCGATCTCTTTGGCGAGGTGCTTGTTCAGCATCTCCAGCCGTTCCGGCACCGAGGGTGACTCGAGAAGCGCCTGCTTGTCGTCGGTGGTCAGGAACGGAAGCGAGGAAGACACAAAGTCGACCAGCCGGCTGGGGTCGTCGATGTTCGCGGCGATGGTGCGCAGCTCGTCGGAGAGCGTGGGCGATTCGGCGACAATCTGCTGGAACTGGCCGATCACGTTGCGGACCAGGGCCTCGATGCTCGAAGAAGCCGCGGTCTCAACGTCTTCCAGAATCTCCACTTCGGCCACCATGAAGGGGTCGATCTGGCTGAAGCGGACCAGGCGCACCCGCTCGGTGCCCTCGGTGAAGACGAACCGGCTCTGGTTGGGCATGCGCACGACTTTGTGCACCGTGGCCAGCGTGCCCACGCTGTGCAGATCGGCCGGGCTGGGCGCGTCCAGGCGCGGGTCAAGCTGCGCGGCCACTACGATGGTCCGCTCCTCGCCCAGCGACTCGATCAACTGGATCGAACTCTCCCGGCCGACGGTCAGGGGAAGAACGTTGTGAGGAAACAGGACGGTATCCCGGACGGGGAGCACGGAAATGCGGCGCAGCGGCGGCTCGGATGGAGAAGGGTTTGGGGACTTCGGTGGAGCGTTGGAATTTTTGGGCATTGAGTGTCCTCTTATCAGCTTTTCCTACATTAGAGCACGCAGGATTCCAAAAGTTGCAAGATCCCCTTGCTTTTCTGTACCACTCTTTCGTTCGGGGCGTGTCTCATGTGCGTTACGTCCGCAAGCCGGTGCCTGTTCCATGCGCTGTTTCATGCGTTTGAACGCAACGGCGGTCGTCCTGAGTGCGGCAGAAACCCGCGCCCGACCGTGCGCCTGCGCGAAGCTCTGACCAAGGCGGCTCCACGGCACTTGAGCCATTTCTGACGGTCGTACCCCGTGCTCCGGGATACAGCAACTGTGGAACCGCCGTAGCCCCTGCGAGGTTGGATGCGCTGCTATCCGAAGTGTGTATCGGCAAGAGGAGCCGGAAGGTTAGAAGCGGAGATCGGGGGTTGAAACCGGTGCGCGGGCGGGCTGGCGATCTACCCCCTGGCCCCTTGCGCGCCCTTCGAGTCGCCCTCGTTCTGGATGGCGGTTTCGATGTGTTTCCACAGCTCGTCGGACGGCTCCACGGCCGGGAACAGCTCGCGGGCAGCCTGGGCGATGGTCTCAAGATCGGACAGGAAGGCGCGGCAAAGGTCGCAACTCCGGTAGTGGGGGTGGGAGGCCATGCTTTCGCCCGAGGCGATCAGCTCGGGCAAATGGTCCTGGAATTGGGCGCAGGTCAACTGGCTTCCGTCGCGCGTCATAGGCGGGCCTCCTCGGAGGCGTGCACACGGAGTGCATCGCGCAGCTTGAGCCGTGCCTTGTGCAGTTGCGACTTGCTGTTTCCGATGGAGCAGTCCAGCATGGCGGCTATTTCGTTATGCTCGTAGCCTTCCACATCGTGAAGGATAAAGATGAGCCGGTAGCCGGCGGGAAGGTCGGCGACGGCGCGTTCCAGGGCCAGCCGGTCGATGGCGCCGGTAAGCGTAAGGTCGGGGGCGCCGAAACTGCGGCCGGGGCCTTCGTCGGGCGCCGGCTCCATGGCTTCGTCGAGCGAGATCAGCGACAGTCCCTTTTTACGTAGTTGCATGAGGACAACGTTGATCGCCAGCCGGTGCAGCCAGGTGGAGAAGGCCGAGTCGCCGCGGAAGGTGGAGATCTTGCGATGAAGCTGGAGGAAGGCTTCCTGGGTGAGATCCTCGGCTTCGGCTATGTTGCCCACCATGCGCAGGCACAGCGAGTAGATGCGCCGCTTGTGCAGGGAATAGAGTTGGGCGAAGGCGCGATGATCGCCGGCCTGGGCCAGGGCCAGCACTTCGGCATCGGCGGCATTGGACATGGCCGCGGGGCGGGCCGGCAGAGCGTGCCCATCGGTGGACGCACCGGTCCGCATTCCGCCATTGGCTGTTGCGGCGGGTCCCTGCCGACGTTCGGGAAGTATGGGGTGCGGCATTCTTTCACTCAGATGCAGCAATTGAGCGCGGTGCTGCTCCATTATGAGCCGGTCCTCGTTAGTATAAGGGAAGATTGCTTACCCGTGCGCTGCGGTGCGCGTTCCGGTCCAGAGCCGGCGGCACGGAAAGTGCGAATTTAGTGGTGCGGAAGTGCCGTGATTGGGGAAGATGCCCACTCTTTCGGAGAAATGGTTTTGCGGATAAACAGGCTGTGGAAAGAGATCGAATTGAAGGCGAATCCGATCTCGAAGCCTCCGCAGGGGCTAAAGCCGGGGCTTTATTTTGTTGCGTTTGCGGCACGACTGAAGTCGTGCCCTGACACAAAACCACGCGCGGACCAAGTTTTTCTGCAGCCTGGAAAGCCGGAAGCGGGATGCGGCAATCGAAGTGCTCCGCGCCAGCGGTTCGCCGGCCGTTTCTTGAGGCGGGTGGCTTTGCCGGGGTGCTTGGCGCTGCTCGGGTTTGCGCCGGGGGTGTCTGGCCGCGCCCAGGTCAGCGCCCAGACCCGCGTCCAAGCCCCCACCCAGATCGGCGTCCAGATCGGCGCCCAGGCCCGCGTCCAGACCGCGGATGGCGCCGCCGACGCCCGATCCGCGCCGAATGCGGCCGGTGTTTCCGCATGGTTTGGATTGCCGGTCGGGAGCATCGCCTTCACCGGAGTGCCCGCGGCCAGGCTCGCGCCGCTGCCAGCCAGGCTCGCACAGCGCGTCGGAGAGCCGCTGAGCCGCGAAGGCCTGAGCCGGAGCCTGCGCCAGCTCTACTCGACCGGCCTCTACGACACCCTGGAGGCCGAAGGGGTGCGGCAAGTCAACGGAGTGGGAGTGGGAGTGGACCTGATTTTTTCAGGCGCGCCCCGGCAGTTTATCGGCACGGTGAGCGTTTACGGGGCCAAGGGCGCCACCGTGAACACCCAGTTGGAGGCCGCGGTGCAGCTTTCTCCGGGCACGCGCTTCACAGAGGCCAAGCTTGACCGCGCGCTGCGGCAGATGCGCGCGGCGCTCGGGCAGGACGGATACTACCAGCCGCGGATCGGCCAGAAGCTGACTCCGCACCCCGGCGAGCAGCTTGTCGATCTGGCGTTCGACGTGGATTCCGGTCCGCAGGCGCGCGTGGGCAAGGTCCAGTTGACGGGCGACGCCGGCATGAATGTGGAGAAGTTCTCCCGCGTGGCTCGCCTGCGCGCCGGTGCGCGCGTAGACCGCGACACGGTGAGCCGCGCCCTGGCCGGCGCCCTCAAGCACTATCAGCGCCAGGACCGTATGGAGGCCGAGATCAAGCTCGAGTCCGAGCAGTACGTTCCCGGCTCCCGCAAGGTCGACTTCCGCTTTTCGGTCACTCGCGGGCCGGTGGTCAAGGTGGATGTCGAGGGCGCGAGCGTCGAGCCGGACGTTCTGAAGCGCCTGGTGCCCATCTTCGAGGAAGGCACGGTGGACGAAGACCTGCTCAACGAGGGCAACCGCAATCTGCGCGACTATTTCGAGCGGCAGGGCTACTTCCAAGTGAAGGTGGATCATCGCGAGGAGACGCCGCGCGCGGGGCTGGTGGAGATTGTTTACGGAATTCATTTGGGCCGGCGCAGCAAGGTGGCGCGGGTTACGGTGGAAGGAAACCGTTATTTCGACGCGGCCACGCTCGAAGGGCTGCTGAGCGTCCATGCGAAAGGGATCCTCGATGCGGATGGTGTTTACAGCCAGGCGCTGGTTGCGGCGGACGTGAACGCCATCGAGGGCGTGTACGAGGAGAATGGGTTTTCCAGCGTGAAGGTGACGCCGGAGATAGAACAGGGAACAGGGAATAGGGAACAGGGAACAGCAGAAACGGCGGGCAAAATCAGCTCGGCGACGGCGACGGGAGCTGGAGCCGCGAATTCGGAGAAGGCGGCGGAGTTGCGCGTGGTCTACCGCATTGACGAAGGTCCGCAACTGCGCGCGGGCACGGTCGCCATCGAGGGCAACGATCATATGGAGACGAGCCGCCTTAAGGTGCTGCTGAACACCGCGGCGGGGCAGCCGCTTTCTCCTCAGAGCCTGGCCGGGGACCGCAATGCGCTGCTCACCGCGTATATGAACGAGGGCTTCGATCAGGTGCGGGTGACGGTGGCGCAGAAGGTGGAAAAGGCCGATCCGGATAAGGTGGACGTGACCTTCAACATCGACGAAGGGCCGCAAACCTTTGTGCGCAACGTGCTGCTGACGGGGCTGCATTACACGCGGCGGGCAACGGTGGAGCGGGCCATCGCCATTCATCCGGGCCAGCCGCTGAGCCAGTCGGCGCTGACCGAGACGCAGCGCAATCTGTACGACTTCGGGCTGTTCGACGGGGTCAATGCGGCGGTCCAGAATCCCAATGGCGCGCAGAGCGAGAAAACGGTCCTGGTGCAGGCCGAGGAGGCGAAGCGCTGGTCGCTGACCTATGGTGTCGGCCTCGAGGCGCAAACCGGACAGCCCGTGAAAAACTGCAAGGGCCTGGCCGCCGCCGGAATTTCGTGCAGCCCGTACGGCAGGACCGGCGTGAGCCCGCGCGTGCTGGGCGATCTTACCCGCAGCGACCTCTTCGGAAGGGATCAGTCGGCTTCGCTGCAAGGGTCTTATGGATTGCTCGAAGAGAGCCTGAACCTGCTCTATCAGATTCCCCACTTCGCTGGCCGGCAGAACTTCAAGTTCACGCTCTCGGGCGGCTACGCGAACAGCCAGGACGTGACCACTTACGTGGCCTCGCGCCTTGAAGCAGGGTTTCGCTGGACCCAGAACTTCTCCGGGCCGCAGTCGATGCTCTCACGGGCCAATACGTTTGTGTACGAGTACGATTTTCGCCGCGTGAAGGTGGCGGCCAGCAGCTTGCAGGTCTGCCCCTGCGATTTAACCGAGCTATCGACGGCGTCGCGCGTGGCCGGGCCTTCGGTTACCTGGATCCGCGATACGCGCGACTCGCCTCTGGACGCGCACCACGGGACCTATACGAGCTTCCAGGATTTTCTTTCCGTTGCGCCCCTTGGAGCCGAGGCCGAATTCAACCGCATCGACACTTCGAATGCCAGCTATTACAACTTCGATAAAGGGCGCTTTGTGCTGGCGCGGAACACGCGCTACGGGCAGGTGCGGGCCTTCGGAGTTCCGGCCGGCGAGTTTATCCCGCTGCCCGAGCGTCTCTACGCCGGCGGAGCAGTCTCCCTGCGCGGCTTCTCGCAGAACGCGGCCGGCCCGCGCGACCCGGAGACCGGCTACCCCGTCGGCGGCGCAGGCGTGCTTTATAACCAGACCGAGCTGCGCTTTCCGCCACCTACGCTGCCCTGGTTTGGCAATGCGCTCAGCCTTACGCTCTTCGAGGACATGGGCAACGTCTTCGCTGACGCCGGCGAGGCCTGGAAAAGCGCGCTGCGAATTCATCAGCCGGACCGGGAGACTACATGCTCGGCGCCGTACCAGCCGGGAACCAACCCCGTTACCGGCGTGACGAACCCGCCCCCCACCGTTCCACCTCCCGGACCCATCACTTCCACAGGTCCGCAGGGCGAGTGCAGCTTCAATTATTTCTCCCATGCGCCGGGGATTGGCTTGCTTTACCATACGCCGGTGGGGCCCATCCGGCTGGATTTCAGCTATAACCTGAATCCTCCCAAGTTTCCCATCACCTACAATTACTCGCTGCAGAATCCGCTGTCCCCGAGCATCGGCGAGGCCAGCCATTTCAACTTCTTCTTCAGCCTGGGGCAGGCATTCTGATGCGCAAAGACGAGCCAATCCGGCGCGGTCCAATCCGGGGCAGGAATATGCGCGCGGCCGCGTGGCTGGCCGGCTGCGCGGCGTTTGCGGCCGGCGCCGCCGCCGTGCGCGCGCAGACTCCTGTCGTGCTCGACCGCGTGGTGGCCGTCGTCAACCGGCAGGCGATCCTGATGAGCGATGTGAATGCGGACGTCGAAATGTCGGTCATCGATCCCAGCGGCACCGGAAAGAGCCTGCTCACTCCAGAGCATGCCCTTGAAGAGCTGATCTCCCGCGCCCTCATCCAGCAGCAGATTCGCGAGGAGGATTTGCAGGCGGTTTCGCCCGCCGCGGCCGAGGTAAACGCGCGCATCGAGGAGATTCGCCGGGAGCTGCCCGCCTGCGTCCGTGCCCACTGCTCGACGGATGAGGGATGGAAGGCTTTCCTGAGCGCGCACAGTCTAACCGAGGGGCGCGTTCAGGCCTACGTGCGCAACCGCATGGAGATTCTGAATTTCATCGAGGAGCGGTTCAGGCAGGGGATCGAGATCACTCCGCAGCAGATCCAGACCTACTACGAGAAAACATTGCTGCCGCAGTACCCGGCCGGCGAGACCCCGCCCCCGCTGAGCCGGGTTTCGTCGCGCATTCAGGAGATTCTGCTGCAACAGCAGGTGAACGTGCTTTTCGACAACTGGCTGGAAAACTTGCGCAGCCAGGGCGATGTGGAGATTCTCGATCCGGCGCTTGAGACCGCGCAGGCGAAAGGCGCAGAAGGGGGTGAAAGCGAATGAGCAATCGCGAAGTCACGCCTCCCGAATTGGGTCCTGAATCAGCGGGCCCGAAGCCGCGGCCCAGCCGTTTGCGGCGGTTTTTTCTGCGCCACGTTCCGCTCGCCATCGCCGGCCTGGCGCTTCTACTGCTGATCGCGCTTACGGGATTTTATTTCTGGGCCAGCTCGACGCAGTGCGAGCGGCTGGTGCGCCGCTGGCTGGTGGCTAAAGTGGAGGCAGCAACCGGTGGGCGCGTCGAGATCGCGACCTTCCATTGGCGTCTGCTGCATCTCGAGGCCGACGCTGGCGGCGTGACCATTCACGGCAGCGAAGCGCCGGGCGAGGCGCCTTACGCGCACATCGGCGATCTGCGCGTGCAACTGAGCGTGCTCGATCTGTTCAGTCCGCGCCTCAGCCCGAACATTGTCCTGCGCTCGCTGGACATTTCCAAGCCCAGCGTCCATTTGATCGTGTATGCGGACGGCACGACCAACCAGCCCGCGCCGCGCCGGCCACGAAAACCCGGCAAACCGATGCTGCAAACGCTCTTCAACGCCAGGGCCGGGCACGTCTCCGTGGAGGACGGCGCCATCGACTACGACAACCGGGCCGCGGCCTTCGACTTCCAGAACCGCTGGGCGCCGCTCGACTTCAGCGCCGACGATGTTTCGCTGCTGATGCGCTACGCTCCCGCGGCGGCCGGCCGTCCCGAGAGCTACCGCATCGAGCTTGCAGGCGCCGACCTGAACCTGCGGCGTGGCGGCCTCAAGGCCAAAGCAGCGACCGCGCAGGGCCGCTTGCAGGCCACCCTCGATCTGACGCGGACGGCGGCCTATCTGCGCTCTCTCCGCCTGACCACCTGGGAGGGCAGAGGCAAAAGAAATGTCCTTGAGGTTACGGGCGGCGTCAAAGACTTCGCGCATCCGCATTGGCAGGCGAAGGTAGTGGGTGATTTGGACTTGAAGCTTCTCGATTCGACTACGGGTTACGCCTTTTCGCCCGAGGGCGTGGCGCACGTTGACCTGGCGGGCGCGGGCGCGCGCGGCCAGTTCACTGCCGACGGCAGCGTTCACATAGAGAATGGCGCATACATCGGGACGGGCGTGCGCGCCACCGGAGTGCGCGTCGATGCGCACGTACACGCCGACCCCTCGGAGCTGCTGATCGGCCCGGTGGTGGCGCGGCTTCGCCAGGGCGGGCAGATCGGCGGCACGGTAGCGTTGACGCACTGGCTGCCGCCGTTGCCGGGCGCGGCGGCGGTCGGGCCGGCGCGGGAGAACGCAGCGAGGACGCGGGCGCGCCGCGGCTGGAAAGCGCTCGCCAGGGCAGGTCTCGCCAAGGCAGGTCTCGACAGGGCTGGTCCCAAGAGGGCAGCTCCCAACAAAGCAGGTCTCGACAGGGCTGGCCTCGCCAGGGCAGGTCCCAATCGCGCCCGCTTCATCCACCCCAAACCCACCTTCATCCCCGTCGACGGCAAGGTGACCGCGCAGATTGAAGGCGTTTCGCTCGATTCGATTCTGGAAATGGTGAGCCGGCCGCCGTTTCAAAAGCTGGGCGTGAGCGCCGCGGTCAGCGGAACGGCGAGCGCATCCTGGTCGAAGGGCGATCCGCGCACCACGGTGGTCTCCGCCACGCTCAATCTGGCTCCTTCCGCGGCCGTCGTCGCGGGCGAGAATCCGGCCAGCGGCGAAGTCGATGCAACCTACACCGAGAGCGACGGCTCGGTAGACCTGCGCAACCTGAGCTTGCAGTTGCCGGGCAGCAGCCTGCAGGCGCACGGGATTCTCGGAGCATTTCCGCTTACCAGCCCGACGTCCATTTCCGTCGATCTCCATTCCAGCAACCTGGGCGACTTCGACACGGTGCTGCGCAGCCTGGGACTGCGCCGCAACGGCAAATCCGGCGTCGCGGCGCTGCCGGTGTCGCTGGCCGGCCAAGCCGATTTTCGCGGAACCTGGACCGGATCGCTGATCGAGCCGCGCATCGCCGGCAGCTTCGAAGCCACGCAACTGGCCATCGAAATGCCGACGCCGGCGGAGGGTCCGGGCGCTCAAAGTAAACAGGGGCAGCCGCGGTTCGTGCACCTGGATTCGGTGAGCGCCACCGGGAGCTACATGGCCGCGCGCATCGCCATTCTGCGCGCGCTCCTGGTGCGGGGCCAGACGCGCATTGCGGTAAGCGGGACCATGGACGCCGGAGGCTCTTCGGCCGGCGGCAAAGGCGGATTCGGAGCCGGCTCGCTGATCAAAGCGCATCTGGACGCAACAAAGCTCAACGTCGACGACCTGCAGCCGTTTCTCGCCGCCAGGCTTCCGGCCAGCGGCGTCCTCGACGCCCAGCTCACCATCGATGGGCGGCTCGGCTCGCCGGGCGGCTCGGGCTGGGTTGAGCTCAACGGCGGAAGCCTGTATGGCGAGCCGGTAAAGCGGGCTCGCTTGCAAGGCTCGCTCGTCGATCGCGTACTGAAGGTGACTTCGGCCACGCTCAGCGCCCCGGCCGGAAGCATCTCGGCCGCGGGCAGCTACGACATGGCTTCCCGCCGCTATGCCATGAAGGCCGCGGGCCAGGGCATCGACATTGCGCGCATCGCCTGGCTTGAGCAGCACGCTCCGGAGGCTACCGGCAGGCTCAGCTTTTCGCTCTCCGGCTCGGGAACGCCCGATGAGCCCATCTTCAACGCGCAGGCTTCGCTGAGCGCGCTGACCTTGAGCGGCCAGGCCATTGGAGGGGTTCAACTGACAGCGCATACCGCGAGCGGCGCGCTGCTCCTTAACGCCTCCACGCGGTTTGAAGGCGCTGCGCTCGCCCTGCACGGCCAGACCCAGTTAAACGGCGCTTTTGCCACGCAGGCGAGCCTCGAGTTCTCGCAGTTCAATATCGCCGAGTTGCTCAAGCTCGCGCACGTCGAGGGGCTGACCGGCGAATCGTCGCTGGCCGGCACGATCGGTGTGGAAGGGCCGCTCAAGCATCCGCGCCAGATGCGCGGCGAAGCCAGCCTGCAGCAGCTTGCCGTGACCCTGGCCGGCGTACACCTCAAGAGCGAAGGCGGCCTTCACGCCACGCTTGCCGGCGGCCGCGTCACTCTCGATCCGCTGCACGTGACCGGCGAAGACACCGACCTGCACGCGCAGGGTTCGATCGGGCTCGAAGGCGCGCGCCCTCTGGACCTGGCCGCCCGCGGATCGGTCAATCTGAAGCTGGCCGAAACCCTCGATCCCGATGTGACCGCGGCCGGGGTCACGGCTTTTGAGGTGCAGGCCCACGGTACGCTCCAGAATCCCAGCCTGGAGGGGCAGGTCGATTTCCAGAACGCGTCGATTTCTTTGGGCGACCTGCCCAACGGCCTCAGCAAGTTGCACGGAACCCTGGTCTTCAATCAGAACCGGCTCGAAGTCAAGACGCTGACGGCCATGACCGGCGGCGGCCAGTTGAGCCTGGGCGGCTATCTCGCCTATCAGCACGGAATCTTCGCCGATCTGTCGGTGACCGGGAAGGGGTTCCGCGTCCGCTATCCGCCGGGAATCAGTTCGCTGGCCGACGCCACGCTGCGCCTGGAAGGCCCGGAGCGGAATCTCGAGTTGACCGGCAATGTGCTCATCACGCGCTTCACGGTCAGTCCCGACCTGGACGTGGCGGCCCTGGCGGTGCAGGCCAATGCCGCCGCCAACAGGATTGCGCCGCCGGAGGCGCCCTCGAACCACATCCGCCTCGACGTACACATTGTCTCTTCGCCGCAGTTGAACTTTCAGAACGCCTACGCCAAGCTGGCCGGCGATCTTGACGTACACGTGCGCGGCACCCTGGCCAATCCCTCGCTGCTGGGCAGTGTCTCGATCACCGAGGGCGCGGCCACCATTGCCGGAACGCGCTACGAATTGCAGCGCGGCGACATTACGTTTACCAATCCGGTGCGCATCGAGCCCAACATCGACTTGAGCGCCACCGCCCGCGTGGACGATTACGACGTGACCCTCGATGTCCGCGGAACGCCAGCCCGGCTCACCGTCAACTACCGCAGCGATCCGCCGCTCCCGGAGGCCGACGTGGTCTCCCTGCTGGCCCTTGGCCACACCCAGAGCCAGGAGCGGCTCTATACGCAGCAGCAGCAGCAGGCGCTCACCAATCCCACCACCGACACCCTGCTGGGCGGCGCCCTCAACGCCACGGTGAGCAGCCGCGTGCAAAAGCTCTTCGGAGCCGGCTCGGTCAAGATCGACCCCAACTACCTGGGCGCGCTGGGCGTCTCTACTTCGCGCATCACCGTGCAGGAGCAGGTGGGGCGCAACGTCACGCTCACCTACGCCACCGACGTCGATACCACCGGCCAGCAACTTCTGCAGGCCGAGATTGCCATCAACCGCCACGTTTCTCTGCTGGTGGCGCGCGACGAGTCGGGGGTCTTCTCCATGGTGATCGAGGCTACGCGGCGTTATAAGTAGGCTGGCTTGCAGCGGTTCCACCATTGCCGCGCCCAAAGCCCCGCGAGTTCCTCAATCCAAAGCCCGCGCCCATCCATGCGGCTTTTTTCTGTCGCATGGGTGAGAGGCCACGACCGTTGGGCAGAACATCTCTGGAACCACTTTAGAGCGTTGAAAGCCGAATCGCGAATGACTCGATCGTCCCCCGCCCAGCCTGACCGGTCCTGCGCCTCAGGAAACCACAGACGCTTCTCGTGAATCAATTAAATGTGAGCCGGCAACGGGCCGGTTGACAATCAAAACCGGCCCGGCGAGGAGTTTGCCGGGAGCGAGGAGCTTTCGACATGACCAAAACAGTTTCTTCAGCCCGCACGCTTTTGCTGGCGGCCGCAACCGCCTGCGCGCTTCTCTTTCTTCCCCAGGTTTCATTAGCGGCCAGGGCGCAACAGAGCAATGCAGCCCAGCGCGCTACGGCGCGTTTGAGCGCCAGTCAATTCAAGAATGTGAAAGTCACCGTGAACAACGGCGTGGCCACGCTTACGGGCACCGTAAAACTCTACGACCAGAAAGAAAAGGCCGGGAATATTGCCAAAGGGACCCAGGGCGTGACCGCCGTCAAAAACGAAATTCAAGTGGCCGGCGCTGCCGTCTCCGATCAAGAGCTTGAGCAGAAGCTGGCTCCGAAGCTGGCGAATGTCAACGTGGGCCGCTTCCAGGTGTTCGACGCCATTGGGATTGAAGTGCACGATGGGGTGGTGACGCTGGCGGGTCAATGCCACGATTATCCCAACCGGAACGATGTGCTGGCGCTGGTGAGGTCGACGCCGGGCGTGAAGGGCGTGGTCGACAAAATCGTGGTCGATCCGCCTTCGCCGATGGACGGGCGCATCCGGCAGGCAGAGTTTCGGGCGATCTACGGCGACCCGGCGCTGCACATCTATGCCGTGAATCCGGTCAAGCCGATCCGCATCGTTGTAAACAACGGCCACGTTGAGCTCTACGGGACGGTGAACAACAAGATGGACAAGCAGATCGCCTACATGCGCGCCGACCAGGTTCCGGGCGTCTTCGGCGTGAAGAATTACATCCAGGTGGCCGGCCAGCCGCCCACGGAGCAGGGTTTGCGGTAGGCTCGGTTTGAATCTTTAGCGGCGGGCCTGCTGTTGGGGATACTCGCGTTGGGATGCATATGGCACGGCGAGATTTCTCGCCGTGCCGCCAGCCTTCTCGCAAAAACCGGCATAGAATAGGCCTGAACCATCCGGCATGGCCCGGTGCGCCGGGGTTTTTCCGCGGTGCGCGCTCCGCCGGTGGACGAGGCGGCAATGCTCCTTGAGCTTGGCAAGGTGCTCTCCTTCTTCCTCAGCCTTCTGTCGCTCTGCGACGCGATGATGAGCGCTTTTTTTGTGCCCGGAACGCGCTGGGAAGACCGCCTGGCCACGTTCCTGCTGCGCATCGCGTTTGCCGGCTGCATCTGCTTCGCGAGCGGCATCTTCTTCACGTTCAGCGCCCACACCCACCCAGGCGTGGAGAGTTCGATCCTGTCCACGCTGCCGGTAAAGCTCTTTTTCTGGGCGTTGGCGGGCATGGCGCTGCTGTTCGCGCTGTCCTGGTATCTGGACGCGTATTTTGTGCCGCTGCTCTGGCGCAATCAACCGTGACGGACAGAAGCGACTTCGAAGCCCCTCAACCGGAGCCGGGAGCGGCTCGCGGTTTATTGGAAAGTGGGTTAAGGGAGCGCTAAGAGCCGGTGCCGGCCAGCACCACGCCGATGGTGCGAACCATGATCTTCAGGTCGAGCCAGATGCTCCAGCTTTCGATGTAGGTCATGTCCAGGGAGACGTAGCTGTCGAAGGAGGGGTCGCGGCGGCCCTGCACCTGCCACAGGCCGGTGATGCCGGGGGTCACATCGAGGCGGCGCAGATGGCTGAGTTTGTACTCCCTCACTTCGCTGGCGATGGGCGGGCGCGGGCCCACTACGCTCATGTCGCCGCGGAGCACGTTGACGAACTGGGGCAGCTCGTCCAGCGAATACTTGCGCAGGAAGCGGCCTAGCCGCGTGATTCTCGGGTCGTTGGCGATCTTGAACAGGACGCCGTCGCGCTCGTTCATGTGCATCACCTCGGAGCGGCGGCGCTCGGCGTCGCGCACCATGGTGCGGAACTTGAAGCAGCGGAACACGCGCCCCTTCTTGCCGATGCGCTCCGATGCATAGAAGACCGGTCCCGGAGAATCCAGCTTGACGCCGATGGCCACGGCCAGCAGCAGCGGCGAGAGGACAAGCAGGGCGAGACTGGAGAAGACGATGTCGAGAAGCCGTTTGAGCGCGAAGCCTACATCGTCCACGCGGCCGCAATGGAGAGGAATGGTGGGGAACTGGCCGATGTATTCGATGGGGCTGTTCCAGGCCAGGCCGTCGTACATGTCGGGAACCACGCGCAGGTCCACGCCGTGGATGCGCGCCTGCTGGAGAACGCTCTGCACCATGCCGTGCTCGCAGGGGCTGGTGAAGAAGACTTCATCCACGAACTGCTGGCGGGCCTGAGTAAAGAGATTTTCCACATTACCGACCACTTCTCCGTTGGCCGAAGCGAGACCGCAGTCGACGCCCGAAAACTCGATGAAGCCCTTGAAGGTGTAGCCGAGGTGACGGATGCTCTCGAGGTGGTGGCGGAGAGCGTGCGCTTCCGGACCGGTTCCTACGATGAGAACATTACGCGTTCCCAGGCCGCGGTCGAAGCGCCGGTAGAGCAGAACGCGGTAGAACAGGCGGCGCACGCTGAGCGCGACCGTGACCAGGACCAGCGTTGCGAGCACGATGGTGCGGGGAATGTCGTTGGCGTGGAGCAGGTAGAGGGCTCCGGTCAGGAGCAATCCCGAAGTAAAACACGCCTGCACGCTCAAGCGCTGCTCGTGAAGAGCGCTGTTGAGCCGCGCCGGCGAGTAGAGATGCAGCTTGCGGCTGGTGAGCACGAGGGCAATCGTGAATCCGCAGAGCAGCCCGAGAAGGGTCCACATGGGCCGGCCGTGGATGAGGGTTCCGTGCCAGAAATCCCTCGCGCCCGCCACCATGCCCGTGTGCATTTTGATCTGCGTGGCCACGACCGCGGCGCCGAAGATGGTGGCGCCGTCGAGCGCCATCCACAGCTTTACAGCGCCCCGCGGCTCGTGAGCCGCGCGCCCGGAGGCCGCCCACTCGGGGGAAGAAGACGCCGAAGCTGAGACTCTCTGCCAAAACTCCGATGTGGCCATATAGTTTCCGCAGATGGAAAACTCGATTAAGCCCCGACGAAAAAGAGGAGACTTACCAAGGAGGAAGCAATCGTACAACTCGAGGCCCAATCGCAGAGCCCGGACCACGCAAGAGGGGGTCTTTCCGAAGCCGGACCCTTCTTTTTACTGATACGCTTGGCAATCGAACGTCCGGCGTTGTTTGCATTGAACTGACTGAGCCGAATTTCACGACGGGCAGTTGGCCGGCTCGCACCGGAACATTCCGGTCATTACCAATCAGGAAAACGCGAGCATTTTCCTATGGGAGCGAACGCAATTATTTCCACGAACAGCCGCATAACAAGACGCTAACGAGGAGTGTGTTATCCACTTCGCCGGAGAAAGTCCCGGTTGACGGTGAAGAACAAAAAAAGACAGACCGATTATAACAAAACCGCAGCACTGCCCCGAACAATTTTCCGCCCGAGCCTTTTCTGAAATAATTCCAAATGTTGCAACACATCAACTAACAGGGTTAGACTCGCCCCGGCGCAGCGGGGTTGGCAAGCAAAATCTTAAAACTATCTAGTTACCGAACGATAAATTTCCTAGACTCCTAGTCCATAGGTAACGATAGTTACTGAGCGGCAAAAATTCTTAGCCCGAAGGTAACGAATAAGCGTCCAGCGTCAAAAATTGCCGAATGTGAGGGTCGGGCGACTCCACGAAGCCTTCGATGGGGCCGAAGTACTGCGCCCGCCCCTGGTGCAGGAAGAGTACCGTATCGGCGAGGCGCTCGGCGAAGCGCATGTCGTGGGTGACCACGATGCTGGTGAACCCGAGCTGCTTTTTGAGCCGCTGGATGAGGCTGCCCAGGCGGCGGGCGATCAGCGGGTCCACCATGGTCGTGGGCTCGTCGTAGAGAACCACCTCCGGCTGGGCGGCCAGCGCCCGGGCCATGGCCACCGCGCGCTTGCGGCCGGTCGAAAGGCTGGCGGGGAGCGCGTGGGAGACGTCCTCGGCGCCCACCAGCCCGATCAGACGGTCAACGATCTGAATAATCTGGTCTTCGGCCAGCCCGCCGCGCTCGCGCAGCGGAAAGGCCACGTTCTCGCGCACGCTCATCGAATCGAAAAGGGCGCCGTTCTGAAACACCATGGTGACCCGCCTGCGGATGGCCTGCAGTTGCTCTTCGCTCATCCCGGCCAGTTCCTGGCCTTCGACACGGATAGAGCCGGAGTCCGCTTCGAGGAAGCCCATCAGCAGGCGCAGGGTCACGGACTTGCCCACGCCGCTGCGGCCCAGGATGCAGAGCGTCTGCCCGCGATCGACCGAAAAGCTCACGTTGTCGAGAACCACGCGCGTGCCGAAGGAGATCGACACGTTGCTGAAATCGATGATTGTTTCTCTGGGCGCTTCGGGAGCGGACGGCTCCGGGGCGTACAACTCTTCCGGCAGCGCCGTCGACTCCTCGCCGCCGCCGCTCTCGTCCAGCGCGTCGAGCTCGGCAGCGAGCGGTTCCAGCGGTTCTGAGTTGGAGGGAAGATCGGACATCTCGCCAGATTCAGAATACGCGAATCAAGCTCCGGATGCAGGGACGGACGCTGCTCGGGCGAGCGCTTGGGCATGGCGCAGATCCCAAGGCGAATTGAGGTTCCGGAACCAGTGCACCGCGGGCAGCCCGTCGGGATGGCTCACCTGACCGCATTGGACGAGATACTCAACCGGAACCACGGAGACGGTCTGGTCGAGGCTGGCCGCGGCGGATTGAAAGGCTCGAAAACAGCCTCTGCGCCCGCTTTCAAGCCGGCTCTGGAGCGCCGGTAACGCCGCGCGGGCGATGACGGCGGGAAATGTCTGCGCGAATCCGTTGACCGAGGAGAGGGTGACGGGACGGCCCGTGATTTGCGCGTGGTGGAGGAGAAAGGCGACAAGCGATGGCGGCAGGAGCGGCAGATCGACGGGCAGAAAGACAGCTCGCTGCGCCGGAGACGCGGCCAGCGCGGCGCAGATGCCGCTCAGCGGGCCCAGGCCCGGTTCCGCATCGGCGAAGACGACTGCAACGCCATCGAGAGCCGAGCGGGCGCCGGCGATCTTCGCCTCAAGTCCCGCTTCTCGGAGAATGGAGAGCGCACGGACGATCAGCGGTTGCCCCGCAAACGGAAGCAGCGCCTTGTCCTGGCCCATGCGGCTTGATTGCCCGCCGGCGAGCACAAATCCAGCGGCGTCTGTCTCCATCCCGCCGCCGGCGCGGGTCACTTGCCGGTCTCCTCCATGAAGCGGATCAGCGACTCGATCCCCAGCTCGAAGTTCTTCAGGCTGAATTTTTCGTTGGGTGCGTGGATCTGGTCGTCGGGCAGGCCGAAGCCCATCATCACGCTCGGCAATCCCAGATGCCGCGCAAAATCGCCGACGATGGGAATCGACCCGCCGGAGCGGATGAAGACCGTCTCCTTGCCCCAGACCTCCCCGAGCGCGCGCGTGGCCGCCTGGACGTAAGGATTGTCGACGGGAACCAGGCAGGGGTCGCCTGAATGGATGAGCCGCACCTCGACCTCGACGCCCAGCGGCGCGATCTGCTCCACGCATTTCTTGTAAAGCGCGAAGGCCCTCGCCGAGGTCATCGCCGGAACCAGCCGCATCGACACTTTGGCCTGTGCCTTAGCGGGGATCACGGTCTTGGCCCCCGCGCCGGTAAACCCGCCGGGGATTCCGTGTACGTCGAGCGTGGGCCGCGCCCAGGTGCGCTCCAGCACGCTGTAGCCGCGCTCGCCCACAAGCTGCCGCGCCCCGACTTCGTGAATACGGTACTCCTCCTCGTCAAAGGGCAGGCTGCGCCACGCGGCCAGTTCCTCCGCGCTGGGCGGAACAATGTCGTCGTAGAACCCCGGAATCAGGATGCGCC
The DNA here is from genome assembly GCA_050745765.1 of Occallatibacter sp. Lineage (GTDB taxonomy): Bacteria > Acidobacteriota > Terriglobia > Terriglobales > Acidobacteriaceae > Telmatobacter. The sequence goes on along the minus strand of JBOGLX010000135.1, from coordinate 54,930 downwards.
CGTTCTCGTCCTTGAGCCGCGCCAGAATCTGCGCCAGCGACACAAATGGATTGGGCGCCGCGCCTCCATACATGCCCGAGTGCAGGTCGGTCCTGGCCCCACGCACCTCGATCTCCGTGTAGATCATCCCGCGCAGTCCCACGCACAGTGTCGGCAGTCCCGGCGCGAACAGCTCCGTATCCGAGACCAGCGCGAAGTCGGCCTTCAGCTCCGCCGGCTTCGAAGCGACGTAGGCCGCAATCGCCTCTCCGCCCACCTCTTCCTCGCCCTCGAAAAGCACGCGCACGTTGATGGGCAGGCCGCCTGAAGCCAGCAGCGACTCGAGCGCCGAAACCTGCGCGCACACCTGTCCCTTGTCGTCCACCGCGCCGCGCGCGTAGAGGTTGCCGTTGCGCTCGGCCGGCTCAAAGGGCGGCGAAACCCACTCGTCGAGCGGGTCCGGCGGCTGCACGTCGTAATGGCCGTAGCAAAGCATCGCCGGTTTGCCCGCCGCATGGAGCCAGTCGGCGTAGACCAGCGGATGACCTTCGCCATTCCCTTCCCCCATCGGCTCCCCCTCCGAATCGATGATGCGCACGTTCTCCATGCCGATGCGCCGGAGTTTAGCCGCCAGCCACTCGGCCGCCCTGCGGCAGTCGCCTTTATGCTCGGGCAGCGTAGAGACCGACGGGATGCGCAACAGATCTTTCAAGTCGTCGAGAAAACGCGGATGGTTTTCGCGGGCATAACTTACGGCGGAGGAAGACATCGCGGCGCTCCTTCACTTCGATTCGAGCCAAAGCAAAAGTATAGGCGCTTAACGCTGTTCCATGGTTGCTGCACCCAAAGGTCCGTGCCCCATCCATGCGACTCTTTTCCGTCGCAGGGGTGGGATGCACCTACAGTTGGTTAGCTTCTGGTGTTCCATGGTTGCTGTACCCAAAACTCTGTGCTCCATCCATGCGACTCTTTTCTGTCGCATGGGTGGGATGCACCTACAGTTGGTTAGCTTCTGGTGTTCCATGGTTGCTGTACCCAAAACTCTGTGCTCCATCCATGCGACTCTTTTCTGTCGCATGGGTGGGAGGACACGACCGTTGGACATTAACGTCTCTGGAGCGAGTGAGCGCAGCGACCGCGCTCCCGCGCAAGCTGCCCATCCGCCCCTTTACAATGTCCGAATGACCGCGTTGCCAATGGTCGATCTCGTAGGCGTGGGCCTCAACGCCACCGACACGCTCATCCCTCTCGCCGCGTTTCCCGCCCGCGGCTCAAAAATGGCGTACACCGAGGCCAGCGTCATGCCCGGCGGCCAGGTCGCGACCACCGTCGTCGCCTGCCAGACCTGGGGCCTGAAAACCCGCTACGTGGGCAAGCTGGGCGACGACGGCGCGGCCCGCCTGCACCGCGAGGCCTTCGACCGCGTGGGCGTCGAAGCACGGCTCATCTCCGTCGCCGGCGCCGCCAGCCCTCAGTCGCTCATCCTGGTCGACGCCGAAGGCGAGCGCACGGTCCTCTGCCGCCGCGATGAGCGGCTCACTCTGCGGCCCGAAGAACTGGACCGCGCCTGGATCGAACAAGCCCGCGCCCTTCACGTCGACGGCCACGACACGGCCGCGGCCACGCTCGCTGCGGGCTGGGCGCGCGCCGCAGGAATTCCAGTCATTGCCGACCTCGACGAGCTTTATCCCGGCGTCGAAGAGCTGATCGAGCACATCGACTACCTCATCGTGAGCCGCGACTTTCCCTGCCGTCTCATGGGCGGCAACGACCTCGAGGGCGCGTTGCGCCGCATGGCCACGCGCTTCGGCTGCCGGCTCGCCGCGGCCACGCTGGGAGAGGACGGCGTGCTGGCGTGGGACGGGCGGCGCATGGTGTACAGCGCCGCCTACCGCGTGCCCGTGGCCGACACCACTGGCGCCGGCGACATCTTCCACGCCGGATTCATCTACGCATTGTTGCAAGGCTGGCCGCTCGAGCGGCAGCTCGATTTTTCCTGCGCCGCGGCCGCGCTCAACTGCATGGCTGCCGGCGCCAGGGGTGGCATCGGCGCCGTGGCCGCCATCGAAGAACTGATGGCCGCCACCGAGCGCTACGGCGCGGCCGGCGAGACGCCGGCCCTGGCCTCCACAGCCACGGCTTCGCTTGGGGCTAAGGCTTCGCTTGGCGCTGCGGCTTCGCTTGGGGCTACGGCTTCATCGCGCCCTCCGGCGAAATCAGCGTAAACGTCACGCTCTCGCGCGTGCTCCGCCGGTGCGGTGTGCCGCGGGGAATCACCAGCCGGTCGCCTTTGTTCAGCGTCAGCTTCGTCGCGCCTTCCACGTCCTTGCCGCGCCACTCGCCGGGAGCGATGTAGCGTCCGCCTTTCGGCGTTCCGCCCACTTCGTATTCTGTCGATCCATCGAGGATCTGAAAAATGTGGTCGCGCGACTGGTGCCACTCGAACTCCGGCGCGCTCTTATCCTTCTCCGAGGTCAGCACTATGGTGAAGGGAAGATTCTTGTCGTTCACAAGATCGATGTTGCCCGGCCTGGTTTGGGTCGCCGCTATGTCCTGCCCGATGGCCGCCGCCGTGAAGAGCTGGAATTTGGCCGCCTCACCCGGCCACTTTTCTTGACCCTGGGCCGGCGCGGCGAACAGTTTGGCGTCCGCGAGCGCCAGTCCCGCCGCCGCGGCTGCCGGCGCCACACGCAGGAAACTGCGCCGCGCCGGATTCCTGATCCCTGAAAATTGCATACGTTTCTCCCAGAAAAAAGTAAACCACCCGCGGCGGCGTCTTGTCAGCTTCACTGTCCACTGTTCACCGTCCACTGTCCACTGTTCACCGGCGTTGCGCCCGCTACAATGGCCCCAGGCTCATCTCCGCCGGAGGTCCGCATGAGGCCATCCTTCTCGCTGGGCATTGAAGAGGAGTACCAGACCGTCGATCCGGTCTCCCGCGACCTGCGCTCCCACATCCAGACCGAGATGCTGGCCGTCGGCAAGATGCGTCTCCAGGAGCGCGTCAAGGCCGAGCTGCACACTTCGGTGGTCGAGGTCGGCACCCGCGTCTGCCGCAACATCGCCGAGGCCCGCGAAGACATCTACGAGTTGCGCCGCGAGATGATTAAGCTGGCCCGCGAACACAATCTCGAGCTCGTCGCCGGAGCCACGCATCCCTTTGCCGACTGGCGCACCCAGGACATCTATCCCGACCCGCGCTATCACCAGGTGGTCAAGGACCTGCAACTCGTCGCCCGCGCCAACCTCATCTTCGGCCTTCACGTTCATGTCGGCATCGAGGACCGCGAAGCCGCCATTCGCATCATGAACTCGATGCGCTATTTTCTGCCGCACATCATGGCGCTCGCGACCAACTCGCCCTTCTGGCTGGGCCTGAACACCGGATATAAAGGCTACCGCGCCAAGGTCTTCGAGAACTTCCCCCGCACCGGCATCCCCGACGCCTTCTCCAGCTATTCGGAGTTCGAGAATTACGTCACGCTGCTGGTCCGCACCAACTGCATCGACAACGCCAAGAAAATCTGGTGGGACATTCGCCCTCATCCCTTCTTCAACACCGTCGAAGTCCGCGCCTGCGACATTCCCCTGCGCGCCGAGGAGACGGTGGCCATCGCCGCCCTCATCCAGGCCACCGCCGCCATGCTCTACCGCCTCCACGAGGCCAACCAGGACTTCCGCGAGTACACGCGCTCGTTGATTGCCGAGAACAAATTCCGCGCCGTCCGCTACGGCCTCGACGGCAAGCTGATCGACTTCGGCAAGCAGCAGGAGGTCCCATTGCGCGACCTGATTGAAGAGTATCTCGCTCTGGTCGATCCCGAAGTGGATGAGTTAGGCAGCCACGAAGCCATCGAAGGCGTGCGCAAAATTCTCAAGACCGGCACCGGCGCCGACCGCCAGCTCAAGGTCTTCGAGGAAACCAAAGGCGACTTGAAGGCCGTGGTCGATTACATGGCCCAGGAAACTGCCGCCGGTCTCTAAAGTCGGCCTTGGAAAGAAATTAGCCTTGCATTGGTCGTTCGCTTCCCACCCTGGCCGCAAAAACAAAAACGCGGCGAGGGTGCGGCGCCCGTTTCATCCATCGAGGTGGGAAACGCCGGTGGGGGACTGACACAAAACCACGCGCGGACCTGGTTTTTCCGCAGCCTCTTAAAGCCTGCCCTGAGCTTGCCGAAAGCCTGCCCTGAGCCTGTCGAAGGGGTCGTGCCCTTTTGAAAGCCGCGACTTGACCAGAGGCTCACTGGAAGCTAAAGGCTGGAAGCTGCATTCACGTAGCGGCCCAGCTCCTTGACCATGGCGCAATGCGAGCGAAGCACATCGAGTGCGCGGGAGCCCTCTTCGGGCGAGCGGATCTGCGAGTCCACGTAGAAGATATACTCCCAGGGTTTGCCGTGGACGGGCCGCGACTCGATCTTGGTGAGATTCGTGCCCAGCGCGGCGAGCTCCTGGAGCGCCGCCACCAGCGATCCCGGACGGTTTTCAACCGAGAATGCCAGGCTGATCTTGTTGGCGCCCAGGTCCAGGGCCGCATCGGCGGCGCGGCGCACCAGGAAGAAGCGCGTATAGTTCTCCGGGCTGTCCTCGATGCCGGCCTCAAGAATCTGCGCGCCGTAGTAGTGCGCGGCGGCCTCGCTGGCGATGGCCGCGGCGTGCCGGTCGCGCAGCTCCACCAGTTGCTTCACGCTGCCCGCTGTGTCGTAAAAAGCGAAGGCTTCCATACGCGGATGGCTGGCAAAAAAGCGCCGGCACTGCGCCAGCGCCACGGGGTGCGAAAAGACGCGGTCGATTTCGCCCACGGATGCGCCGGAGATGGCGATGAGGTTGTGGCGGATGCGCAGCAGCGTCTCCCGTTCCACCTTCACGTCGTGGCTGAGCAGCAGATCGAAGTGTTCGGAGACCGATCCGGCGAGGCTGTTCTCGATGGGAATCGCGGCCGCATCGACCTCGCCGCCGGAGAGCGCCTTGAAGACCTCTTCCGAAAGCGAACAAGGGACGATGGAGGCGCCGGCATCGAGTTTGATGGCGGCTTCGTGGCTGAATGAGCCGGGTTCTCCCTGGATGGCGATTTTCATATCGGCGCGGTGGCTCCTGGGCGCTGTCGAGAAGAAATGGCGCGAGTGCCGAACTGTTCTTTCGCACCATACCACAGCGCGTGGTGAAACTCCGAGAACCGGCCGTGGGTTTCCAAGGCAATCGCATTTGGGTTTTACAGGTCGCAAAAAAACGCGGGAACTCGATCGATGCGGCAAAGGCGAGCGCGGCAGGTGCTGAAGAGGCTGCGGAAAAAGGGCGAATTTCGGGGCAAAATCCAGAAAAGCATGCCTCAGGGGCTAAAGCCCACATTGATTTCATTGCATTTATGTACGGGCTAAAGCCCGTACCCTTCACCCAATTGGGTTTTTCCGCAGCCTGTGAAGCCCGTACCCTTCGTCAGTTGGGTGAGGGCCGCTCGACGCCATCGATCACCAGCGCCTCGGCCGGCCCGCGCGTAGCCACCAGCCGCAATCCCAGTTGCTCGCGGATGGCCGTGAAAAGGGGTGGACTCGAAGCTCCCTCCGGCGCCGGCGGCACTTCGCCGCCGAACTGCGACGCATCGGGGGCCCAGGTGAGATCGAAATCGTACCTGCCGGTTAGTCCGGTCTTGTCCACAACCGGGCGGTCGAGAATGGCGCGCTGCATCAGAGAGACGAAGTAAGCCATGGTCACATTGCGCCCCGGCATCACGATCTTACCCGGATAAACCGTGCCGATCATCGCCGGAGCGGCGTCTGCGGCCGCGGTGCTCGGCTTCAGCTTCGGGCCGCCTTTGTCGATCTCAAGCTCGTAGATCGAGAACACTTTTTGCTGGCGATGGAAGGTGAGCTTGAAGCGGTCGGCCAGCAGGCTGCGCAACATGCGCATCTGTTCGTCGTGGGTGGGCCGGACCGTGCCGGGCGTGCGCGCCTGAATGTCGTAGCGGCCGGACTCGACCCACGCCGGGCCGCCGGAGATCTCGCGCGGGTTCAAATTGTAGGCCGCGGCGATCAGCAGCTTCAGGTTGTAGTCCTTCACGACCAACGTATCGGCGCCCCGCATGATGATATAGCGTCCTTTTTCTTCATCCGGAGAAATCGGATTGATGGTTGCTACCTCAAAGGCGTCGAACGCGGGGCGGGGAGTTGCAGACTGCGGTTGCAGTGCGGACGGCGAGAGCGCGAGAGCAACTGCCAGGATTTGAGGGACCATCGCACGGCTCCTTTACAGCCGGCATTCCGATACCTACAGCCGGCATTCGATACCGACATCTTCTCACGGCGAGGCGATAGGCAATTGCAGGATCATTATCGCGGGGTTCGGAAGCGCAGTTTTCCGGATTCCCATGTTGCGATACGGATGCAAATGGCTATTTTCGCGGCCCTATTTTCGCAGCCAAAGATCGGCGGCGACGAAGGCGAGAAAGACCATGGCGATGACGCCGTTCATGGTGAAGAAGGCGGCGTCGAGGCGGCCGAGGTCGCGGGGAGAAACAATGGCGTGCTCGTAGGCCAGCAGGAGCGCGACGGCGGCAATGCCCAGCCAGCCCACTGTCTCAAAATGAAACAGTTGGCCGAACCAGAGCAGCAGGCCGAGCATGATGGCGTGCATGATGCGCGCGGCCCAGAAGGCGGCCGGAATGCCGATGGCCCCAGGAAGGCTGTAGAGGCCGGCGGCGCGGTCGTGATCGTAGTCCTGGCAGGCGTAGAGCACGTCGAAGCCGCCCACCCAGAGGGTGACCGCGGCGGTTAAGACGAGGATGCGGGGATCGAGGCTACCGCGCACGGCCACCCACGCAGCCGCGGGCGCCAGGCCCAGCGCCAGACCCAGCACCAGGTGCGACCAGCGCGTCAGGCGCTTCATGTAGCTGTAGCCGAGCAGGACGGCGAGCACTACGGGGGAAAGATACAGAGCGAGCCGGTTGAGCTCGGCCGCGGCCGCCACAAACACGAGCGCCGCCACGCAAGTAAACGCGAGCACGAACTGGCGCGAGAGCAGGCCAGCGGGAATAGCGCGGCCGCGGGTGCGCGGATTGGCGGCGTCGATATCGGCGTCGGCCCAGCGGTTGAAGGCCATGGCGCAGGTGCGCGCGGCCACCATGGCCACCAGAATCCAGCCCAGGGTGCGCCAGGCGGGCAGGCCATGCGCCGCCAGCAGCGCCGCCGTCAACGCAAAGGGGAGGGCAAAGATCGAGTGCTCCCACTTGATCATTTCCAGGGTGGTGCGCGTTTTGGAAAGGACACCCGCCATGCAAGGCTCTCTTTGGCAGTTTAACGGAATGGAGAGACATCCGGCCGCCGCGGCAGTGTCCTGAGAGAGCTTGGTTGAAGTTAGCTCCTTCTTGTCCGCTCCGTATATCGAAGCATTTTTCCCTTCTCACCGTACTCTGTGCCGCTCAATGCGCCCTGCTACTTCTTCACGAGGGCCGGCCAGTTGACGACCACGTTAATGGGCTGGGGCTTCGATTGGCTTGCCTCGCTCGCAGGCGCGAGCATCAGAAACCGCTGGCCGTCCGACGAAGGAACGTAGCTGTTTCTCCACAACCACAATGGGACCAGTTGCGTCTCGAAAAGCTGTTTGGGGATTCCGGCCTGGAATGCCGCCGCACTCGTGTTGACCGCGACCGCCATCAGCTGGGTCTCCGAGTCGTTGTCGCCTGTGGAGAGATAGAACAACTCTTTGCCGTCGCGGCTCCACGCGGGTTGTGTCCCGTCCGACACAGAGACCTGCCACTTGCCCGTATGCTGCGGGAAGGTCTGGACATAGACTTGCTGGCTTCCCGTCTCGGTCGACGTGTAGGCCACGTAGTGTCCGTTCGGCGAAAACTGGGCGGAGGTAGCCTCGAAGTTGCCCTGAATGAAGATGAAGGGTTTGCGGCCGCCAAAGAGCGGCAAAGCCGACAGTTGCGTCGTGCCGGCTCCCGTATCGTAGATAGCATAGCGGCCATCCGCCGACAAGCCGTTAAGGTAGGCGGGCAGGGCCTGAGTCTGAAAGACCAACTGCGTGCTCCCCAGGCCGTCCGCAGGCTTCTGGTAAATTCCGTACTGACCGTTCTGGCCGGAGGAGCGAGCGGACGAGAAGAAGATCGCGCTCCCGTCCGCCGACCAGGCGGGATTTCCATTGTCGGCAGGGCTGAAGGTGAGGCGCGAAGCGGTTCCGCGCTTCAAATCGTAGACCCAGATGTCCTGCTTTTCGAACTCCCCCTTTGCAACGGCGAGCTCGCTCCCGCTGGGCGAGAGCGCTGGAGTCGAGTAGACGTCAGGCTGGCCCACCGTGCCCAGCTTCTTGCCGGCCCGGCTGAACCAGGTCATTTGGCCAGGAGTGTTCTGCACGATGTTTGATCCGGTTTGGTAGGCCAGTATGCCGGCCGGCGAGACGGAGAAGTATGCGTAATTTGGGTGGTGGACCTCCCCGACATTCTGGGCAACGGGCACAGCCGGTCCGCTGAAGCGCAGCGCCCTGGCGTTGAAGGGCCGCGCCACCAACGTACCTTGATCCAGATAGAGCAGGTAACCGGGTGGAGCGTAGATTGCGTCGGAGCCTAGCTGCGCCAACTGTTCCACCTTCTTTGAGTCCAGCGAGCCGGCCGCGATGAAGGAGTCGGTCGAGCCGCTTTTGCTTACCTGAAAAATGAAGTGTCGTCCGTCGGGAAGGAATTGCGGCGCCGAATCGCCCACTTCCTTGCGCGCGGCATCCGGAGCAACCACAAGCGTGGGCGTGCCGCCGCTATCGGGCACGCTGTAAAGGCTGCGCCGGTCCGAAAAGAGAATGACGCCATTGCGGTTCCAGGTCGCGCCGTATCCGTCCGCGTCGCAAAGCACCTGCGGCGTGCCGCCAGAGACTGCAACCTTCTCCAGTTTGCCGCCGGTAAAGAACCCGATCTGCTGGCTGTCGGGCGACCAGAAAGGCAGATATGCGCCGTCCGTCCCCGAAATTGGCGTGGCCGTGAGGCTGTCGAGGGGACGCACCCACAGGGTTCTGGGTTTGTCCAGGCCCGGCGAAGCGACGAATGCCAGATAGTGGTTGTCGGGTGAAATGCTCGCCTCGCCGCCATAAAAGAACGTCATGTTTTCAGGCGACGCGATGGGAAAGCGAACGACGGCCTGCTGCGGCCTTGGCTGAAGCGCGAGCCACGCGGCGATCGCGGCGAACAGAATTGCGGCCGCACCCAGCGCCCAGGGAAGATAGCGCTGCAAGGGTGAGCTGCGCTTGCCGTCCACTCCTCGGCCATCGCCGATTGCCGCTGCCGCGTCCGCTCCCGACAATGTTTCCTCAATGGCGATGCGCGCGTCGCCGATGTCGCGCAGGCGCTGTTTGGGATCTTTAACAAGGCAGCGGCAAAGCAGGCGCTGGATTGCGACCGGCGTAGCTGCCGGCAGCGTGCTCCACTCCGGCTCCGAGCGCAGCACCGCCGCCAGAATGTCCGAAGTCGTCTCGCCGTCGAACGCTCTGCGGCCGGAAAGCATCTCGTAGAGCACGCAGCCAAACGCCCAGATGTCCGCGCGCCGGTCCACCGGCCTGGCCTTGGCCTGCTCCGGCGCCATGTAAGCCGCCGTGCCCAGAATCAAGCCCTCCTGCGTCATGGCCACGCTCAAGGTGGGCGAGTTGGAAATATCCCCGCTCAGTTCCTCCGGCCGCAGCGCCTTGGCCAGACCGAAATCCAGCACCTTCACCACGCCTTCGCGCGTGATTTTGATGTTGGCCGGCTTCAGGTCGCGGTGAACGATGCCGCGCTCGTGCGCGTATTCGAGGGCCTCGGCAACCTGGCGCGCGATGGGCAGAGCCTCGCCGGGCGCAATGGGGCCTTGCGCGATGCGCTCGGCCAGCGTGGGGCCCTCCACCAGTTCCATCACCAGGGCGCGCACGCCGTCCGCCTCTTCAAGGCCGTAGATGGAGGCGATGTGGGGATGATTGAGCGCGGCGAGCAGTTGCGCTTCGCGCTGAAAGCGGGCCATGCGCTCGGCATCTCGCGCAAAGGCTTCCGGGAGGACCTTGACGGCAACTTCGCGGCCCAGGCGGGTGTCGGTGGCGCGGTATACCTCGCCCATGCCCCCCTTGCCGATAGCGGCATCGATCCGATAGTGCGATAGCGTGCGGCCGACCACATTCCCCTCCTGTGAGCCAGTCCGTTGTCAACTTTGGTTTTGTCTCTGGATTGCGACAGCGCCATTCTACACCACGGGCTTTTAGCGCGGCTGGGCGGGTGGAGCGATGAGTGGGCGCTTGGCGGGCTTGCGCTTGTAGGCAAAAATGATTACGCTTCGGATGTGAACAGCAGCGAGTTGAAACGGTGGTTGGCCAAACAAGGCGTCGTGTTCGGAACGTCAGACGGGGTCACATCTCAAGGTGTTCTGTAAGGGTCGCCAATCCATTCTCCCGATGCACGGCAAGAAAGAGCTTCCGAATGGGCTGATTGCCGGCATCAAAAAGCAGCTCGGGTTGAAGGATAAGGAGTAAAGATGCGCGGGTATCCTGTGAATCTTCGCAAAGACGGCAAGGTCATCACGGTCAGCTTCCCCGATATCCCCGAGGCGCACACCTTCGGGAAGAATCGGGAGCACGCGCTGGCGATGGCAAAGGAAGCGCTCGAAGTTTCGATGGAGTTCTACTTTGACGACCGGCGTTCAGTGCCTCTTCCCTCTCAGCCCAGGCGCGGCCAGGCGGTTGTGGAGCTGGCTCCCAGTCTGGCGGCAAAGGTTCTGCTCCTGAATGAAATGCTGCGCCAGAACGTCCGCCCCTTCGAGCTGGCGCGGCGCATCGGCACTACGCGGCAGGAAGTGAACCGCCTGACGAACCTCAAGCACGCGACCAAGATCGACCGTATTGACGCGGCGCTCAGGGCGCTGGGTAAGCGGCTTTATCTCGACGCGGCGTGAGCAGTGGCTACAGCTTAAAGACAAGCTTCCCGAGGGCCTCGATCAACTCCGGCACGGGGCGACCTGGACGCTCTCGCTTCCCGTCCCAAAGTAGATTGAGCTTCGCGTGCGCGTAGCGTGTCTGGGATGTGCGAAGCCTGCGATCCATAATCCCACGCTCCGTGAAAAGCAGCCGTTCAATCTTTTTTGTAACTACATCCGTTTCCCATATCTCCTGCCTGTCCTGCTTGCGCCATTTAGCGACGCGGCGAGGTGAATCCAGGTTAAATACACTTCTTTTTGGATCGAAGATAATATACGGGGATGCGGCGCGCCTCTCCCAATCCTTATGGTATGGATGAAAGGTTTCATCTTGTCGTCCCTGCGAGTTGGCGAGCACGTTGTAGAAGCTCCGAAATTGGGCGTATCTCGGCTTAGTCCATACATCTTTACGCCGGACGGGCTCAAGAACGGTGCCGTATCCAATGAAGTAGTAATGCCATTCGCTTTTTTGCTTGACTTGACGCGCGCAGAAGAACACGACGATGTCACCCTCGGCTAGCTCCTTTCGGACGTCACGCCTGCACACTCCCCACGTTGCGCTTCTCACGTCGTGAAGCATGTGCTTCGCGGCGAAGAAGGAGGGATCATCGCCCCAATCATAAAAACTACTTTGGTATTCCTTTAGGAACTTGGCGAGAAGATCATCGCCTTTCGAGGCTCCACTCATGGCATTCAGTTCACCGAGAAGGGGAGTGCGCTGCCGGTACGTGCAGAGATACGCTTTCACGTCGTGTCTCCTTCCTAATTGCTTTCAAGGCCAATATCATACCGCCGAGCGAAAGCGGAGCTTTATGCGCGATTCTTCAGATCGCAATCCGCGTCTCAATCGCATCGTAATCCGCGCGGACGCCTTTCGGCGTATTCTCCAGCAAACCCGCTGCCGCGAGCGCCTTCACGTCGGCATGGACATTGCTGTAGTCGCGGTTGAGCGCCTTGGCCAACGCCCGGACGCTGGTGACGTGGTTGCGGCGCACGTAACTCAGCATTTCCATCCGTTTGCCGGTCAGCACGCGGGCCAGCGTGTCCCAGTTTTCAAAGGCGAGATGGCGCTCGTGGAAGGTTTCTCCGCGCTCGGCGCGATGCCAGGCATCGATAAAGCTACGGGAAGCCTCCTCCTCCATCGGGCCGCCAACGGTCATCTTTACTTTGCTCATTCAAGACCTCTCAATCGATGTACGTCGGACCAGAAATCGGAGATCAACTTCTCGACGGTCGTAAAGGTATAGGGCGTCTCGATCCCTTGAAAGTGCCGATGATCGCCTTTTCCCCGCTCATTGTCGTACCCCACTTCGCGAACACCAGGACGGCCATAGAACAGGGAGTATTTGAAACGGTGCGTTGAAGGTGGAACTGGCGAGGCCACCCGCCAGAGCACCATCTCCACAATGGCGCCGTCCTCGTAATCGAGGCGCCGTTCTAAGAGCAGGTCAGCCTTCATTCATTCCGCGCTCATGATGGCATAGTAGCACATATGGTATGGCCTGCTATTGGGTCGCTGGATCGCTTCATGGTTTTTCGCCTTAAATTCGCCCGCGCCCTATAATGGAGCCATGGACTTTCAGCTCGTCACCAGCTACAAGCCCCGCGGCGACCAGCCGCGCGCCATCGACGAGCTGGTCGAGGGGCTTTCGGCCGGGGAAAAGCACCAGGTGCTGCTGGGCGTGACCGGCTCCGGCAAGACCTTCACCATGGCCAAGGTTATCGAGCAGTCGAACCGGCCGGCGCTGATCCTGGCGCACAACAAGACCCTCGCCGCGCAGCTTTATCACGAGTTCAAGCAGTTCTTCCCCGGCAATGCGGTCGAGTACTTCGTGAGCTACTACGACTACTACCAGCCGGAGGCATACATTCCGGCCGGCGACCTTTATATCGAGAAGGAAGCGACGATCAACGAGGAGCTGGACAAGCTGCGGCTTTCGGCCACGCGAAGCCTGTTCGAGCGGCGCGACGCCATCATCGTAAGCTCGGTCAGTTGCATCTACGGGCTCGGGTCGCCGGAGGCCTACTACGGAATGTTGCTGCTGCTCGAAAAAGGGCAGCGCATCGCGCGCAAGGACATTACGCGGCGGCTGGTCGAGATACTCTACGAGCGCAACGATACGGATTTTCGCCGCGGGACATTCCGAGTGAGGGGCGACGTGATCGAGGTCTTCCCCACTTACGACGAGAACGCCTACCGCATTGAGCTGTTCGGCGACGAGATCGAGTCCCTCTCGCAAATCGACCCGCTCTTCGGGACGGTGAAGCAGAAGTATTCGCGCCTGCCCATCTATCCCAAGAGCCATTACGTGGTGCAGCCGGAACGCAGGGCCGAGGCCATCGAATCGATCGTCTCCGAGTTGAACGAGTGGGTCGCCCACCTTGAATCGGAAGGCCGCATGGTCGAAGCGCAGCGCGTCCACCAGCGCACCCGCTTCGATCTCGAGATGATCAAGTCGATGGGCTACTGCCACGGCATCGAGAACTACTCGCGCCATTTCTCGGGCCGGCTGCCGGGTGAGCCGCCGCCCACGCTGCTCGACTACTTCCCGCGCGACTTCCTCCTCTTCGTCGACGAGAGCCACGCGACGATTCCGCAAGTGCACGGCATGTGGTACGGGGACCAGAGCCGCAAGCAGAACCTGGTCGATTACGGCTTCCGGCTTCCTTCCGCGCGCGACAACCGCCCGCTCAAGTTCGAGGAGTTCGAGAACCGCATCCACCAGACCATTTACGTGAGCGCCACGCCGGGGCCGTACGAGCTGACGCGCTCGGCGGGGGTGGTGGTCGAGCAGGTGATCCGGCCGACGGGGCTGGTCGATCCGGAAGTGGAGATTCGCCCCGTCAAGGGGCAGATTGACGACCTGCTCGCCGAGATCAGGGACCGCGCCAAACGCAGCGAGCGCGTGCTGGTGACCACGCTGACCAAGCGCATGGCCGAGGACCTGGCCGGCTATTACACCGAGGTTGGGGTGCGCTGCCGTTACATGCACTCGGAGATTGAAACGCTGGAGCGCGTGAAGCTGCTGGCCGGCCTGCGCAAAGGCGAGTTCGACGCGCTTATCGGCATCAATCTTTTGCGTGAGGGGCTGGATCTGCCGGAGGTTTCTCTGGTGGCGATTCTGGATGCGGACAAAGAGGGCTTTCTGCGCTCGGCGGGATCGCTGATCCAGACCATGGGCCGGGCGGCGCGCCACATCGAAGGACGCGCGATTCTCTACGCCGACAAGGTCACCGATTCCATGCGCCGGGCCATAGGCGAAACCGATCGCCGCCGCGCCATTCAGCGGGCTTACAACGAGGAAAACGGCATCGTGCCGCAGTCGATCGTGAGCCACGTGGACATGGGCCTTGCGCAGATTCTCAAGGCAGAGTATGGCGAAGTGGCCGAGGAAGAAACCGCGGAGATGCCCGAATTTACGTCGCAGGCGGAACTCGACGCCTACATTGCCAAATTGGAGACGGAGATGCGCGAGTCGGCGAAGAAGTTCGAGTTTGAGAAAGCCGCACGCCTGCGTGACAGCATCAAAGAACTCAGAGACAGAGAATTTCTCTTCGGATAGAATGGGAAGGCGCGGAGACTCCGCGGCAGCGCACTCATCTAAAATTGCGAGGATTGGTTTCATGGATATAAGCAGCGGATTTGGCACGAGCGAGGCAAATATATTTTGGGGTGAGATGGCTCCGTCTGAGCATGTCGCCCAGTTCTATGAGCACGAAGACGTACTGCTCGACACTTTGGCAGGATTTGTCGGAGGCGGGCTCGATCACGGGGAAAGCACCATCGTCATCGCCACTCCGGAGCACCTTCGCGCGATCGAGCAGCGGCTGGGGGATTCCAAAACCGACCTGGCGCGGGCTAGCGCCGAGGATCGGTATATTACGCTCGATGCCGAAACGGCTCTTTCCAATTTTATGGTCAAGGATTGGCCGGATGAGGATTTATTCGCCGATTTCGTCAACCAGCTGATCCTCCGCGCCTCAGTGAACGACCGGCGAGTGCGCGCCTTTGGCGAGATGGTGGCGTTGCTGTGGGCGAACGGCCTGGCGGCGGCGACGGTGCGGCTGGAATTTCTGTGGCATCATTTTTGCCAGAGTCACGCTTTTTCGCTCTTCTGCGCTTATCCGAAGGCCGGATTTACCCGCGATCCTTCGGAATCTCTCGCGGCAATCTGCGCGGCGCACTCCAGGGTCATCTAGGTCTCTGACCATTTGAACTTGTACCGCCGAGGGTTCCCCAGGTCCCCGATTTTGGGACCTGAAATTGGCAATCGAAAGGTTCAAAACCATCCTGTCAAAGACCTGGGCCCGATCGGCCTTGGCGGCCCGCACCCGCGCGGTCCCGGCCAGTTCCAACAGCCTTCGGCGGATTTTGTCCGCCTGACCCTCAGACTGGCCTCGCGCAGGCAACTGGAGCAACATTTGCAACATCTTAGTTATCAAGTTTGATAATAGGTGCGTGCGTCCCGGGGCTGCGGAACACGCAGTCAGGGAGTCATGTCGACAATCTTATTGGTGGACGACGACCCGCTTCAGGCGTACCGATTCAAATCCCTCCTGGAGCGCAGGTTCGCGGATGTGCAGCGCGTTTCGGATGCTGCCGAGGCTTTGTGCCTGGTGGAACAGCCGCAGTTTGCCGTGGGCCTGGGGTTGGTCATCTCCGGTCATCACCTGCCCGGCATCGGGGGCCCTGCCTTCGTCGAGGAGTTGCAGACCCGCATCCCCTCCCTACCTGTCCTGGTGCTCGGCGATGCCCATGAAAAGGCCGGCGATTATGTTGGAGAGCGCATCCGCTTTTTATCCCGCCCCGTGGCCACGGAAGAAATGCTGAGTGTGGCCGGGCAGATGCTCGGACAGCATGTGAACAACCACCCGTAGTCGATTCCCGCCTTCTCTCGATTCCCGCCTTCTCTTTGACGTGCAATCCGAGGTTCTCCATCCAAAGTGTGAGGAAAATCACGCCCTCTGCGCCTATGATGGGGAGAGAATACCTGTGTTGGGTAGTCTTTTCCCTTCTCCGCGTGCGCGCGACGTTTATTCTGGAGTCATAAATGGCAGCTTTTGGAAGTTTTGCCCTCCTCATTGCCCTGGCGCTTGCCGCCTACAATCTGTTGGCTGGAGCGTATGCGCTGCGCCTGATTGCCACCGGGCAGCCGGCAAGAATTTCGCCCGAGCGGCTGGCCGACACCGCGCGCCGTGCGGGCATCGCCGGCTTCGTGGCCGTCACCGCCGCCGCATTCGCCCTCGTCTACTCGGTCTTCACCAACGACTTCTCTATCACCTACATCATGGAGCACTCCAACCGCGCCCTGCCCGCGCCCTACAAGTTCGCGGCGCTGTGGAGCGGCCAGGAAGGCTCGCTGCTCTTGTGGGCGTGGCTGCTGGCCATGTACGGATTCGTTCTGCGCCTCACCCACAAGGCCGACGTCAAGCTCTACGCCTACGCGGGCACGATTCTGGCGGGCATCCAGGTGTTCTTTTTCCTGCTGCTCAACTTTGCCGCGCCCCCGTTCGCGCTCTTCAATGGGCCCACGCCGCTCGACGGCAACGGCCTCAATCCGCTCTTGCAGTATCCGGAGATGGTCATCCATCCGCCCATGCTTTACCTGGGCTACGTGGGTTTCTCGATCCCCTTCGCCTTTGCTCTGGGCGCCCTGATGATGCGCTACCCCGGCGAGAAATGGATCAAAATCACCCGCGGCTGGACCATGGTTACGTGGATGTTTTTGACGTGCGGCATTTTCCTTGGGATGCACTGGGCTTACGCGGTGCTGGGGTGGGGCGGCTACTGGGGCTGGGACCCGGTGGAAAATGCGAGCTTCATGCCCTGGCTCACCGGCACGGCGTTTCTGCACTCGGTAATGATGCAGGAAAAGAAAGGCATGATGAAAAGCTGGAACGTGTGGCTCATCTTTGCCACGTTCCTGCTCACCATGCTGGGCACGCTGCTGACGCGCGCCGGCCTGGTCAGCTCCGTTCACGCCTTTGCGCAGTCGTCTATCGGGACCTGGTTCGTCGTATTCATGGGGATCGTGCTGGCCGTGTGCATCTTCACTTTCGTCTTGCAGCGCGACCATTTGAAGAGCGAGCACAACGTCGAGTCGCTGGTGAGCCGCGAGTCCAGCTTTCTGTTCAACAATCTGGTTCTGCTCACGGCCTGCTTTGTGATTCTGTGGGGCACGCTGTTTCCGATCCTGTCTGAGTACGTGCAAGGGACAAAGGTGACCGTCGGCGCGCCGTTTTATGACGCTGTGGCCGTACCCATCGGGCTTTTTCTGGTGTTTCTGACGGGCGTGGGGCCGTTGCTGCCGTGGCGGGCCACATCGCTCAAGAGCATCAAGCGCAATTTCATACTGCCCACCATCGCCCTCTGGACCATGGTCATTGTTTGCCTCGCCGTGGGCGTGCGGCCGTGGAAAGACGGCGCCTTTAACCAGGGCGGCTTCTATGCGCTGGTCGCGTTTGCGCTGGCTGCGTCAGTGCTTACCGCCATTTTTTCGGAGTTTCTCCGCGGCGCGGCCGTGATCGCAAAGCAGACGAGCAAAAATCTCGCCGCCTCCACATGGCTTCTCGTCCGCCGCAACACGCGCCGCTATGGCGGATACATCATTCATATAGGAGTGGTGGTGGTCGTCATCGGCCTTGCCGGCCAGGCCTTCAACCGCAGCCAGGAAGCCGAAATGGGCCTTCACACTAGGCTCGACATCGGGCCCTACATGCTCGAATGCGTCGGCTTCACCCAGGACTCGAACCTCAACTACAACTCCGAGTACGCGATGCTCGACGTTTATCGGGGCGGCAAAAAAGTGTTTCAGATGGCGCCGGAGAAGCGGCTCTATCTGGCCAGCGGCCAACCGCAAACCATGGTCGCCATTCACTCGCTGCCGCAGTGGGACCTCTACGTGGTCTACGAAGGCACCAACCCCGGCACCGGCCGCCCGATCATCAAGGCATTCCTCAACCCGCTGGTAGGCTGGATCTGGTTCGGTCTGGTGATCATTGTCTTCGGCACATTCATAGCGTTGGCTCCCAGCCTCAACCCAGCCGCCGCGGCGCTCAAGGTCTCCGTAGCGCGCGCGGTGCAAGAGCCAGTTCTCAAAGGAGGCGACTGAGATGCGCATCCCCGCGAGTATCGCCGTCTGGAAAACGAAGACGCAAAGCACCAGCAAGAATCTATGTGCCCCATCCATGCCGCGCGTTTTGCGGAATGGGTGGGAAGCCTCCAGAGCCGGCAGCGGAGCATCCCGGCGCAACTCCGGTTTGTGGCTCAAGTCCGCCCAGGCGCTACTCCTGGCCGTGGCCGTCTGCTTTTCCCTGGGCGCAACCTCCAGTTCCGGCTCACGCCAGGACTATCTGAGCCACCAACTGATGTGCACATGCGGCTGCGCGCAACTGCTGGGCGAGTGCGACCACGTAGGCTGCCCGGCACGCGGGCAGGAGATGGACGACCTCGAGCAGCAGATCGCCGCTGGCCTGACGGATCAGCAGATTCTTTCCTGGTTTGCCGTCAAGTACGGCGCCACGGTGCTGGCCGCGCCGACGACGCGCGGATTCGACCTGGTGGCCTGGATCGCGCCCTTCGCGGTGTTTGGCGCGGCGCTGCTGGGAACCATTCTGCTCATTCGGCGTTGGGCCGCGACTCCGGGCGGCCGCATGGCGCCGGTCGGCGTCTCGAACCCTGCGGACCTGGACCCCACCGAGCGCGCGCGCCTCAATAAAATTCGCCGGGAAACCGGCGGCGAAGGAGGTCTCTGAGCTATGAATGAGACCGCGGGCCTGTTGGCAGGCGTATTTTTGCTGTTTGCCCTCATCGTTTACACCTTCTGGCCGGAGAACGTGTTCGCCAGCCAGAGTCAAAAAACCCGCCTCGATTACCTCTTCGAGCGCAAAGAGCAGCTCTACGAGAACTTGCGCGACCTCAACTTCGAGTTCCGCGCGGGGAAGTATCCTGAGGAAGACTTTAAGGCGCAGCGCGCACACCTCGAAGCCGAGACGGCGCAACTGCTGGCGGAGATCGAGTATTTGCAGCAGGCGTGAGCGGGTCAATAACAACAGCCGGTCAAACAACTGCTTGTCATCCTGAGCGGAGCGCAGCGGAGTCGAAGGATCTGCGGTTGCTCTTAGCGCCGCCTCAAACAGGACGAGCAACGCTTAGGAACCCCGAAAGACCATGAAACCGATCCATCTTGCACTTCGCGCCATCGCCCCGACCCTCCTGCTCACCGCCGCCCTGGCGCAAGCAGCCACCGTCACCGGCACAGTTACCGATAAAACTAATGGCAAGCCTGCTGCCGGCGATACGGTTGTTCTCCTCGACGTGCAGGCCAATATGGCCGAAGTGGCGCACGCCAAAACCAACGCCCAGGGCCACTACACGCTCTCGGAGCCAGGCCCCGGTCCGTACCTGATCCGCGACACCCACCAGGGCGCCGGCTACTTTATCGCCGCGCCGCAGGACGGCGGACCGGGCGACATTCCCGTTTACGATGTGGCCGCGAAAGTCGGCGGCGTTCACATCGAGGCCGACGTCCTCGAGTTCGAAGCGAACAATGGCCAGCTTAAGGTGGACGAGCGCTTCTTCGTCCACAATCTCAGCTCGCCGCCCATCACGCAATGGAGCCCGCGCTCGTTCGAGGTAGTCCTGCCGCCGGGCGCGGTGGTCAACGGCGCAGGCGCACAGCGCCCCGGCGGCCTGCCCACTTCCGTCAACGTCGAGCCCACCGGCCAGAAGAATCGCTACGCCTTCAATTTTCCCATCCAGCCCGACGACGGCGAAAAGGACACGCTCTTCCAGATCAGCTACAACCTGCCTTACACTGGTAAGCTCGCGTTCCACTCCGAAGTGACGCTGCCGGCCGACAACTTTGCCGTCTTAATGCCCAAGAGCATGACCTTCACGGGCGCCTCGTTCCAGTCCGTGCAAGAGGACCCCACCGTCCAGACCTACATTGTGAAGAACGCCGCGGCGGACAAGCCAATTGACTTCACCATCGCGGGCACGGGTTCGATTCCGCGCGAGGCGCAGGGCCAGCAGAGCGATCAACAGCCGGCGGCCGGCAACAGCGCCGCGGCCGGCAACGGCGGCCAGCCGGGCGGCGGCATCGGCACGCCCATCGACACCCCCGACCCGCTCACCAAGTACAAGTGGTGGATTCTGGGCGGCGTGGCGCTTTTGCTGGCCACGATCGCCGCGTTCCTGCTGCGCAAGCCCGCCATGGCCGGAGCGGCCGCGGGGGCCGGTGGATTGCCCGCCGGAGCCGCGCCCGCGGTCTACGCGGCGACCGCGGCGCAGCCTTCGTTCAGCGCGCCCACAGCCAACGGAACAAACCACGCTGCGCTGCTCAACGCCCTCAAAGAAGAGCTCTTCGCCATCGAGAGCGAGCGCATCTCCGGCACGCTTGAGGCCAGAGATTACGACGAGGTCAAGGCCGCTCTGGAAACCGTGCTCAAGCGCGCGCTGAAAAGAAATTCCTAGAGACGCTTCCAGCCTCTGTGGCCGGCTGACTTCGAATCTGGCGACTGTCATTCCCAGGTCCCAAAATCGAGCCCCGAGGCGCCCACTTTGTACAAGTACTCGGCAGAAGAGTCGTACGCATTCTGCTTCGGGCTTTCTATTCCCTATTCCCTGTTCCCTATTCCCTGCATCTAGTATCCTTCTCACATGAAGACCATCCTTCGCACCCTGCTCTATCTCGCGCTCATCGTCTGGCTGGGCGCGGAGATCTTCTTCCCCGTAGTCGCCGCCATCACCTTCGGCACGCTGGGATCGGACATTAGCGCCGCGGGCACCATCATCGGCCAATTGATCCGCATCATGCACGGCATGGGCCTCATCTCCGGCGTCATTGCGCTGGCTCTGCTGGCGCTCGCCCCCGCGTGGGGCATTTACAAGCCGAAGGCGGTTCTCGCGCCCATGGTCCTTCTCGTCGTGATGCTCGCCTGCACCGTCTACTCGCAGTTCGGCATCATCCCCGCCATGGAGCGCGACCGCATCGCCGTCGGCGGCACCATCGACACGGCCAACGCCTCAAGCCCCTTCACCGCGGACTTTAACAAGCTCCACAGCCGCAGCGTCATTATCGAAGAAGCCGTGCTGCTCCTCGGCCTTGCCACCGTCGTGCTGGTAGCCAAGGCCGAAACCGATAGGAGCTAGTGGTCAGGGATCAGGGATCGGTTGCTAGTCCATAAATGATCCGGGGCAAAAAGATGCGCACGCAGGGGCTAAAGCCCTCGTTCATTTTGCGCTGTTTGCGGCACGACTGAAGTCGTGCCCTGATACAGGACCTATTTATGAGGCTGCGACCGGCCCCGACTGACCACTGTTCACTGTTCACTGACCACTGATAATTGATAATAGAAAGATCATGAAAACGGGCATTATCGGCCTGCCGCAGGTGGGCAAGACTTCGCTGTTCAGAATGCTGACCAAGGCGCGGCTCGAGGAGCGTGGGTACTCGAATCCGCGCGAGGCGCATATCGGCGTGGCGCGCGTCCCCGACGAGCGGCTCGACAAACTCTCCGCGCTCTACTCGCCGAAGAAGACCACGTTCGCAACGGTCGAGTACGTCGATGTGGCCGCCATCGGCCAGGAGGCGCTCAAGGAGACGGCGTTCCTCACCAGCCTGCGCAACGTGGACGCGCTTATTCACGTGCTGCGCGCCTTCGAGGACGATTCCATTCCTCACGTCGGGCCGATCGATCCGCTGCGCGACATCAAGAACGTCGAGTTCGACCTGATGGTCAGCGACCTTACGCAAATCGAGAAGCGGCTGGAGCGCGTGGAGAAAGATTTGAAGAAGATGCGCACCGGCGAGCTGGAGCGCGAACAAGCGCTGTTGCTGCGGTCGAAAGAGGCGCTCGAAAAAGAGCAGCCCCTGCGCGAGCTGGAGATGACGCCCGAAGAGAGAAAACTCATCAAGGGCTTTATGTTCCTTTCGCAAAAGCCCATCCTCTACGCGCTGAACATCGGCGAGAGCGCAACGCTGGGCGCGGACCTCGAAACAGCCGTGAGCCGCTTCAAGCTGGATGAGGTCGCGCACCGGCCCAATGCCGGCGCGACGGCGATCTGCGGCAAAGTCGAAGCCGAGCTCGCGGAAATGGATGACGCTGAAGCCGCGGATTTCCTGTCGAGCTACGGCCTTCGCGAAAGCGGGCTGGTGCGGCTCATCCGCAAAAGCTACGAGCTCCTGGGACTCATCAGCTTCTTCACGGCGGGCGAGGACGAGTGCCGCGCATGGACAGTGCCGCTGGGGTCGAAAGCGCCGCAGGCCGCCGGCGCCATCCACTCCGATCTCGAACATCATTTCATTCGCGCCGAGACCATCCGCTGGGATAACCTGCTCGAAGCCGGATCGGAGGCCGCGGCGCGGGCCAAAGGCACGCTGCGCCTGGAAGGCAAGGAATACGTGGTCCAGGACGGCGACGTCCTGCACATCCGGCACAGCGGCTAGTTCTCTGACCGCATGATTTTGTCGGGTTTAGATCTGAGCTATCCCAGGTTAGGCGCAAAAACGTCAGGCGCAAAAACCAGAGACGCGCCGAACCTGGGCGCCCAGGATTTGGTTCATCAAGCGGTCAGGAACCTAAAGGGCCGATGAACAAATTTTCGCTGGTTCTGGGAGTCTTCGCGGCGCTGGCCAATGTTCTGGGCGGCCTGGTGCTGGTGCGCGCCCGCGGCATCGAGCCGTATCTGCGCTACTTCGTATCGCTGGGCGCCGCGTTTCTGATGTCCGCGGCGCTGCTCGAAATGATGCCCGAGAGCATGAAGCTCAACCCTCACTTTGGGCCAGTCTTGATCATGGCCGGCTACTGCGCCGTGCATCTGGTCGAGCACACCGTCAACGCCCACTTCCACTACGGCGAAGAGACCCACAACGAAGCGTTCGTCTCGGCGGGCACGGGCTACTCGGTGCTTGGAGGCGTCACCGTACACTCGTTTTTTGACGGCGTAGCCATCGGAGCGGGCTTCGCCATCTCAAACTGGCTCGGCCTGCTGATCTTTCTCGCCATCCTGATGCACAAGGCGCCGGTCGGGTTCACCATGGCCAGCGTCATGCTCGCCAGCGGCCACAGCCGCAGCGCGGCATTCTACTCAACCGTCGTGCTGGCCGCGGCCACGATTGCCGGAGTGTTGGTGATCGGTCTCGTATCGAGCTCGCTGCCCTACGGCTTGCCCATCTCCGCGGGCGTGGCGCTCTACGTGGGCGCAAGCGATCTTATCCCCGAAGTCAACCGCGAGCCGGGAATCAAAATGGCGCTGGTGTTCTTCGCCGGGGTCGGCGGGTTTCTGCTGCTGCGGATGCTGCTGCCGGCGCTTTAGCGACGCCGATCCGGCGATCCCTATCCTTACGTAATATCTTCTGTATCGTAGACGGGCAAAATGCGTTTCTTGGGCACGCCGTGCACGGAGCTAAGCAGGTCTTCAACCACGTCTTCAAGCTGGCGCTGGCTCTCGATCACCGCGCTCATGCTCTTCAGCTCTTCAGGCTCGATGCTGCGCTCGACCAAGGCCACGGCGTGGCATTGCGCCACGTGATCGAGGCCCAGGCCCTCGGGCGTCTTGGCCTTGATGCTCACCTGTTCGATCTCGACGCCGAGCAGATCGGCAACCCGGGCGCGCATCTCGCCGGCGATGGGCGAGATCTTGGGCGCGGCTAGAATCAAGGTCGTGTCCACGTTGGAGATGCGATAGCCCGCGTGGCGCAGCTCCTCGAGCGCCAGCTTCAAAAAGATCGCCGAGTCGGCGTCCTTCCAGCGCGGGTCGCCGGGCGGAAAAAAGCTGCCGATGTCGCCCGCGGCCACCGCACCCAGGAGCGCGTCGGTGACGGCGTGCAGCAGCACATCGCCGTCGGAGTGGCCGGCCAGCCCCTCGGGGTGGTCCAGCGTCATCCCGCCAATGCGCAACGGCACGCCGGCCTCAAATGTGTGCGAATCAAACCCGAATCCGATCCGTGTCTCCATCGTCTCAGTGCCCGCCTTGGGATTTTGCCCACGCCAACTCCTCCGCCGTTTCCGGCGCGGTGGAGAGGCGAGGGAGACGGCCCGATTTCACTGGCCGCGCTGGCGCAAATAAAACTCCGCCAGCTCCAGGTCGCCGGGCTGCGTAATCTTCAGATTAACCTGAGAACCGTGCACCACGGCCACCGGATGTCCGGCGCGCTCGACCACCGAGGCTTCGTCGGTGCCCACAAAGCCGTCGGCGGTGGCTTCGGCAAAGGCGCTCTGCAGCAGGCCGTAGCGAAAACCCTGCGGCGTCTGCGCCTGCACGATAAACTCGCGCGGAATGGTCGAGGTGATCAGCGCCCCGTGGGCCGTGCGCTCGACCTGCTTGATGGTGTCCACGGCGGGCAGGCCGACGATGGCCGCACCGTGCTCGACGACCGCGTCGATGGTGCGCTCGATGGTGGCGGCATCGATCAGCGGGCGCACCGCGTCGTGCACCAGCACAATGTCGTTGTCTTCGGCCGGAAGCGCGGCGAGCGCGTTGGCCACCGACTCCTGGCGTTTGTCGCCGCCCTCGACCATGTGGATGCGCCCGGCAAATCCGTAATCGGCCGCCTGCGCCTCTACGCGCTCCATCTCCGCTCTGCGGACGGCAACATAGATCGCGGTGACGCGCTCGACCGCGGCGAAGGCACGCAGCGAGTGAATCAGAATGGGCACGCCGTCGAGCGCCAGAAACTGTTTGGGCTGCGGTCCCGCCATCCGCGTGCCCAGCCCGGCAGCGGGCAATATCGTAAACACTTGCATAACTCGTGGAGTATACATCGGCTGAGCGCTCGCAAGCGGGCGGAGCGAGTGAGGGAATTGCTCGACGAGTACAGCGGCGAGTTTGCCAGGCGCTTTCCGGCGACGCTGCCGCCGCTCAAGCGGATTTCGCCGGCGTGAAGGCGCGGCCAATCTGGAGCGGGTTGAGATGCGGCGCTTTTGCGGCCTTACCTGCCGCTTAACTGGCCTTATCTACCCTTTAAATCGGCCTTAATTTGGCTTAGGAAGGCTTCCGAGGGCCTTAATTTGCCTTAAAAAGGCTTACAAATTGCTTGATTTTCGGCGTTTCGCGCCGGGGAAGATTTTTGAAGTTTATTATTATGAGCAACTTGCGATTTTCGTACCTCTGAATTGCGGCAGATTTTCGTGAGGGGGGGTGGGTCCGGACTTTTATCGGGGACCTCCGCGGAACCGATTGCCGCCGCCCGCGCGCCTGGCTTCTTCGCCGGCTGCACCCGCCTGGAACCCTCTACTTCATTATTGTGCTCCAACCGGGCATAATTCTACGCAAACCTGCGCGAAAATATTTTCCTCCGCGGCGAAGGGCTGGCGGCATACGGTTGTGCGGAGGGTTGGCACATAGGCGCTTTGAGCTGCCGAGGGGTAATTAGCTGGAGGCCCGTTTGCGGGGCAATATCGAAGATTGCTCGAAGCCCACTGTTGATGGACGCATTGGCCCGTTGTCTTTGTTGCTCGGAAAATCAGACGAGGATCGAATGTGCAGGCTGAATTCTCTCGAATGTTCTCTGTTCATATTATGTTTGGACTGTAGGTATATATACCTACAGTCGAAGATGATTGTGAGCGTATTGCATTGGTTCCAAAATTGTTGAGCGAAACACTCTATTACTTGGTTGGATATGTTGGTATATATACCAACATATCCAACCGTATAAGTGATGCATTTGCCTCACAGAAACCCCTACGCTGGACAGCCAGTAGGAGCGCGCTTCAATCCCGATCGGAGTCACCCCCGGCAGGGTGCGCAGCTTGCTCGACGCGCGGGATTCTTCGTGTCTGCGCTAATATCCTTGCGATGGATATGGACTTCGCCACAATACGCCGCACAACGATTATTGCGCTCTTTGCTGACGACGAGCTGGCGGGAATGCTGGCGCTCAAGGGCGGTAATGCCCTGAGTCTGGTCCACGGGATTACCAGCCGAACATCCGTGGATCTCGACTTCTCAATCTCGCAGGACTTTCCCGATTTTCCCCGCGCAAGGGACAGTATCTTCCGTGTGCTGAAGGATCGCTTCGATTCGGCCGGTTATGTCGTCTTCGACGAGAGGCTCACGCCCAAGCCGCGAATAGACGGCGAGGACGTCACGCCGTGGTGGGGTGGCTACGAGTTGAATTTCAAACTCATGGGGAAGGAACGCTACGAAGAGCTGCTTCACAGCCGGCCGGGCAAGTTGCGTATTGAAGCGATGCCGACCGGACCGGGCCAGAAACGCGTCTTCAAGGTTGACCTCAGTAAGTACGAGTACATCGCGGGCAAGGAAGAGCATGAGTTGGACCACAACTCCATCTACGTCTACACGCCGGAGATGATTGTGATCGAGAAGCTCCGTGCCATCTGTCAACAGATGGGTGAATACACAAACCAGGGGCCGGCCGCCGCCCGCGCCAGGGATTTCTTCGATATTCATGAAGCCGTCACCAAGCGAGTTATCGATCTAACCGCGCCCAGCAACTTGGAATTGCTGCATCTGATCTTCGATGCCAAGAAGGTTCCGCTCGCTCTGCTGTCGAAGGTTAGGGGCACCCGAGAATTCCACCGACCGGACTGGCTCGACGTGGAGGCCTCGGTCGCCGGGCGGGTAGAGAACTTCGATTTCTATTTCGATTTCGTACTCGCGGAGATTGAGCAGCTAAAGTCCCGTGGGGTAGTGTAGGCGCCACTCTGAATCGTACGCGAGGTCGCGGAGGTCGTTGGCCAAGTAGAAGTCGTAGTTTAGGCCCACGTTTCTCAGGCGCTCGTACTGTTCGGGCCTATAGCCAGCACGCTGCATGTAGAAGCCGATCGCCTGATGGTATGGGTAGACGTAATCGAGCTTTTTAAGTGTTGCCAAGAGCGTGCCGGTGGACGCTGCCGGCCGGGCTCTGCGATATGCCTCAAGGACCATGTAAACGCCACCGGCATAGGCCGGGCGGACGACGATATCGATTAAAGTCCGTTCCAGCTTGGTGACAGGCACCGTTGAGCCGTCGTCTAGGGTGATCGACCCAACTTCCAAGCGTCCAGTGTTTTTCCCGCTCAGGATGAGGAAGCGCCCCTGCTCATAGGCATATTCGAACTGTGAACGACGCTGTTTGTTGCCCTTGAACGCGCGGTCGATTGCCGCCTGCTGCAGCTCACTCTTCGGCCCGCCTCGTTTTAGGCTCTGCTCTTTGTTGACATAGATCAGATTGGGAAGCTGATCCGTGAGCGCGTGCAGGAAGACCGCTGTTCCGTGGGATAGGTATGCCCCCCTTCCGTAGGAGGCACCCAATAGGAAGGGGGACACTTCGCCCCAGGTGTATCGCGTCCAAACCCTGGCGTCTGGATGGTTCTGCGGCTTCACCTGAATGCAACGCAGCTTTGTCTCCGTAAGCAGGAATGCGAGAAACTCTCCGACGGTCATATTGATGGCGAGACCCCATGCCTGCCTGTATTTTCTTAGCATGGCAGAAAGCTCAGCCTCCAAGAAAACGCGCTGTCTTTGTTGCTCGAAGAATCGGATGATGGTCGAGCGTGCAAGCTGAATTTTTCTCGGACGTCCTCTGTTCATGATTTTGTATAGGCGGTGGGTATATATACCCACCGTCCCTCAATCACGAGTCTACCACACTGGAGTCAAATGGGTTGAACATTTGGTTTTTCCTTGCCATATGTGCATAGGTATATATACCTATGCACATATGGCAGATATTCTTGATCGACCTCTTGCACGCCCACAACGCCTGGGCTGACAGGTTAATGCAAAATCGGCGAAGCGCTCATCGAGCCGCGATAGGGAGCCGCAAGTCGGCCAGGCTCCGTGGTTGCTCGGGCCGGCGAGTTGAGGTGTGACGGCCTGGCCGGAAGTGGACTCTTGCCGGTTCCGGCCGGCATGTGGAGAGGCTGCCGGCAAATTGAGGCCGCGGGATGCGCTATCTGGAAATTGGGCCTGTCAGCCCCGGTTTCCGGCCAGTTGGAGAGTTGCCGGCCACACGGCCGGAGCTTTCATCCGCACTACTTCACGCGATAGCTATAGAGCACCGCATCGCCCAAATCCTGGTGAACCTTGAGATCCTCCAGGCCTTTTTTCGCGCTCGCAGGCAACGGCTTGCCAGCCTCAAACACAATCGGCTCGCCGTTCCACAATCCCACCAGCGTTTCTGAAACGAAGCGATAGGCCGGCGTCGCCTTGGGCACCGAAACAAAAATTACGTCTCCCGCATGCCAGTCCGCGCCGGGTTCGCGGTGCGATACCGGCAGCAGATCGTCGACCTGCAGATTGATGCGAAGCTCGACCGCGGCGCCGTGGCTCACAATCCGATAGCCCAGCGTATGGGGATCGCGGATCGTCAAATCCGTCCGGTCCAGCGCATCGCAGCCGTGCGGCTGGAGGGCGGACGCAACGCATTCCCATCGAGGCGCGCCAAAATCCTCGATCGCGTACTGCGCCGGTACCGTCAGGTTCCCCGCGGTTTCGGCCGGCGCACGGACGGTCCCGCCCGTCACGTGAATTGTCGCCGGCGGATTCAGCCAGTGCGTCGCTGCCGAGGGCTCCAGAGTAGTGACCACCAGCGAATAGCTGCCTACCTTGGCCGGCTCGGGCTTCTGAGCCGTGGCATTGACGGCGGCCGCGCCCTGCTGTCCCCAGACCGGCGCCTCAACGGAAATCACGATTGCCAACAGTGCGATGAACCAACGCCTGCGCATTTCACACCTTCCTGTCAGGGCCTCGGCAGGGGCTAAAGCCCGGCCTTTAGTTTGGGGCGTTTGCGGCACGGCGAGAAAACCAACTGCCGAAGCGATTCGTAGCGCCCCTCCAGGGCGCTCGGTTCTATTTGCATCCTTACCCAGGACTGCGTCCGCCGCGGCGGACTTGTCCTGGGCTAACCTCGTGTTCCCCCTCCGGGGGAAGGTACCCTGCAAACCGGTTAAACGACGGTCTGCGTGAGACGCACCAATCGCTAAGGAGTCAAAGAATCGTCCTGCTCTGTTGTATCGGCGGGATTTCAGTCATGCCGCAGTTGAACGCGCTCGTACGATGCGACCTTTCCCAAAACGGCCAAAATTCGTCAAAGGTCAGCACTGCGGCAATTCTTCCGATTCGTCATAGGTCAGCACTGCGGCAATTCTTAGGAGCGGCAATTCTTTGGAGACATGGAAATGGCGACGAAAACCGGCTCAGCGCGCATCGGCGGGGCATTCAAACAGGATGCGCGTGGCCCAGCGATCGACTTCCGGCCGGGGGTTGCAGTCCAAAAATGACGGGGCTTGAACGCAGTTATGTACGTGAAAACAAGAGGGGTGGGGGGAGGGTGGATTTGGTGGTTGGGGGAAGGGTGGATTTGGTGGTAGGGGAAGGGTGGATTTGGTGGTAGGCGGAAGGGTGGATTTGGTGGTAGGCGAGGCGGGGCTCGAACCCGCAACCCCCGGCTTAGAAGGCCGGTGCTCTATCCAGTTGAGCTACTCGCCCGCGCCTTCTTATTGTAGCGTCGAAACGGCCGGCGCAGAGAGAGACGGAGCTTGAGCCAATGCAGCCTGGAGAAAGCGTATGACCGCCGCTTCGGCCCAGTGGATTGCGTCGCCCTGGCCGCGGCCAAGATAAGCGCAGTGGCCCCCATGGCGGGTTTCGACGAAGGCGATATGGGGGTTGGCGCGCAAGGCGGCGCGCGTATCTGGCAGGAAGCGGATGAAAGGGTCGTCCTGGGCGCAGAGGATAAGCGTGGGCACGGCGATGCGGTCAACGACGCGGGCGGCGGCGGCGCGGTAGTAGTAGTCGTCGGCGTCGCGGAAGCCGCAATAACGGGCGACGATCCTGTCGTCGAACTGGCGGATGGAGCCGATGCGGCCGACAGGCGCGACGCCATAGATTGCCGGATACAACTGAGCCTTGCGGCGAAAGTGGCTCATGAGTGCGCGCAGAAAATGGTACTCGTAGATGCGGTTGGCAGGCTGGTGGAGGGCATCGGCGCTGGGGGCGAGATCGATGGCGGGGCAAACAGCGGCCACCGCGGCCAGGGGCGTGTTCGGGCCGCACTCGCCGGCAAATTTGAGCGCCAGGTTTCCGCCCATCGAGTAGCCGACGAGGGCCACGCGCCGCAGGCCGAAGCGCGCGGCGAAATGGCGCACCACGGCGGCGACGTCGCCGGAGAGGCCGGAGTGATAAAGCGTGGGCGTAAGGCGCTCGGTGCCGCCGCAGTTGCGCATGTTCATGCGCACGATGTTGAAGCCGGCGGCCCAGGCGCGGGCGGCGATGCCGCGGATGTAGCGGGAGTCGGACGAGCCCTCGAGGCCGTGAATGAGGACCAGAGTGAGACGCGCCTGGCGCCCTTCGGCGGGCTGCCAATGGCAATGGCAGAGCACGCGGCTCCCGTCGGCGGGATCGACTTCAACCTCTTCCGCCGTGCTTTCAAGCAAAAAGGCAGGACGGGGCAGGAAGTTGCCGACGATGGTCTGGAGGTGGCCGCTGCTGAGGCCGCGGCAGGGCCCGAAGCCGGTCAGCCAGGTGGGCAGTTGCGCGGTAGAACTGAGAAGCGTGGAGTTAAGACTCTCCCTGAAGGACGCCTTCTCCACTTCATTGACGCGGATCACGGGAACTTCAACGGCGTCGCGGTCACCCATTGCATCCTCGATCTTTTCGATGGCGTGCTCAACGTCCGGCTGAGCAGCTTCCTCGGCGGGCGCGCGCGTCGGCCGTGCCTCGGCGGGCGCGGGATTGTGAACCGCCGGCGCTAAAGATTCCTTGCCAGCTGGTTTGGCGTCTTCAATCACAATGCACTCCCCGGAAGCCCCGTCAGGAAGCCTTCCAATTTGTCACGCCCCTCGACCGGTTGTCACGCTCTCGACCGGAGCGAATTGGAGAGCGTTTCAAGACCGCGCACTCGCTGTGGACGGCGTGGCCGATGGATCGAGGAATACGCGGGCTTCGCGCAGCTCGGGGAGATCGCGGCCTTCCTGAAACCAATCGTGGATGGGCTGGAGGAGGGCGGCGGCCTCGTCGCTGCGGCCTCGCTCGCGGCGGACTTTGGCCAGCGCGAGGGCGGCGCGCAGTTCGAGCATTTTGGCCTGCTGGGCCTGGGCGCGCTCGATGGCGCGGTGCAGGCTGGCTTCGCCGGCGGAGGTTGCGCCCTGGGCGATGAGGATTTCACCGCGGAGCCTGTGCAGCTCCGGCTCCTGCGCGCCTTCGTGGAACTCCTCGGCGTAGCGGAGGCCGCGGGAGATGGCGCCGAGGGCTTCGCCGGGGCGGCCTGCCTTCAACTGGGCCTCCGCCATCATGAGGCTGAACTGCGGAGTCATTAAATTTGAGCCGGTGAGGCGGTAGGCTTCGACGCCGGCTTTAATCTCGTCGATTCCGGCTTCAGAATTGGCGCGCATGGCCTCAACCCAGCCGCGGTAGATGCGTCCCTGAGCGGCCCAGAGCAGATAACCGCCTTCGGCGCAGAGGGCACAGAGCTTGTCGGAGATGCGGTCGATCTCCTCGAGATCGCGGCGGGAATAAACAACTAATAGAAGGTTGCCGAGGCCGAACGCGGTGCACGCTGGGATATTCAGCGTTTCAATCATCTCCCAGGACAGATTGCGCGCCTTTTCGGCCTGTTCGGGATAGCCCATGAACCAGAGGCTCGAGGAGAGGAAGTTGGCGCAGGCGAAGGAGAGCGGCAGTTGGAAGGCGATGGCGAGTCCGCGCTCGCGCTCGGGGTTGTAGTGGGCGATGGCCTTCTCGGCGTGCTCGCGGGCGGCAGGGAAATCGCCCATGAAGTAGCTGGAGTAGCCGTAGCCCTGGCGGGCGACGATCTCCAGGCCGGGATCGCCGGAGGCGAGGGCGGCGTCGAGGACCCGGCGAGCGGCGTCGAGGGAGAGGACGAGGGTGCCGCGCAGGAAGTAGACGGTCCAGAGGCCCCAGAGCGAGCCAATGTAGCCCGCGCTGTTGCCAAGCCGTTCGCAGAGATCGCGGGCGCGGATGCAGGCGGCCTCTGCCTCCCTGGAGCCCCAGCCAAGGGTGGCCATGAGGGCCGTCGAGAGCGCAAGCTGGGCCTCCATTTCGGTCTGCAGACGGTTGGGATCGTCTGCGGGGAGGGTTTCCAGCAGCGAGATCGCCTTCTGCAGATAGGCCGTACACTCGCGGAGTGCCGAGTGCTGCTGGGCCTGATTGCCAGCTTTCATCCAGCCGGCGATGGCTTCGGCGGTGCGGCCGGCGCCTTCGTAGTGGCGGGCGAGCAACTCCGGCTTGGTCTCCACCATCTCGGGGAAGCGATGGACGAGGGCTTCGGCGATTTTGTGGTGAAACTCCTGGCGGGTGGTGCGGAGAAGCGAGCCGTAAGCCGCGTCCTGGATGAGGGCGTGGCGGAAGATGTAAGTCGAGCCCGGAGGAGTGCCGTTTTCGAGGACGATTTCGAGCTCGACGAGGCGGATGAGGGCGGCGGCGAGGGATTCGGCGGATTTGCCGAGGACGGTCTGGAGGAGCTCGAAGCTGCACTCGCGGCCGATGGTGGCGGCGAGCTGGGCGACGACGCGGTCGGCTCCAAGGCGGTCGATGCGGCCCATGAGGGAATCCTGCACGGTGGCGGGGATAAGGCCGGGCGGGAGGGGTCCGGTAAGCTCGTAGCGGTCGTCCAATTCGCGCAAAATGCCGGCGTCGATGACGGTGCGGGTGACGGCCTCGACGAAGAGGGGAATACCGGCGGTGCGGGCGACCAGCTCTTCGACCAGGGCGGCCGGCAGGGGTTTGGAGCCGACCACTCGGGCGACGAGCGCGCGGGTGTCTTCGGGCGGCAGCGCGTCCACATGGATTTCGCGGCAATTGGGGTGATTGAGCCAGGGAGCGGAAAACTCGGGACGCGTCGTCGAGACCATGAGGACGGGCAGGTCCGCTTGCCGCTCGACGATCTCGCCGAGCAGATCGAGCGTGGAAGGATCGGCCCAGTGCAGATCTTCCATCAGCAGGAGGACGGGCGAGCCGCCGACGGAGTGGAGCAGCAGTTGGGCAACGATCCCGATCATCCACTGGAGACGCTTGGCGGGCGGCATGTCGATGGCGGGATAGCGTTCGAGGCTGGGGACGGAAAAGAGTTCGGCGAGCGCGGTGGCTGCCTGCTCGAGCGGGATGCCGCGGCCGGCGGCGAATTGCTCGAGAAGATCAAGTTTTGCGGCAGCGGACATGGTCTCGACCAGCCCCAGGCGGCGCTCGATCATTTCGAGGATGGGAAACAGAGGGCTGTTCAACTGATAGGGCGAGCACTGGGCCTCGAAGACTTCGTGCAGAGAGCTGGCCGCAAGCTGCGCCGCGGCCGCGAGGAGCCGCGATTTTCCGATGCCGGCCTCGCCGCGCAGCAGGATGGTGCAGCCGCGTCCCTCGGCGGCTTGCTTCCAGGAGTCGCGGAGCGAATCGAGCTCGCGGTCGCGGCCCACGAATCCGGTGAGTCCGTGGGCGCTGGTCATGGCCTGGAAGCGGCTGGCCGTCTTGCTCCTGCCCAGGACGCGGAAGATGTGCATGGGGCGCGAGAGGCCCTTGAGGGTGCGGGAACCGAGATCTTCGAGGGCAAACTGGCCGGCGAGCAGGGTGCGGGTGTCGCCGCTGACGACCATGGTGTCGGGCAGGGCTTCCGACTGCAGGCGGGCGGCGATGTTGGGGGCTTCGCCGAGGG
This sequence comes from Occallatibacter sp., assembly GCA_050745765.1. Lineage (GTDB taxonomy): Bacteria > Acidobacteriota > Terriglobia > Terriglobales > Acidobacteriaceae > Telmatobacter. The sequence goes on along the minus strand of JBOGLX010000135.1, from coordinate 21,428 downwards.
CGAGCTGCTCGCGGCGGACGCCGGCGCCGACGTCGCCGACCACCACCAGGCCGGTGTGAATGCCGATGCGGACCTGCGGGCGCTTCTGGTCGAGGCCGTCGCCGGTGATGCGGCGCAGGATTTCGAGACCGGAGCGGACGGCGCGGGCGGCGTCGTCTTCGTGGGCCGCGGGATAGCCGAAGTAGGCGAGAACACCGTCGCCGAGGTACTGCGCGACGTGGCCCTCGAAGCGCTGGACGACCTCGGCGCAGACCGACTGGTAGCGGGCGTAGAGCTCGCGCAGATCCTCGGGATCGAGCTTTTCGGCGAGGGCCGTGGAGCCGGCAATGTCGGCGAAGAACACGGTGAGATGACGGCGTTCCGCGGTGGGCGCCTGGGCGGAATGGAAGGAGCTGCCGCACTGGCCGCACTTTTCGGCGTCTCGAGGATTGCGGTAGGTGCAGAACGGGCAGGGGATGCCGAGTGGCACGCCACATTCGGAGCAGAATTTTACGCGGGGAGAGTTTTCCGTGCCACAAGAAGGACACTGCATGAGAGATGGCTCCGATTGAAATCGAAGGCTTTGGGGGAGCCTTTTCTTTGGGTCAACTATACCACTCGGCAGTGGTTATCCATGGGAACGGATGCGGAGGGGCGCGCCGGCAGTATCTCGGATTGCAGCCTGGTCAGCGCCGGAAAGCGAGCAGCGGCGGATAAGGAAGGCTTAGACGCCAGGGCGCTCTCAACTCGTAAGAGCCGAGCACCGATGTGTCGATGCCTGGCGACCATCCCGAGGCGGGGTAACGGCCGCCTGCGTATCCGGGGACATACTCTATGTCAACTTCAAGGCCGGTTTCGAGGGGGCGCACGGTGGCGACGTCCCACGCTTTGTCGAAGTCCGAGAGGATGAAGAACGGCCCCATGGCGGCAGGGACCATGGAGATGATGGGCTGGGTCAACATCTGGCGCACGGGCTCGAAGTTGGGATAGTCGGCGATGGGCTTGTAGTCCAGATCGCCGGGATTCTTCCAGGCGAGCGAAGTGATGCGGCGTCCGCTGAAGCTGGTGACGGTATAGCTCTCGGCGGTCACGACGACCGAGGCCATCTCCTTGGCGAAACCCCAGAAGAGCATTCCCCCCAGCGTGGCCCAGAAGTTGTCCAGATAGAGCTTGGGCATGAAGTAGTAGGGGCCGGGAACGCCGGGCGTAAGCGAGCCCCTGGAGATAAAGGTGAAGGGGACGCCGACGCTGTGTTCGCGGTAGGTCATGTTGGGGAGCAGGGTGGGGATGGACATCTGCGCGCGAAACATGTCGTGAAAGAAGAGGATCACCGGATGGGTGCCCTTGGGCGAGACGGACTGTTCGCCGAGTTCCATGCCGGCGGGAAGAAAGTCGCGCACGCGGTCGGTGGGCAAAGCGAGGGTGACCCCGCGCATCGTACCATTGCCGTGCAGATTGATGGCGGCGAAGGGGTTGGGAGGAGTCATAGCGTTTCCTCTTTTCCGGACAGGGTCTTCGAAGTGCCTGGGACCAACGGATCGAAAGGTTGAACGGTGCGCGTATTAGTGCTGGGAGCCACGGGGCATCTTGGGCAGGCCGTTGTGCGCCGTGCGCTGGCGCGGGGCCATGAGGTGACGGCGGCCACGCGGCGAGCCGCTCCGGAGGCTCTCAGCGATCTGAAGGTAACGATAGCACGGGTGGACGGGGAATTCAGCGGGCTGAACGAACTCGGGGCCGGCCACGATTCGATTGTGGACGCCGCGGCGCCGTATCCGCTGGAGCCATGCGTGGCCGGAAGCGGGGCATGGCGCATGGCGATCGATGGGGCGGTGCGGCGCACCGAGCGGGTGGTGGATGCGGCGCGGCGCAACCGGCTCAGGCTTGTGTACATCAGCTCGTTCACTACGCTTCCCCGGCGGGAACCGCCGCTGGCCGCGATGGAAACGGCGTGGCGCCGATCGCTGTACCCGTACTTTGAGGCCAAGGCGGCGATGGAGCGCGCCGTGATGGCTGCCGCAAGGGAGGGATTGCCGGCGGCGATCGTGAACCCGGCGGCCTGCCTTGGACCCTGGGAGTTCCGGGCGGAAGGATCGAGTTTTGTGCGGCTGGTGCTGGCGCGCCGGCTGCCTGCGGTGATGGACCAGACCATTTGCGCGATCGACGTCCGCGACGTGGCGGACGCCATCGAAAGGGCGCTCGAACAGGAGTTTTTCGGACGGCCTATTGCGCTGGCGGGGCACAACATCGGCATGGTGGAGCTGGCCCGGCAAATTTTGATTGCCGACGGCGCGGGCGGGCAAGGGCCGGCGGCCATCGATGCGCGGTTGGCGTCGCTGACGGCTTTCTGGACCGCAGCGGCATACGCGGCGTTCAACCGGAGCGCTCCCGACATGTGGCGCGCGGTTCCGCTGGTGGCCGACGGATTTCCGATGCTTCCCTCCCCCGAACAAGTGGCCATGGGATTAGAGATCCGCCCCCTTGCCGACACTCTGCGCGACGCTGTCGCCTTTTGCCGGAGCCGGGGCCACGGAAGCGGGCGTCGCGGGAGCGGACTGGGCATTTGAAAGTTTCAGGCGGGCGAGCTTGCGGTGGTATTCGATCTCGCGGCCGTAGTACCAATCCGCATTCCACGAGAGCGAGAGCGGCAGAAGCTGGTTGGATGCGGCGCCGACAGTGTCGCGCCGGATGCAGAAGTCGGGCTTCTGGTAGGCGCGCGAGAGCTTGTTCAGGAAGGCGTTTTCCTGCGCATCGCAATACGCGCGCGCCAGGGTGACCATCTGGCGGAATTCCTCGGTGTGGTCGAGCGCCCACGTCATCGCTTCCTCTGTGCTGTGGGTTTCGAGCCACTTTTTGACCTGCTTCACCGTGGAGCCAATGGGAAGCCGGCGGAGCAGTTCTTCGAGCCGCGCCTGATCGGCGTGCACCTGTGCGTCCAGGTTGTTGTACTCCGACGGCTCGCCTTCGATCTTCTGGTGGCTGATGGTATGAAGGCCCACGATGAGCCTCACCCCCAACTCCGCCAGATCTTCGACGCTGGGCGGCGGCTCTCCCATCTTTTGGTTGAAGGCGCGCAGTCCGGGCATTTTGAGGATGGCGAGCGAGGCAAGAAGGGTGACGTTCTCTTCCATCTCGAGCCGCAAGCGGGTGAAGATCTCCTGCGAGAGGATGATGGTCTCGATGGTATTGCGCCAGCGGGCGCTGGCTGTTTCAGGGTTTTCTTTTGCGAGCTGCCGGATTTGGGCAGTCAGCTCCTCCACGTTCTGGTAGTACTGTTCCTCGACGTGCAGCGGGCTCGAGACTGCGCCGGGAGCTTCGGCAAGCTCGTTGTTGATCTTCCTGTAGAGAACCGACTCGGTGAAGGCCGAGGCCGGACCGCCGAGGGGCAGCGCGCCGAAGGCTTTGATGAGCTCCTTGCGGCCGGCGCGCCACTTTGCGGCGCTGTCAATGTTGCCCCATTCGCGGGAGAGAACGGACTCGACCACCGTCTGCGGGTCGATGTTGCCGAGAGCGCGGCGGGCGTCGGCTTTGCTGAAGGCGGGGGCATTTCTCTGTTTCCGCTCCTCTTCGGTCCAATTCAGCCGCTGTGCGGCCTGGTACATGATGGCGCTCATGCGGCAGGGGTCCATCTGGTCCTGGAGGGTTTCAGCGCGGTAGTCGGCGGTGATGGCGGGAGAGCCTTCCTGGTCGCTGAGCTTGGTGGAGAAAGCGGTTTTGGTGTCGAGCGACCAGTCCATGGTCCCGGCCCTCCACGCCAGGCGCTGGGCCAGCGGCTCATAAAGCGTGCCGCGGATGAAGAAGGGACGGACGGCCTGGACGCTGTTGACGATTCCGGAGTCGCTGACCGGCAGGGTGGTTGCCACCAGGCCGAGCTGGCCGGCGATGTCGAGGCCGGGGTACTGGTGAATCTCGACGACCAGGGTCTCCTCGATCTCCTGCAGATCGAAGAGCTCTTTGATTTCGCGGGGAACGGTGACCAGAGACTGGTAACAGGCTTTCTCGGGGTTTGTGGCGTCGCGGAACTGCTTGAGGGAATATGCCGTGAAGGGCTGCTGATTGCCGAGCAGTTCGAGGGCAAGGGCGCGGGCGATCCGGAGATCGTTGGGCGATTGGGCTTTGGTTTCCTTCTTGGCGAGGAGTTCGGCGCGCAGCAGCTCCGACCATCTCCAGGGCGCGTCGGGGGCGTCGTCGAGTCCGGCTTTGGGATCGCCCTGGACGATCTCGATGACGGGAAGGATGGAGGCTTTCTGGCCCTCGCCGAGAGCCGGCCAGACCTCCGTCTCGACGCTCAAAAGGGTTTGTTCCGGATTGCTGCTGAACTCCTTTTCGTCGCTGAGCCAGACGCTCTCCGGGCGGAGGAAGTTGGCAACGGTGGCACCGAAGCCCTGCACCTCGAGCCGGGCGATGGCGGAGATGCAGTTGTCGACGAAGCTGAAGGCGGGAACCATGCCTACGGAGTTCATTTGCCAGTCGCCATCGGCGTTCTTGCGCTGGAATTCGGCCGGGATCATGAAGGTGAGCTGGTATTTTGTCCAGTCGCCGACGTTGTTGGTCAGGGACATGACGCCGCCGAAGCTGGAGACGACGAGGTAGACGTACGCGTATTCCTCTCCGGCGGTAATGTCGGCGGGCGCGGGCCGCGACCAGACACAGAAGCGGAGGAACTCCGCTCCGCCGTGCTCGTTGGTGATGGGGCCCAGAAGGGCGTCGTTGAGGTAGCCGTCGACGTACTTCTGCAGGGCGCTTTTTTTGGCGAGCAGGGGAAGCACGCGGATGGCGGTATCGGAGAACTCGAAGGGGCCGGCGATGTCGTCGATGGCGGTGGTGACGGTCGAGTTGAATGCCGGCGCCTGGGCGCTGGAGTCGGCAGGCTGGGGATCGAAGGGGGTTCCGGATGCGTCTCTCCAGATGCGGTCGATGGCGCGCCAGGCGATGTTCTGGCCCTGGTCGTAGAGGAGGTCGACGTCGAGCCAGAAGGGCATAACGGGCTTGAGCTCGGAGATGTTGCCTTTCGGACCCTTCCACTGGCGCTGCACTTCGAGGCCGAGCGTGGAGACGATGGGCAGCGAAGCGTAGTCGTAGAGCCTGACCGTGTGGCCTCCGCCGATGTCGCCGAGCATGATCTCGTACTCGCCGAGCAGGCCGGCGCCATTGACCGCGGTGGTGATCATCTGGCCGTTGGTGAGGGCCTGGTAGCAGAAGTCCGAAGGATTTTCCGAGCGGCGGAATTGCTTGAGGTTGAGGGAATTCTGGACGAAGCCCTTGCCGCCGGGGGCAAACCAGGGCATCATGCGCGAGAGCATTTCACTTGCGACGCCGGGATCGGCGAAGGGGTTGACGGGGGAGATGCGCATGGCCTGCGCCAGCCATGTGGCATCGCGGGTAAAGCCCGCGAAGGTTTTGGCAATGTTGGAGACGATGGTCCAGGGCATGACCGGGCTGGAGGCGTCGAAGGGCATGCGCAGGTTGGAAATGGTGGCGCGCTCGATCTCGAGGAAGACGCGGCTTTGAATTTGTGCGCCGGTATAGGTCTCAGGAAAAACCTCGGTTTCAATGCGCGCCAGGGTGACCGGGGCGACGGCGTTTTCGATCCACGCGGTTTTGGCTTTCGTCACCTTGGCGAGAACCTTGGGAAAACCGTAGACGGTGCGGCCGAGGGGCACGGAAAATTCGTCGTTCACAAAGACGTAGGGAGTGATGACGGCCCAGTCGTGAAAAACCCACCGATCGCCGACCAGCTTGTACCACTCGACGGGCACCATGAAGAAGACTTCGATCTGCGCGAACCAGCCGATGCGGGCGACGGCCTCGGCGACCTGGCCATAGTCGAGCACCATCATCATGACGTAGGGCAGCGGGGCGCGGAAGTAGCCGGCCTGGGGTGGAACGAAGTTCAGCAGGCCGTCGCAGACCCGCTGCAGGGAGTCAAGGGAGGCACGCAGGGGGAAGACGCGGGCCGACATGCCGTTGAACAGGAAAGGCGGCTGGATGGGCAGCGGATTGTCGGTCAGCTTGGGCAATCCGGCGGTGAACTCTTCGCGCGTCATCGGCTTCTCCGTTATTTTGTTAAATGAATATCAAAATTGTTCCGGCTGAAGGGGTTGTTTCGGTGAGAGCGATGGCCGTGAAGCGGAAAAACTCCGCAGGGCTAAACAGGCTGCGGAAAAACTCGGTCGAAGCATCGCTTTGTAACCAGGGCACGACTTCAGTCGTGCCGAAGATGCTCATTTTAAAGACTCGGGCTTTAGCCCCTGCCTCGCTTGCCCTGCTATCCAAGCCGAATTTGGCCCTTTTTCCCCAAGCTCTAAAGCCCGCCTTTGTTTTTTGGCTCTTACGCCACGGCCGAAAACCACTGGGCGGCAGCGCCGTCCCTACGGGACTGGAGACCTTCGGGGATCGGCTACCCCACGCTAAAGCGCGGGGCTAACAACCGCTGCACCTCCGGCGCGGTGACCGGCCGCAACGGCCGTATCGCAGGAAGCCGGAGCTGCATCGATCTTCCTCCTCCTTATACGTTGTTATTCATCCTCCTTATACATTGTTATCCATCCTCCGTTACTTTGTTCGTTCGATCACCCAGACCGGCAGAGCTTTGAGGAATTGTTTGTCCCGCGAGTCGGGAAGCTGTCCGTAGAGTTGTTCGAACTCGTACTGCGCCGCGCCGGCGATGCCCTGCGCAACCTGGCGGGCATAGTCGAGCGAACCGTGAGCGTCCATGCGCTGGCGCACCCACAGGACGTCTGCGTCGGTGCGCAGGCTGCGCGTCCGGCCGAGGACGGAGCAAAGACGCTTGCGCTCCGCCTTGCCGGCCTGGGCAAGCAGATGGATCAGCATGAGAGTGCGCTTGCCCTCGCGAATGTCTCCGCCCAGTTCCTTGCCGTAGGCGGTGAGATCGCCTTCGAGGTTGAGCAGATCGTCCTGGATTTGAAAGGCGGCGCCGAGAAAAAATCCGAAGCGGATGCAGCGGTCGAGATGCACGCTGCCGCGGGAACCGATGAGGGTTCCGACCCTGCTGGGATGGATGGTCGCGAGCCAGCAGGTTTTCTTGAGGACCATGTGCAGGTAGTCGGCCTCGCCGACGTCGGTGACGTTGTCGCGGCGCCATCCGAGCTCGAAGGCCTGGCCTTCGGCGGACTCGCGGGCCATGCGCTCGGTCTCTTCGAGGATGCGCAGCGACATTTCCGAGCCGAGGATGCCGCGGTTGTCGAGCAGGGGCCGCATGGCGAGCAGGGAGAGCAGGTCGCCCACGTTGATGGCGATGGGCACGCCTTCGGCCTCGTGCATGGTGGGCTTGCCGCGGCGCTGCTCGCTCTCATCCTCGACGTCGTCGTGGATGAGCATGGCGTTGTGGATCATCTCGATGGAGACGGCGGTGCGCAGGGCGAGATCCATGGGCGTGCCGAAGGCGCGGGCGGTGGCGATGCAGAGACTGGGGCGGAAGGCGCGGCCGCCGCGGCGGGGATAATCGGCCACCAGGTCGTAGAGATAGCGGCGCGGCTCCGCGGCGGGCAGATACTGGAACAACAGGGCGCGGGTTGCTTCGCCATAGTCCCGCAACACGGACGAAACCAGGCTTCCGTCAGGGGTACTCATATGCGCGTCCGATCCGAGCGCGCTCAGGAGACGACGACCGTAAGGTCTCCGGCGACGCTGCGGTCCGTTTGTTTGAGAATGTGGCCGTGGTATTTTCCAGCCGGCTGCTTCGCCCCGATCTTGAGGCTCACCCGGACCGTTCCCGGCTCGCGAACAATGGCGGGAGCATCGATGGGCGGAGCCGTGAAGCCCTCGGCAAGCAACGGCTCGGAGACGAGCATAGACAAGTCCAGCCCAGGATTGACTTTGACCGCGACCTCGACCGGCGAGGCCGACGATACTTTCACCGACACTGCCGGCGCAAGGGTGTCGCTCCAGGCGAAGGGGTTCATTCCCGGCTGCTGCCAGGCGGAGGGGACGAAGGCCGAGAAGGCCTGGCTCCACATGCGCATCGCCATCATCCACTGTTCGGTGACCATGGCCAGCGGATTCATGGGGTTGTATCCCCCGCCGAAGTTGCCTCTGTCGTCGCTCATAAAACCTCGCCTGTCTGAGTTATTGAAAATGCCCCGCGCCGCGTCCTGTCCGCGCCGCATGTAGTCGTCGATCACAGAGTAGGCTGTGCGCACGCCATTTTCGACAGCCCCGCAAACGGCCGCGCCGGCGGCGGTGAACAACTCCGGCGGCACGCCTGCTTGCGGCCCACCGCGCGGCGGCGCCATGCGGCTGCGAACCGGCGCGCTCTGCTCAGGCGGCGTTCTTTTCAGGTGCGGGGAACTTGTACTCATGCACGCATCCTAGGGATGGTCATATCCTACAATCTCACGAATCCCCGGTTTACCGGAAATTGCGTTTGCGGCCAACATGCCCGACATGACCGCCGATTCAATACAGCCGGAGTCCAGTCCGGAGGCTGTCCAATCGCCGGCCACGGTCAGATTGTCAAAGGCCATGTCGAGCGGAGAGATGCGATAGGCAATGCTGCCCGGCAAGGACTGGACATAGCGGTCCGTGGGATTGACGTTGGCCGCCCAGTACTGGGTGTCGAAGCGCCGCGGGCCGGATTGAGCACTGGATTGGGGGCTCGATTCGTCTTCGGCGGCGAGAAGATCCCAGCGGAATTCGCCCTCGCTGACGGCCGACGGCCAGAGCGTTCCAGCGCCCGTATTGAGAAATTTGAGAGCGTTTGCGCGCACGGCTTCCTTCTGCTTGCGGTGAAACGGCGCTGTCACCGGAGCGCCTTCCGGCAGCGCGTCGGGGAGCACGCCGCAAAAATAAGCGATCGAGCGCACCGGCTCTTTGCGCGATTCCTCGGGGATCAGATGACTCATCTCGGCCCAGGTGTCGAACGGATCGACGAAGCCGGAAAGGTTGGCGGGAGGATGGGGCCAGCCGAGATCGGCAGTGCTCTGGCGCATCCAGATCTGGAATGCCTGGGTGGGAACGGTTTTGACGTGGCGCACCATATCGCGCCAGCGCGGCTCGCGCTCGATCAATTCGCGCGCCACTTGGGGCAGGACGGCGACGCTCACGCCGAGGATCAGAAAATCGAAGTCCCTGGTCACCGTGAGTTTTCTTAGGCCGGCGCGGCGCTTTTCCCAGATGGCTTCGAATTCGCGGCCCTCGCGCTCCATTTTGGCGCCGCCGGTGAGCTGCGCGTAATCGGGCTGCGCGGGCCAACTGGGAACATTGTTGATGTCGACCAGCGGCTGGTACTCGCCCCCGCCGGCCACCCGCGCCTGCACGTCGAATTGAAGGGACTGCACGTAAGCCGTCTCGCCCTCGGCGGCCGGCGCCAGGCCCACGTTGCGCAAACGGTGGAAAAATTTGAAGCGCACTCCGCGGTGCTTCAACACCTGGTAGAGGGGGGCGAAGACAACGTCGCCCATGCCCGCGCTCATGCGCCAGAAGAGCGAACCGCGGTAAGTGAAGAACATGCGCATGGCGCCGCGGAGGGCCACGCCGGCGGCCAGGCGGGGGCGGGCGATGTCGCCGTTTTCATAGGCAAAGACGAGATCGTAGATGCCGCGCATGAAGCCGCAATCGAGCGACTGCTCGGAGGCGCCATTGATGCGCAGCCATTCTCTCCAGTCGTAGTCGTTGATGGCGTCGAAGCCGCGCGGATCGAGGACCAGTCCCGAGCGGATGGAACCGCGCAGGATGGCGAGAATCAGATCGATGACCTGCCAGACGCGGCGCAGCTCGCGGTCGGCCTCAACCAGCGCGGCCAGCCGGCGGCGCGCAGCCGCCGCCAGCACTTCAAGGAGCTGCGCGGTCGGCGAGGCGACCGAAGAAAATAACTGCGGTGAAAATGCGTTGACGGCCAGGCACAGAAGCTGGCTGGCTTCAAGGATGGCGGCTGTTGTGGCGAGCTGGCCGTAGCGAAGCAGAGCGCCAATGGCGGCGGCCAGCGCATCCGGCCCGCTGGGCGCTTCCGCTGCGGCGCGCCCGGCTTGCTGCGGCTCTTCCATTGCGCCCGCCGAGCGCAGCAGCTCGCCGACGAGCATAACCGATTGGCGGAGGTAGGCGGCGACGGAGAGGGGATCGCCCGTGGCCGGGTCGCCCGGCTCGCCGCGGCCGGGAGGAAAGTGCGCCAGCCAAAACTCCCAGCCGCCCGCACCCGCGCCCGCACCCGCGCCCACACCCGCGCCCACACCCGCATTGAGGCCGCGGTCGGCCACGCCCACATCGGGCGCGGGTTTGAAGGCGTCGCTCCAATGGGCGAAGCGGCAGTTGGGAAACGCCTGGTTGCGCTCGGCGTAGCACTCGCGCATGAGGCGGAATGCGTTCTCGTAAAAGCCCATCCACAGGTGAAGACCGTGCTCTTCAATGCGTCCGGCTGGGCCGCGCCCGGACGTGCCCTTGCCTCCCAGCCGCCAGCCCATCTGATAGACAGTGACTTCGTACTTTCCCTTGTGCTCGGGACGGGTCAGCTCGAAAGCAGCCGCCAGCGCCGCGCAGCCGCCTCCAACCACCGCAACGCGCACCGGCCGAACGGAAGCATCCATTAGCACGAACCTTTCGCAATCCAATTCGCCGGGCGCGGCAAGTCATCCGGCAACCGGGTATCGTGGTCGCCAAGAGCTTCGACGATCTGCTTCTGGGTAAGGCCGTGGGCGGTGCTCAAATCGGCGCCGCTGAGGTCGGCGCGCTTCAGGAAGGTAGCGGCAAGGCTGGCGCCGCGCAGATCGGCGCCGGACAGATCGGCGGAGAACAGATCGGCGCCGTCGATCTTGGCCGAGCGCAGATCCGAACCGCGCAGATTGGTATTGCGAAGGATCGCGCCTTCGAGAGAGGCGCATTCCAGGTTTGCGCGCTCGAGATTCGACTCCTGGAGAAAGGCCCGGTGCAGGTCGGCATGGGCCAGTTGCGCCTCGGCAAGGCGGGCGCGGTTCAGCATCACGCCGCCGGGATTCCGGCTGCGGAACGCGTTCCAGGTATCGGCGCCGGATGCAAGCAGGTGAATAAGGTTGTCGCCGTAAACCATATCGATCTCCTCGCTTTCTCATCGGGGGTGTGAACGCCGAGTTGGAACGATGTTGAAAATTATAAAGCGCGTCCCATGAAATTGCAGGCGGCGGGTGCGGCCAGGTCTCTGACCATTTGAACTTGTACCACCGAGGGTGCCCCAGGTCCCCGATTTTGGGACCTGGGATTGGCGATCGAAGGATTCAAAACCATCCTGTCAGAGACCTGGCGGCGTCCGCCGGAAATAGCGTCGTCTATTTCCTGGCCTGCAGAATTCGATTTGCCAAACCAGCATTGCCTCAGGAGGCTGTGACTAAAAAATGCGAAAATCCGCCTTCTTGCCGAAAAATTCGGCTCTCTGCCCAGGAAGCCACCGGCTGGGGCAATTTTGCCGGTGAGGTCTTTTCGGATTTCAAAAAATCTTTCGGTTCCGGAACCATCGGAATAATTGCTAAATGGTGACTTCCGCATAGGCGCTGACCCAGGCGCACGATGTATTTCGAACGGCCTGCTTGTATGTACGGGGCTGGCTTCAGTGGGCCGGACTCGCCCAATCAGGCGGCGCGGGGGAAGGCTTCGACTTTGGGGCGCTTGCGGCGCGAGGCGTGCCAGAGGTCGTACTGCTGCTGAAGGTCGAGCCACAGGCGCGGCTCGGTGCCGAAGGCGTCGGAGAGGCGCAGGGCCATCGATGCGGTGACGGCGGCGCGGCCGTTGATGAGGCGGGAGAGGGTGGAGCGGGAGACCTTGAGCCTGCGCGCTGCTTCGCCGACCTGCACCTCGCCGATGCACTCGCGGATCAGCTCGCCGGGATGGGGCGGATTGTACATGGTCAGCATTGTTGGCTCTCCTTCTCTCAATGGTAGTCCCTATAGTCAACAAGGATTGCGTCCTTCCCCTCGAATCGAAATGTGATTCGCCAATTTGCGTTGACCTTGACGGACCAGTGGCCGGCCAAGTCCCCTTTCAGCGGATGCAGGTCCCACCCGGCGAAATTCATCTCATCGGGTGCGCTGGCAACATGGAGGGTACCGAGCTGGACTGCCAGCTTTCGCGCGTGCGCGGGCTGGATGCCTGCCTTGCTGCCTGTGAGAAAGAACTTCTCCAGCCCTGCGTGCCGGAACGACCGGATCATGCCTCAATGTAGCGCGTAGCGCCTCACGCGTCAAGATGAAGAATGTCCGATGCGGTCAACCCAGGTCCCAGAAGCGGGTCGCCCGGCCCGAAGACCCGCTCATCGCGATGAAGCCGCGATGAACGGGGCACAGCGTCCTGGACCTTGCTCCTGATGATCTGAAATTCGTGAGTGGGCCGCCTGCCATTGATCGCCACCAGCGCGGCCAGGAATGGAATCGCCGTTATCACCACAAATCCGCGAGATTTCGCTCTCCTGGCTGAATTCTGCCCTGTCCAGTGGCAAACCAGGGTTCCGATCGAGTAGTGCCGCGACCGCGAGGATTCGTGATCTCCCAGGTCCCAAAATCGGGACCTGGGGCACCCAGCCTTTTGACGCTTGTGGCATCCCCGGTCCCCAAGTGCGAGGGACCGGGGGCACCCTCACTTGTGGTTTGAAAAGGGCGAAGGGACCGGGGCCACCCGCCGCTTGATTTGTTATACGAAGTTTGAAGCGTGGACAAAGGCCGGTCCCTGCTAGGGATCGCCGTGCAGTTTCATGTGTATCTATGGTTGTAAGATGCTTATTCATGCATGGAGTTGCTGTAGGTGGCTATCTGTTGTTCGCCAGGCTCCTACAGACTGCGGTGCTGGATCGTGTTCGACCCCAAAATGCTGGGGCGAGGTGAGTCAGAGGGATGGCCAGCTTGCCGTAAAGGCAACTTTTCACTTGACAGGGGAAGGAAAAGGGAGCTACTCTCCTGCATCGGGATAATCCCATTCAGGAGGTGTTCCGTGATCCCCAATCTTGACAATAAGGTGACGAGGGTCGGAGTGCTCGCCCTTCCGCTGATGGCGTTGGTTTTTTTCCTGATGACGCCTTTGCCCGTGGTGCATGCGAAAACCAATTGTATACCTGGACAGTGCTCAGCTTGCCCGTACAACAACGAAGAACAGGCCTGCAATTCAGGCGGCACCGGCTACGACCCATGCTGCCAGGGTTGCTGCGGGCCGTAGTGATCCCGGAGCGCTCCCTCCGCATCTCGAATCGGCGGAGCTAGGCGCCGGTCGCTAGCGGCGGCGGACGCGGCGCAGAAGACGCTGACGTGGCGGTCGTGCGCACTCTTCCGGAAGCGCGGGAAGTCGGGCCAGTTGGGCGCGTCCTCATAAGGCGCGCTCGCGACCGTCACGTAGCCGGAACCTCGCCTCCATTTCGTCCCCAGCGCAAGTTCGCCCCGCGTCTTCTCCGTGGCTGCGCATTTACAGTCTATGGCTGATGCCCGCGTTCAACTTCGGCTAACTCAGTCCCAACGGCCGCCTCAGATAGGAGCGAATGATGAAGCCAGAGCGCGCCCCACAGGAAAGTCAACTGCGTCCTTCGATCCTGTCCTACCTCTACTTGGTCCTTCTTGCGGCATCGCTGCTCGGGAACGTTTATTTAGCGAAGAGTCGCGCCTCTCTAGAGAGGGCCCTTTCCATTACCCCGCTGATGGCCAGCTCCCCGGTCGAAAGCAAAATCGGCACTTTCGTCGATCGCCTGTCGGTGACGAACGCAGCCGGGGCCGAGTCAACTTTGGCTCTGGAAGGAAAGAAGAAGACGGTCGTCTATATCTTTTCGCCGTCCTGTCACTGGTGCGCGGTCAATTACTCAAGCATACTGGCGCTCGCGAAGCAGCGTAGCGAAGAATACAGCTTCGTCGGCTTATCGGTGTCTTCAGACGCAACGTCCCTCCATACATACTTAGCGAAGCATCCGTACCCGTTCCCGAGCTATGCAGACAATTCAACCGCGGACTTAGCCAAGCTAGGCTTCATCGGTACGCCGGAGACCATTGTGATCGGAGAGAACGGCAAAATCGAACAGCATTGGCGCGGCGCGTTCGGCAAGGCGACGGGGAAAGACGTTCAGCAATTCTTCGCCGTATCGTTGCCCGATCTTTCAAGCAAATTCGACCTCTAGGACTCCCAATATGATCGTCGATAACAGGCGCCGATCTAGGCAGCGAAGAGTCATTTCATCCATGGGAAGCGAGCTTGCCCTGTTGGCGAGCGTGGGGCTCTTGTGGCTCGGGTCCCTGGGCATCATTTCCGGTGCTTACGCACAAGGCGCCGGCGCTAACCCACCTGGGGCCCGGCCCGGAAACAGCAGCAAGCCGATCCGTTTCGATGTCGTGTCGATCAAGCCCTCGCAACAGGCAGCCTGGACGACTCAGTTTACTGAGGATGGCTTTGAGGCAGACTCAGCGCCGGTTGAGTATCTCCTGCGCGTCGCGTTCGCTCCAAAAATAGCACTAATAGATATCCTGAGGGAGCCAAAGTGGGCGTGGGACGATCATTACACTATCCACGCAAAGGTCGCGCCGGAGGACGTCCAAGCGTACCAGGCGCTTAGCCGGGAACAGCGAGGGCAAATGCTCCAGATGCTTCTCGCTGACAGGTTTCATCTTCGCTTCCATTACGGAACGACAGAGCACTCTGCGTACAATATGACATTGCTGGGGACGGGGTCGAAGCTTAGGAGCCTCAAAGAGGGGAGCGACTACTCCGGAGATGGGAATATGGACCCCGTGATGCTCGTCGATGGGATGCTGCGGTTCCACGCGCATCCTAGTTCCATGGCGCAATTGGCAAGAAGGATATCGTGGATGCACGATGTCGAGGTTAAAGAGGTGGTAGACCGCACGGGGCTGACCGGCTTCTATACCTTTGACTTGACCTGGTGCCCCATACGGGAAGAGCCTGATCCGGGCCCAGCTCCATGCAGTGGCCCGTCGCTGTTTTCCGCCTTGCGGGAGCAGCTTGGGCTTGAGCTGAAGCCAATGAAGGGTTCCTTTCCGACCGTAATTATCGACGACATCGAGCGGCCGTCGCCAAACTAGGTGGCGGGTGGCCACGATCTCTGGAGGACGATTATTCAACTGAGGGTGCCCCCGGTCCCTCGCGTTTGGGGACCGGGGACAATGCCAAATTCGACCAGACGTGGCACTTCGGAACCGCTCCGGGCTTCAAACCTCTGACTTGCTGAACCGCTGAACCGCCGGAATCCACTCATCCCGAGCGCCTCCGTCCCGGCAAATTTTTCTCCGCGCCGTTTTGCATATAATTGTGCCTCTTTGGCGCACAATCTTAATTAAGGACTCGAAGGAGCCACCGCGGAAAGGGCCGGATCGGGCGGAAATCCACAAAATAGGGCGCACCCCCACCCCCCTCCCCCCCAAAACAGCAAAAATTCCGGCGCACAAAATACATAAGTAATTGTGAATAATAGATTTAAAAAATACACCAATGACCAATGAGTAATAAAATCTAAGCGTTTTTAAGCCAATTTAAGGCCATTTAAGGCCCTTTTAAGGCTGTTGAAGGCTGTTTTAAGCCGTTTTAAGGCCGCTTAAGGACCGTTCCACGGCCAGCGACCCGAACCAAACTAACAAGGACACAGGAATCCTGGTTTCGCTCTAAGCTGCCAGCGGCGCCAGCCCAAGGCGGGAGATGAGCTGCTCGAACTTCGCATTGCGGCGCAATGGGTCGTAGCGCGGATCGATATTGACCCAGACCAACTGCCGGATGCGTTTTTGAAAAGCGGCTTCAAGGCGCTCCATGGCCGCATCCGCCTCTCCGAGGCCGGCGTAGACCAGGGCCGCGCTCAGCGGCGAAACCCACTCTTGCCCGGCCAGCCGCTGCAGCTCCTGCACCGAGGCATGGGCAAGATCGCGGCGGCCCATGCGCGCATGGCAATAGCCAAGCTCGGCCAGCGCGGCCGGTATGGGGCCCATGATCTTGGCCGCGTCTTCAAACTGTTTGAGCGCCTCCTGGTGGCGGCCCTGCTCGATGAGCACGCGGCCAAGCGACCAGTGGGCGTGCCCGAAACCGGGGTTCGACTGCAAGGTCCCGCGCAGGGCCTCTTCGGATTCCTGCCATCGGCGCATGCGGTATAAGCAGCCGCCGACGGCGGTGTGAACGATGGGCGAGAGAGGATCGAGCTCTAAGGCATGACGCAGGGCGCGCAGCGCCTCTTCGAGGCGGCCCTGGGGCGTGAGCAAGTCGAGGCCGTAATGAAAATGAATGGCGGCCAATCCGCTGCCGGCGGCCAGCGCGCGCTCAAACGTGGCGCCCGCCGCGGTCCAGTCCCAGTCCCAGCCGGCTTGCGTCAGAGCTAGATTGCAGAGGGCCAGCACCGAGTCCGGCTGCAAACGCAACGCCGCGGCCAGCGCCGACTTCACCGCCGGTACTGCCTCGGACGCCGGTTCGAGCCCGTACCAGTCCATGCGCATGTGCGTTTCCGCCACGCCAATCAGCGCCGGCGCAAAATTCGGGTCCGCGGCTACCGAACGAAGAAACAGATCGAGGGCGCGGCGAAACTCCGCCGGGGTTTCGCGGTTGAACGCGAATCGGGCCTGCAGATAGAGGTCGTAGGCTTCCGACGCCGGCGCCTGCCGCGCCGCGCCCAGCCCAGGGAATCGCGCGCCGAGCTGCTGGCGCAGCTTTTCAAGCACGGCCGCGGTGAGTTCATCCTGGAGCGCGAACAGATCCCGGACCTGGGCATCGAAGCGCTGCGACCAGATCTGACAGCCGTCGCTGGTCTGGCTCAACTGCACGGTGAGACGCAGATTGTCGCCCGAGCGCCGCAGACTTCCCTGCACCAGCAGGCTTGCGCCGAGGCGGCCGCCAATCTCGCGCGTATCGGGCGTGGTTCCTTTGAAATGGAACGACGAGTTGCGCGAGACCACCCGGAGGCCCGCGATCTGCGTCAGACCGTCGATCAGCTCCTCGGCCAGCCCGTCGCAGATATATTCGTTTTCCGGGTTGGGACTGATGTTGATCAGCGGAAGCACGGCGATGGTCGGCGTATCGGCAACGTCCGGCGCTGCGGCAATCGGCGCTGCGGCAATCGGCGCTGCGGCAAGCAAGGAGCCGCCGCGCGCGGCGCTGCCGAGATCCTTGAGCATCTCGCGAATGCTTTGGTAGCGGCCGGCGGGTTTCTTGGCCAGAGCGCGGCGCGTCACAGCTTCAAGCGCGACGGGGATGTCCGTCTTGACCGTGTGCATCGGCGCCGGTTCGAGAGTCTGCACGGCGTGGAGCAAAGCAACGGCGTTCGCGCCCTGAAAAGGCAGCTTTCCCGTGAGCAACTCCCAGAGGATGACGCCGAAAGAAAAAATGTCGGCGCGCTCGTCCACCTCTTCGGCGCGGGCCTGCTCCGGGGCCATATAACCGATGGTGCCCACCGTAGAGCCGCCGAAGATGCTCGCCGCCTGGGTCTCCGCGTCCGCGGCATAGTGGCGGAAGATTTTGGCCAGTCCGAAGTCGAGGATTTTCACCTGGCCGTCGTCGCGCACCAGGATGTTTGCCGGCTTGAGATCGCGGTGTACGATGCCGGCCGAATGCGCGGCGGCGATGGCTTCGCCAATGGCAAGAGCCGTGGACAAAGCGCGCTCCACCGAAAATCCTCCCTCGGGAATCAATTGCTGCAGCGGCTTTCCCTGGACAAACTCCATCACGATGCAGGTCATTCCGGCGTGAGAGAGGATGTCGTAAATGGTGACGATGCCGGGATGATTGAGAGACGAGGCGAGCCGCGCCTCACGCAGCAGAGCCGCCTCAAGCTGCGGGCTGGGAGACTCCGAATGGATGACCTTGATGGCCACGCTGCGCTCCAGGCGGACGTCGTGGGCCTTGTAAACGACGCCCATTCCGCCGGCGCCGATGCGCTCCTCGATGAGGTAAGGCCCAAGGCGCGCGCCCACGCCCAGCGGCGCTCGATCGCGGCCGCGGGCTGCGGCCAACCCGTCGGCGCCATTACCGCTGTCTGAATCTTCAGGGGGGCGGCCGGTTGCCTTGAGGAGCTCGGAGACGGAGATGGTGATGGTCTCGTCATCCCTGCGGGTCAGCAGCTCCTCGACTTCGGCACGCAGAGTCGCCTCGCCGTGGCAGGCGGTGTCCAGGAACGCCGGGCGGTGCGTCTCCGGCTGTTCGCGGGCGGCGGCGAAAATTTCCAGTGTGCGGCTTCGGAGTGCGGGCTCCATATGCATAGAATACAGCCGCGTCAATTCCCCGGCGGTGGTAAATCGTGTACCTGCAACCGCTGGCGGCTGGGATAGACGCGGTAAAGCAAAGCGGAGCGCAGGCATCGTGGCTCGACCAGCGAGAGATCGCTTTAAGAGCTCGAGTCCCGCGCCTCGCCCAGAGTCAGCTTCACGGTCATCTTCCGCTGCCCGCGAAGCACGGTCACGGTGACCGTATCGCCGGCCTCGTGCTGGTCCATGATGTCGTTGATGTCCTGCGGGTCGGTCACCTGCTGGCCGTCAATGGCGACAATCAGGTCGCCGCCGAGCATGATCGGCGTGTTCCCTACGTAGGCTTGCTGTTTGCCCCCGCGCAGGCCCGCACGCTCGGCCGCGCCGCCGGGAAGCACGCGCTGAATGAGCACGCCGTAGTTGGCCGCCAGCCCCATCTGCTGCGCCAGGTCCGGCCCGATGGCAAACGACACGATCCCCAGCGACGGCCGCCGCACCCGCCCGTAGCGCGAAAAGTCCGCCAGCACCGCCTTGGCCGTGTTGATGGGAATGGCAAACCCGATCCCCGAGCTCTGGTCGGCCCCATTCGACGCGATCAGCGTATTGATCCCGATCACCTGCCCGCCTGAATTCAGCAGCGGCCCGCCCGAGTTGCCGGGGTTGATCGCCGCATCCGTCTGGATCGCGTTATCGATGAGCGCGCCGTTGGCGTTGCGCACCGAACGGATGGAGCTGATGATCCCCTGCGTCATCGTCCCGCTCAGCCCGAACGGGTTGCCGATCGCGTAAACCTGCTGGCCCACTTGCAGCTTCGACGAGTCGGCCAGCGTCACCGGCTGCAAACCGGGCGCGTCGATCTGCAGCAGGGCAAGATCGCGCACCTTGTCGTAATTAACAACCTTGGCCTTGAAATGGCCTTTGTTGCTCAGCGTAACTTCGACGCCCCGATTCGCGACGCCGCCATTCGAGCCCTCGATCACGTGAAAGTTGGTCAGAATGTGGCCCGCCTTGTCGAGAACGAATCCCGATCCCTGGCCCTGCTGCGGAACCACCCCATAAAAAAAGTCCCACACCAGCGTCGTCGAAGTGATGTTCACCACCGACGGCAGCACCCGTTTGTAAATGTCGATCCCGTTCTGCTCCTGGGCATTGCAAACGGGCGCAGCCTCTGCCTCGGTCAACTGCAAAGTTCCGGCCGGGCTGCTCGTATTAAAAAGCGAAAAGTGGCTGAGGCTGCCGGGCCGCAAGTGGGACGTAACGTACCAGAACCCGCCCACCAGCAATAGAACCACGACAAGAAAGCGCAATTTCATCGTTCCTGATCCTCTTACCTCGTACCTCTTACCTCTTGTCCCTTTATTCGATTGGGCGCCCCAGGTCTCGATTTTGAGGCCTGCGATTAACGATCGCCCGGTCCAAATTCAAGCCGTCAACAATCAGGCCGTCAGCGCCAGGCGGACTTTTCTATTTTAAAGACATAGGACCCGGAATTTTGTTGCTCTCGGCCTTGAGCCCTTCCCACACGGCCGCCACCTGGGCGGGCAGCCGGTCCAGCCCATCCGAGTTGTCGATCTTGTAATCGGCTTGCGCGGCTTTCTCGGCATCCGGAATCTGGTGCGCCAGCCGCCCGCGCGCATCGGCCTCGGCCGCCTTCCGCGCGGCAGGGTCCGCGGGGGCATTACGCGCGCCGTAACGCGCAATCTTCACCTCGTCGGGCGCGGCCACCACCACGATGCGGTCGAAGCGCCGCCCCCAGTCCGCCAGAACGCTCTCACTTTCCCCTCGCGCCCGCGCGTCGCGCACCACCTCGAAGATCAGCGCCGTCTCGACCACGGCCACCGCCGCCGGGTCGCGCGCAAAGACCCCCTCCATCCACTCCCGCTGCGCGCCGATGACGGCCGGATGCACAATCGCATTCAGCTCCTGCAATCTGCCGCCTTCAAAGGCAAGCTGCGCCAGCCGCGCCCGGTTCAGCCGCCCATCGGCCTCAACCACCCCCGGCCCGAAGGCGCGCACAATCGCGTCGTAAACCGTCTGTCCCGGCTCCATCAGCGCGCGCCCCAGCGCGTCGGCCCCGATGGTCTCTGCGCCCAGCTCCCGCAGCAGCGCGGCGACCGTGCTCTTGCCGCTGCCGAGGCCGCCCGTCAGTCCAACTCGCAGCATCGGCCTAAAGCCCCCGCCGCGGCGATTCTCGTCTCATGCGGGCCGCGCGCACCGTATTCGCCATCAGCATGGCCACCGTGAGCAGGCCCACGCCGCCGGGCACCGGCGTATAAGCCCCGGCCAGCTCGTAAGCCCTGGGATGCACATCGCCCACGATCGTCGATCCGCGCTTGGCGAATGCCGCCTCGCGCCTGGCGTTGCCGGCAAAAAAGCGCTCGAACTCCTCGCGTGTGCCAATGCGGTTGATGCCCACATCCACAATCGTCGCTCCCGGCCTCACCATCTCCGGCGTAATAAATCCGGCGCGCCCGATCGCCGCCACCAGAATGTCCGCCTGCCGCGTAATCTCTCCGAGGTTGCGCGTCTTGGAGTGGCAAATGGTCACGGTCGCGTTCTGTTGCAGCAGCAGCATGGCCGCCGGCTTGCCCACCAGGTCGCTGCGTCCCACCACCACGGCGTGCTGTCCCGCCATGGGAATGCCGCCGCGCCGGAGCATCTCGATCACGCCCAGCGGCGTGCAGGGAGCCAGCGCTGTCCGCCCCGCCGCCAGCAGCCCCGCGTTCACCGGATGCAGCCCGTCCACATCTTTTCCCGGATCAATCAAGTCGAGCACCGCCCGCGCATCCACCTGCCCGGGTAGCGGCAACTGCACCAGAATCCCGTCGATGTCGTCGCGGCTATTGAGCGCAGCCACCAGGCCGGCCAGCTCCTCCGTGGTCGCCGTCTCCGGCCGCATCACCAGCTCGCTAAAGAGCCCCAGCTCGCCGCTGGTCTGCACCTTGCTGCGGACGTAAATCTCCGAAGCGGCCACGTGCCCCACAAGTACCGCGGCCAGCCCCGGACGCACCCCGAGCGCCGCCAGCGCCCGCACTTCCTCGGCGACTTCCTGCTTGATAGCCGCAGCCATTGCCGCCCCGTCCAGAACCATTGGCATCGTGCGCTCCAAACACCCATTCTATCGAGTAAAGCAAGAAGTAACCCCCGCAGCGTCTTCCGCCAGCCAGGAACCGGGCAGATAAGGTGAAATAAGAGCCGAAGTTGAGAGAGATTGCGCATAAGAACCTATCCCTGAATTAGCGAATCGTGAGTAGCGCCGGTCTCCTGACCGGCTGTACTGGATTAGCGAATCGTGAGTAGCGCCGGTCTCCAGACCGGCTGTACTGGCGG